>CAMAWM010000061.1 GCA_945861965.1 Chitinophaga pinensis | reverse complement strand
ATTTATTATTATCTTGTAAAAGCAAACCTTCAAAACATTGACATAATTGATGTATCATTTCATTATGTTGAAAAATTAGAAATTATCAAGTTGAATTATCAAGAAAATATTGAATTTGATAACTGGCTATTAAAAATTTGGGGACAAATACAAAATTTCAAACTTAATTAAAAATATAATATATGGAAACCAATTTTGAAAGTTTAAGATTGTTTATCGATAAAATAAAAAACATTTCTCTGTTTGAACGAATATTTCAATGGGGGTATGTAAAGAAATTATTTTTAAATGCCTACGCTGAGTACGAAAGAATAGCGAATTTCATAATTGATCAAAAGGGGATAATCACAGAGTTAAAATCTGACAATGTTCTATTGAAAAATAACATTGATAATATAGAAAAAAATCAAAGTGACACACATGATGACCTTATTATATTAAAAAGCAAGCACGATTTATTAAATTCGAATTATATCGATTTAAAGCAAGAAAATACAAGACTCATTACAGAAGAAAAAATGCGAATTCAGGCTTCTGAAAATGCACTTGCTAATTTAGACGTACTACAAACTAATATTACTGGTGACAGAAATAAAGAAAAGGAGTTGGCCCATCAAAAAGAAATCAATCGCCTAGATGGACTTAAGGACACATGGCGTAAACATGAAGAACTTGTAAAAAATGTAATTAAATCTATTTGTCAAAAAAATACAATTCAATATATTGACAAAGTGCCGTTTAAGTTTGAACCAGATAATACAATTTCAATTTGCGATGAATTTATAGTTTTTGATGCTAAGAGTCCAGGAAATGACGATGTATCTAATTTCCCCAATTATTTAAAAGATCAAGCAGAGAAAGCCAAAAAATACGCTAAACAAGATGGCGTAAAATCGGATGTTTTTTTTGTTGTTCCTACAAATACACTGGATTATCTTGAAACATTTGTTTATAAACATGGCGATCATAATGTATTTATCATTTCCCTTGATTCATTGGAGCCGGTTATGCTAGGGCTTAAAAAAATTGAAGATTATGAGTTTGCTGAACAGCTCAGTCCAGAGGATAGAGAAAATATATGTAGAGTGATTGGAAGATTTGTGCATATTAGTAAGAGGAGAATTCAAGTAGATAATTATTTTGCTACACAGTTAATTGAATTGGCTAGTAAATGTGAAAGAGATTTGCCAAATGATATGTTCTTAGAAGTAGTAGAGTTTGAAAAATCTGAAAAACTAAACCCACCACAAGAGAAAAGAGCAAAAGCGATTCCTCTAGCCGAATTGGAAGTAAAAAATAAAAAATTAAAGCAAGAAGCAGAGTTTAATGGAATTATAGTTGAAGAAAGTACTATTACCAAAGCTTTAAACGAGTTGCCATTGTATAAGAAAAATGATGAGTAGGTGCTTCAGTTCCAAGTTTTATGATAATACTGCTATAAGTTTATATACCCTCCCCCTATAAGTACGCTTAAGGCAAAAAAGGCCCAAAAGGTAACGATAAGGGGTACGTTTTTATTTTGAGAACTCCCTTACCTTTAGTTTGTCAATATGTTATAATAAACTGAAATTATTAATTAAAAAAGTTTGTAAAAAATAAAATTAATTTTTATGAAAAAATTTATTCTAATAACAATATCAATCATCTTCTTTCAGAATGCCTATTCACAAACTGAGAATTACCTTTTAGGTAAAGTTTACACCAAATCAAATGGTACGAGTTCTAATGAATTGAATTTTAGCAATAGAACAAGTGGTGTTATGGATGGAATAAGCATTATAAATGGTAAAGAATATATTGTATCTGCTGATTTTTCTTATACAATTTCAGGAAATAATCTTCAAATTATTTATCAAAAGGGATTAGGAACTGAAAATTACTTTATAAACAAGTCTATTGATGAATTGCTGAGCACGCATTTAGAGGGCTATGTAGATGGGAAGTGGGGTAAAATTATGTATAAAAGAAAGTTGGGTGCTGGAAATCCTGGTCAAATTGAAGGTTCTAATTATTCATGGAATAAGGTACCTGAATCTAAGGAAAACATGAACAAAATGAAATTAATATTATTCCCATGTGATTCTAAACTAAGTAATATCCAAAATGAAATTAATAGTAAATTTCTAACCGATTAAAATCACTAATATGAAAAAAGCAATTTTGTTTCTTATTTTATTTATCTGCACTTCAAATTTATTTAGTCAAACAAAAATAGAAGATTATTTAGAAGGCAGAAAATTCAAGAATGCTGCAACTGGCTTGGTTCTACAATATGGATATATTTCGTCTTTAAATACCAATGGTATAACTTATACAAATGGATATGGAGATAAATTTTATTTCATGAACTGCTCTAAAAGAGTTTCAAGTGATGAAACGTATATGATATTAACAGAATGTATGAATCCACAAAATGGTTCAGGAGTTGGGACAATATATGCGTATCGTACAAAAGTAATTGTTAAGGCATCTGATGGGCAGCTACAATATGATTTAGTTGGCGAAAGTAATTTTGAAAGTCAAAGTCAAAATAATAGCCAAAGCAGAAGTGTTCACGGGGTTATGGAGGGTAGTGATAGCCCAGAGTCAAAAATTGTCCCAAAAATCTAACAAACATGAAAAATATTCGATACAAAATTCTTCTTCCTATTTTATTTTACTCATCTTTTTCTTTTGCTCAAGTGCAAAGAAATGTAGACGGAAAGTCTGTAATTCGTGAAAACATAATCTTAAATACTGAATTCAATTTTTATAGGGATTGGTCCAAGATGGCAACTTTTAAGTCTGGCATCGGAGAAACAGCTGATTTTTTTCCAGTTGTATTTTCTTTACCCAACAGTAAATTTGAGTTATATGGTCTTCAACTTGATGTAGAGGTCAAGCCACGTGAAAATCAAATGAAATCTACAGGCTTAATAAGCGCTAAATTAAAGAATAAAGATTTTATAAAGCGTTCAATTTTTATAGATAAATCTGAAGTTGGAAAAATGATCGCATTTATTGAAAGGGATATTATACCTCATCTTAAAGATTCCTATAACAATAAGTCTAAAGAGTATGTATTTAAATCTAAAGAAATGTTTTTTGCATTTTTAATTGATG
>CAMAWM010000060.1 GCA_945861965.1 Chitinophaga pinensis | reverse complement strand
ATCCACTTCTTTTCTATTGGTACTTCTACCCAAGCCTACCATTAAATTTTTACTAAGTCCAAAATCAAAACCCATACGCATTGTGGCATTGTCAAGACCAAAGAAATTTTTGTACCCTTGATTCAATAAACCGAATCGATGTAAAATTCTAAAGTCCATCGTACCCGGGCGAAGAAATTCCATCGAATGCCCATTAATAACCCGTGAAGATTTGAATGCATTTTTTACAATTTCCTTTTTTAATTTTTCCTCGCCGAGTAATAGCAAAAGATTTTCATCTTGCGCTGATAGTTTAACATCTATTAAAAATAAACTGGAAATTAAACTCAAAAAAATGATTCTGTTTTTCATACTAACTATTTTTTCAATTTAAAAATGGCTCCAACATACAATTCACTTTGATGGTTACAATTTTCGAAATTTTATCGGCAACCAATCCGGGAATACTTATTTTAAAATCGGCTACCAATACCGTAAACTCTGCAACAGTATTTATTTTGCCAGCTTGAATCAATAATTTTCCCACCGTTTCAACCTCTTTTGTTTCGCCATGAATGGTTAACTTACCTTTCACCGTTACTATATTCGCACCATCTTTCAAATAATTTACTTTTTCATTATTCACAATCATTCCTTTAAAATCCGATTTAGGAAATTTATCACTTTCAATATAATTTTCATTAAAATGTTCTTGCATTAAAGCTCTCTCCAGTTCAAAGCCTTTCATTAAAACAGAAAATTGCATGTTACCA
The DNA here is from genome assembly GCA_945861965.1 of Chitinophaga pinensis. GTDB lineage: Bacteria > Bacteroidota > Bacteroidia > UKL13-3 > UKL13-3 > CAMAWM01. The sequence continues at coordinate 2,534 of CAMAWM010000060.1, read as the reverse complement.
GTTTTAGTATCAATGACACAAACAACACTGCGATTAACAGCTTCAATAATTTCTGGAGAATTTTTCGCTGTAGCGTTGAAATTAATTTTACCCGATTTGGTGAAATATTTTTGTGCATTCACCGAAATAGTTTGAAATATCAAAATGGATGCCGCTAATAAATAAGTTTTCATTTATTGATTTTTTTAATTGTTTTTAATTACAAGTACACATCGATCCAACTGAATATCGCTCCCAATTCCAAATTCATCTGCGATATATCCCGTACAAATTCCTTTTATGGAAATTAAATTCATCTTTTTTATTTGAAATGTTTTCTTGTTTTCAGAACTATCCAGTCGGCAACGAATAGAAGATAGTGATGCCGTGTCACCCAATGCAATTGTATAAAAATTATTTTCATCGGTTGTCATTTCTTTAATTTCTCCCGATACTTCAACTATTTTTCCCAAATACTTTTTCGAAGCATTTGAATCGTTGGTGAGAAATTCATCTAAAAATAATTTACCCCCAATCGAAAAATCAGCTTTAACATCCACAAGGTTCTCGCTAGTACGATTATATTCTTTATAAATGTAAAAGCCACCTAACATGGCAACGACGAGTATAAAAATTGTTGTATAAAGAATACTTTTTTTAAGTTTCATATTGGTAATTTTTTAGTTATTCAACATTCCTCCAACAACCCATTTGTTAATAGTTGCAATTTGACAATTCGAAAGCTTGGGCATTCCCTTTGGCATTATTGAAAATCCTACTGCATGTTTGATTGTCCCCATAAGTCTCCCATTTTGCGCTATTATTTTATCTGTTATATGTGTTCCCATTAATACATTACCGGATGGAAAACTACTATTATGACAGGTATAACAGTTTTGTTGCAAAATTGGTACCACTTTTTGTGAATAAGATACAACTCCAACACTATCGATACAGGGAGTATTAGTATTCTTGTACAATAATTCTTCATTATCATAATAGCAGGAAGGAATGCAACCGACGACTACTAATCCTATAATAAAGGAAATAATTATTTTCATTTCTCTGATTTTAATTGTTTTGTGATCCGGCATCGATCCATTTTTTGATTTGCTTTATTTCACATTCAGATAATTTGTATCCTGTTGGCATAGGCGAATAGCCGGGTAATTGTGCAACAGCTCCAAAAAGTCTTCCGCTAAGTGCAGCCGCTTGTACGCCACTGAAAGTGGATAAATTAATTCCTCCTCCTGTAGTTACCGTATTATGACATCCAACACATTTGTTTTGAATTGTATTTTTTATAGCGCCGCTGTAGGTGAATACTGCTGTATCGCATGCAGCAATACAATTATTATTTTTGGCACCTTGATTAATCCATTTGGCAATTTTATCCTTTTGCGTTTGTGTAAAGGCTGCCATGGGCGGCGGTGGCATACGTTCATTATCCGTTTTAATAATTACTTTATACAACTTACTATTTCCAGCATTTCCAGGACGCACATACGCCATAATATTATTATACGATGTAAGAATAACGTCTTCCGCATGAGTAATATTATCGTGGCAACCCGCCATTGCACAATTAGATGAAATGAGTGGCATTATTTCATTAACAAAATAAACAGAATCTGTGCTGCAAGGATTTACAGCCGGTGGCACAGGAGCGGGTGTATTAGGGTTATTTACAAACTCGTGACGACACGAAATAAATATTATGCCCAATATAAAAAAGGATGCGTAAACTATATTTATGTTTTTCATAATTTTTACTTTATATGCACGTAAGTACCATAAACCTTTATATCAGTTTGCTTACTAAAATAGAATTGCAAAGGAAAAACTCCTACACATTCTGTATTTGGAAATGGGAGAAACCTATATTCCAATTTGTGGAGGATGAAATATTTTTGAAGGATGCTGCTTGACAATTTCTTCAAGCCGAAAATGTACTTTTATTTGTTTACCAACAAATTTTATCGGCTCACTTGCATCAAATCTATTTACCATTGAGCAATAAAAGCCCGTTGTCATATTTGTATTATGTGTCTTAAAGGGTAGTTGCCGATCAGTGCTATCATCGGCAGTAGTTCCATCGCCAATACTTCCGTAATGCATGGCTAAAAAGTTAAAAAATGTAACCTTATTATTTTGTTCTTGATGTTGGCGAAAGTGTGAAATTAATGTAGCACATTTTACCAATTGGCTAAACTCTGTACAGCCTATGAAATAAATGGAAGACAATATTATTAATAAAACTCTGGTCATAAATTATTTAAAACCAAAATACTAATATTCGAAGTTATTGATAATTTACTGAAACTACCAACTTGCATTTTCAAAACGAAATTGCTTTCGAATTATTGTTTAAAAATAATGAATTGAAAACGTTTGTTACACTTTCTTTAGCGAAGCAGTAGTTCGCAGGGTTTTATACCTGTATGTTTTTTAAACGCTGTAGAAAAATGTGAAATAGAAGAATAACCCAACAATATCGAAACTTCCGTTACACTTAATCCCTTTTCATACAATAAATATTTGGCGTGCTCCATCCG
>CAMAWM010000059.1 GCA_945861965.1 Chitinophaga pinensis | reverse complement strand
TGAAAGTATTAATTACAAAGGCGAAACTCTTTCATTGCCTGAAGTTTCAACCCGTAAAATTTCCAATTGGCTGCACCAACAAATTATTGATATCCAAACTTCAAAAATTGAAGATAAATTTGGCTGGGTGATGAAGGTGAATTGATGGTTTGAAATTCAAAAAAGAAGTTTTATCTAAAAAATGGAACTACCAGAAAATTTAATAAAATTCATTTTTGAACAGAAATGGACTTTTGCAAAAACGTATGCAGAAACTTGGCCTCATGAATACATTGTTCAAGAAAAAGTTGATAATAATTCGTATGTACAACTTGCCAATCATATTGACACGTATGGGTATGAAAGTTGTTTCTATAAAACAAAACGAATTTACTTCGATTACGATGGTAAAGTTTATTGGCATATGGAAAACATTATAAATCGATGTGACGAACAAGAAACCTATAGCATAAGAGAAAAAGAACGAAGATTGCCCATAAATAAATAGAAAAAAATATGTCATTATTAGCTAGATTTTTCAACCAAATAAAATCCTCACAGGAGGATATAGCTTCGGAAAGCCTAAGCTATATTTTACAAAATTCTGATTTTGCGAAAAATGAATTTAATAAGAGAATCCATCATATCACAAAGATTGAGCTTCCTGAATTAAGCTACGAAACTCAAATCACTGAAACGGGTTTAGGAAGAACCGATATTTCGGGTTTTGACAGTAAAAGAAATGAAATGGTAATAATTGAAGCCAAGTTTTGGGCCTCATTAACGGAACATCAACCTATTTCATACCTTAAAAGACAAAAGAGCAATTCGGTTTTGGTTTTTATATGTCCAAGCAAACGAAAAAGTTCTTTATCTGTAGAACTAATAAAAAAATTAAATGAAAATAACATAGAATTCAAAAGAATTGATGATTCGAATTCATTAGAACTAAGTAATAAGCAATTCATTTTAATTCAAAGCTGGAAAGAGATTTTAGATTCTTTAAAATATGAATTAGAGAAAAACCATGAACAAGGCCTGGTTTCTGATATTGATCAAATTATTGGTTTCTGTAATGTAATTGATGAAAATTCTTTCATACCACTAAATGACAAAGATTTATCACCTGAAATTGGCAAGGTAATTAGTTCATATTATGAGCTGACAAATGAAGTTATTGATGAATTGATTAAACATACAAAGGAATATAGTACAAAGGGTTTAACTGAAGGAAAGCCAAAAGATAATACATTTGGTTATTATAAATACAGAAGATACTATGGGTATATAATTACTTTTGGACTTAACTATGGTTATTGGTCAAAATTTGCAGATACCCCATTTTGGATAAGAATTTCAGAAGAAGACAAATGGATTCAAAATTCAGAATTGAAATTAAAACTGAAAAGTGTTTCTTTCAAAATCTTAAAACAAACATTTGAAGTAGAAAATTCAGATTTATACTTCCCTATTTATCCAGCAAAATATGAAGATAAAAATAATGTTGTAAAAAATATGGTTCAACAGATAAACGAAATTTTTGATCAATTGAGGGAGTTATAATCCAAAGATTACATTGCTTATCCAGAAACAATCATTAAAGAATTAATATAAAAATCTTCCACAATGCTAACACAATTGAATCTTGTTTATAATAAAAACAAATCCAACATAAAATCATTTAATCTTTTTATTTTGCCATTACGTATTAATTTAATACTTTTGTACGTATAATTAATAAAGCATGAATACCAAACTAACACTTAAGCTCGACCAACGGGTAATTGAAGGTGCAAAGACATACGCAAAAAAGAAAGAAACTAGTTTATCTAAATTGATTGAAAATTACTTAGACTTTATTATAGAACCGAAAGAGAAAGGATCTGAAATAACTCCATTTGTTAAAAGCCTGTCAGGGGTACTTGATTTATCCAAAACAGTCGATATCAAGAAAGAATACAAAAAACATTTGACGAAGAAATACTCGAAATAAAATGAAAAAGGTTTTCGTTGACACTGATGTCTGTATTGACCTATTATCAGGCAGGAAACCTTTTAATTCATTTGCAGAAAAATTATTTACTCTTGCTGACACAAACCAAATTAAAATCTGTGTTTCATCTTTATCATTTGCTAATATTGACTATATTTTGCATTCTCAATATTCAGTTCATAACTCAAGGCAAATACTTGCAAAATTTAAAACATTGGTAACAGTATTGTCAGTTGACAGTAAGACAATAGATTTGGCAATTGCTTCTGATTTTGCAGATTTCGAAGATTCAATTCAATATTTTTCGGCAATTGACAATGGAATTGAAATTCTCATAACCAGAAATACAAAGGATTTTAAAAAATCTACTATCAAGGTGATGACTCCTGAAACATATTTAACAAAGACAATCTAAATTAGTTTGCGTATAACAATACCATATGTTTAAACTTTGCTTTAAATCTTATACTGATTTTGAATTAATTAAAACTGATACTAATTTATTCCATTAAACAATCTATTCCATCTAACTTTTTTATACCATTTGTCGGCAAAACTATCCCAACTCATCCATATAAACATGGCTTTCCCAACAATATGTGTTTGTGGTACAAATCCCCAAAAACGACTATCGTCCGAATTGTGTCTGTTATCACCCATCATAAAATAGTAATCGTATTTAAATTGGTAAGTGGTAATTTCTTTTCCTTCTAAATAAAATTTTCCATCGCGCATTTCGAAACTCGGATTGTTTTCATACAACTGAATTGGTCTTTTGTAAATCCAATAAGCATTTGAATCCAACTTAATTTTATCTCCTTTTTTTGGAATATAAATGCTGCCAAAATAATCGCGATTCCAACCAAAATCTGTTTCGTAAGGATAACATCTACTATAATGTCTGTTGGGGTCAACAGCAGGCAAAGATATTGCGCTATCAATTTTAACAATTCCTGACAATCCTTTTACTTTCTCAAGTAATTTTCCACTCAAATTCATTGTACATGTATAATCCGAACCAGCAAAATAAGGAAGTACATCTGCTCCATTATTAGCAGCAAATTCTAATTGATTATTGTTTCTGATTTCAAAAACCCGAAGCCCCATTTCGCGTAATTTTTTATTGGGTAAATTTAAATTGCCTTCTGTTGCAACATTGTAACTTATCATTCCATCTTCGCTTAATGGCACTGCTTTTCCATTAATATAAAGTTGGCTATTGATTACTTTTAAACTATCACCAGCAATACCAACGCATCGTTTAATATAATTATCGCGTTTATCAATTGGTCTTTGTTCGTTTGCAACATCCAAAGGATTCAATCCACTTCGCGATGGATAA
>CAMAWM010000058.1 GCA_945861965.1 Chitinophaga pinensis | reverse complement strand
TAGTCTTTACTATTTTATTTATGACAATTTAAAATGTGAGAATGCTTTATTTGCATCAGCCATTTTATGTGTATCTTCTCTTTTCTTAACCGATGCACCTTCGTTTTTTGAAGCTGCAATAATTTCGGCCGCTAATTTATCCGACATTGATTTTTCGCTACGTTTTCTGCTATAGCTAATTATCCATTTCATACCAACTGCAATTTTTCTCTCAGCTGGAACTTCAATAGGAATTTGAAATGTAGAACCACCAACTCTGCGTGCTTTCACTTCAACCGAAGGCATTACATTGTTCAATGCTTTTTTCCATACATCCAAACCTTGTTCTTGAGTTTTAGCTTGAACTTTATCCAGTGCATCATAAAAAATATTATACGACACTGATTTTTTACCCGACCACATCATGTTATTTACAAAACGTGTAACCAAAGTATCATTGAACTTTGGATCCGGAGTTAAAATGCGTTTTTTAGGTTTTGATTTTCTCATTTATATTAAAGCAATTTCTTGTTTTGCGTTATTTTTTCTTTTTAGTTTCAACCACTGCACCTGGCTTAGGTCTTTTTGTTCCATAATGAGAACGTTGTTGTTTACGACCTTCAACTCCTGCTGTATCAAGTGCTCCACGAACAATGTGGTAACGAACTCCAGGCAAATCTTTCACTCTTCCTCCGCGAACTAAAACAATAGAGTGCTCTTGCAAATTGTGTCCTTCTCCAGGAATGTAAGCATTCACTTCGTTTCCGTTAGTTAGTCTTACACGGGCCACTTTACGCATGGCCGAATTAGGTTTTTTTGGCGTAGTAGTGTATACACGAGTACAAACTCCTCTGCGCTGCGGACATGAATTGAGCGCAGGCGATTTACTTTTAAAAGTAATATCGGTTCGTCCTTTTCTTACAAGTTGTTGTATGGTTGGCATATCAAAAAATAAATTCTAATTTTTTTAAAAAAACGGAGGGCAAATGTAGAAGATTAATTGGGCTTAACAAGCGCAGTACTAAAAATATTTTGTAGAAGTATTTAAAGTGCTGAGCGGGTTAGCTTTGAAAACCATCAGTCAATAATGCCGTAAAGTTTTTCCCTTACATAAGGGGGCGCAAATATAGAGTGCTTTTTTGAATTGCAAAACCTCGTTTTAAATTATTTTATGATTTAGGTTATTTTAAAGTTGCTGAAATTATCTGTCTGGCAAAAATCAATAATTTGAAAATACATCAAAATAAAATTTAAGGTTTTATCTTCGCAGACTAAATTTTAAACAATTCAAATGAAACAATTTTTCAAATTCATGTTTGCTAGCATGCTGGGGTTTATGCTATTTTTTTTCTTGTTATTTCTGCTTTTGGCAGGCATTGTAGGTGGCATTGTAGCATCAACAGATTCAAAGCTTGTAGATGTGAAAGAGCATACAATACTTACAATAAATTTAAACTACCCAATACCTGAACGAACAAGCAACAATCCATTTGAGCAGTTTGATTTTTTAAATTTTGAATTAAAGAAATTTCTAGGATTGAATGATATTATTTCGAACATACAAAAAGCAAAAAACGACAGCAAAATAGATGGAATTTACCTTGAACTTGGAATTTGCCCAAACGATTATGCAACTTTAGAAGAAATTAGAAACGAACTAATCGAATTCAAAAAGTCGAAAAAATTTGTTGTTGCCTTTGGCGAGTTAGTAGATGAACACAGTTATTATGTTGCTTCGGTTTCAGATAAAATATACATACATCCTTCAGGCCAATTGGTAATGAATGGAATGTCATCGCAAGTTTTATACCTGAAGAATATGTTTGAAAAAATTGGCGTGAAGCCCGAACTCATTCGTCATGGAAAATTCAAAGCAGCTGGAGAAACACTTATTTCGGAAAGGATGAGCGATGAAAACCGAGCGCAAATTCAAAGTTATGTTGGCAGTATTTTCAATACGTTTATTGAAAATGTTGCCTCATCGCGCAAAAAAACAAAAGAAGAAATATGGGCAATAATTAACGAATTGCAAATTCAACATCCTGAAGATGCTGAGACTCTTGGAATAATTGATGGTCTTAAATATTACGATGAAGTAGAGTCAGAACTTACTAAACAAACTTCGAGAGTAGAAAACGACAAAGCACTTTTTGTTTCGATGGGAAAATACAAAAATGTTCAAGACAAAAACATTTCGACAAGCGATAATAAAATTGCTATAATTTATTGCACAGGCGAAATTGTTAGTGGCAAAGGCGATGAAAAAACAATGGGAAGCGAAACCATAGCTGAAGCCATAAAAAAAGCAAGAACAGATAACAGTTATAAAGCAATCGTTTTGCGAATAAACTCACCCGGAGGAAGTGCCATGGCAAGCGATGTGATTTGGCGTGAAGTTTCACTTGCAAAAAAAGCAAAACCAGTTGTGGTAAGTATGGGTGGTGTAGCGGCTAGCGGTGGTTATTACATTGCTTGTCCGGCAGATGCAATTGTTGCCGAAGCAAATACAATTACTGGTTCGATTGGCGTTTTCGGTTTGATACTTAACGCAAAAGAATTGCTGAATCAGAAACTTGGAATCAATGTAGAAACTGTAAAATTTGGTCAGTTTTCAGATTTAGGTTTCCCAGACAAAGAATTAACTGAAACCGAGAGAAGCATTATTCAAAAAGGTGTTGACCGCATTTACAATGATTTTGTAAGCAAAGTGGCAGACGGAAGAAAACTAAGCAAAGAATTTGTTGACAGCATTGCTCAAGGAAGAGTTTGGGCTGCAACAGATGCTAAAAAAATCGGATTGGTTGACGAGATTGGCGGTTTGAATAAAGCTGTTGCAATAGCTGCCGAAAAAGCAAAGCTGAAAGATTATCGCAAAGTAAATTTACCTGATGAGGAAGATGTAATTGAAAATTTAATAGGTGGTTTTGATGAAAATATCACCACGTATTTTGCCAAAAAACAATTAGGCGAACAGTATCAATATTACGATCAAATTAAAAAACTTTTGAAGTATGAAGGAATGTTGATGAGAATGAACTTTGATGTAAAAATTGATTAACTTAATAATACTCAGACGGTTTTTACCAACCTAAAATATCGTTGAAAATCAGTTCTTAATCAGCTTAAAAACTTTTTCATTCACTTTTAAAAAATAAATTCCGCTTATTTGAATGGTTGACAAGTCCATTTTTGTCTCGGTTGCTGATATAGTTTGCGCTAAAATTCTTCTTCCTGTTATATCAAAAATTTCTGCTTGCAAACTTTCGTTAGTTAAAAAGTTATTATTGATTGTAATTTCATCGTTAAAAGGATTTGGAAATATTTTCACTTCTTCTTCTTCATTTAAACTTACTGCTACGATTTTAGAGTATTCAAAATTCCCATCGTAATCTACTTGTTTAAGTCCGTAGTAAATTGCGCCATGAGATTGAAAAGGTGGAGACTGAGCATTTCGAAGGGCATCAATGAATTGATAATTGCTGATTGAATTCGTTGTTCCATTTCCTTTTACTTTTCCAATTGTTTTCCATCCTTCGTTACTTTAACTATGCTCAGTATCCCCATGATTCATTGAGAGCTCCACTTTAAAATATGTTTAATAGTTTAAACAGGAAAATCTATATGAAAAAAGTATCATGAAAAACAGCCTGATTTGTACAATAAAA
>CAMAWM010000057.1 GCA_945861965.1 Chitinophaga pinensis | reverse complement strand
TTTCCTTAAACTTTGGCTTGCGTATTTTCTGAAAAATGATTGTCAAAAGGCACAGGATTTCCAGGATTCATTGTCTATGAGTTCTAAAATAAGTTATCGTCAAAGCCAAGCCATTGGATGTTTTACAGGAATAACCAACTCGAATTTTTTCCCGTACCAATTTAAAGTTTTTCCAAATCCTTTTTCTACACAGACAACTTTACAGACAGACATTCTTTTACATAACGCAACTCTCACGGTTTACAACTGTTTCGGGCAGACAGTAAGGGAAATAATAAATATTTCAGGCAACACAGCTACATTGTATCGTGACAATTTACCCAATGGACTTTATTTCATTCGGCTGACACAGGACAACAAACAATTTGAAACAAAAAAATTAATCATCACGGACTGACATGGAAGACAACAGCACTGAGCATAACACGGGTTTGGCAAAAGTGGCGGTTTCGTGCTCCGCATCAACATTTGTGGTGAAAAACCCGCCCATCGGGTAGCTGCAAACCGTTATGCCTCATTGTAAGACGACCAAACCAAAATTAATATCCACCCAGATAATCGACAATAATGCTAACGCATCGCAAGTCTTTATTTTATTAATTTCAATCTAAATAATAATGACAAAATATATCATAATTTTTTTGATGCTTTTTTCTACACAAAAAGCATTCAGCCAAAATACATTTAAAACCATCATAAAAGATAGCCTTACAAACGAAACCTTAATTGGTGCAAATGCAAGTTTAAAAGGAACGAGCAATGGGGCAGTATCTAACGAAAAAGGCGAAATAATCCTATCAAATATTCCTAACGGAAAACAAATTATCCGATTTTCTTATGTGGGTTACAAAACCGCCGAACAAGAATTTGAGTTTCCTTTAAGCCAACCCATCGAAACTATTTTTCTGTCTTCAAATACAGAAAATCATTTAGGAGAAGTTATCGTTCAAGGTACTCGAAGCAATAGAAGTATTGCTAAAATACCTACTCGTGTAGAAGTTTTAACCGAAGAAATAGACGAAGCGGCAACGATGGATCCAAGTAAAATAGCCCATTTATTAACCCATAGCACAGGTATTCAAGTTCAACAAACTTCGGCAACAAGCAATACGGCAAATGTTCGTATTCAAGGACTTGATGGACGTTATACCCAAATACTTAAAGATGGATTTCCGCTTTACGGTGGCTTTTCAGGTAGTTTGAGTATAATGCAAATTCCCCCTTTGGATTTACGCCAAATTGAATACATAAAAGGTGGTGCTTCTACATTGTATGGTGGTGGTGCTATTTCGGGTTTAATCAATATTATTTCCAAAGAACCGACTCGCGAAGAAACTATTTTGCATTTAAACGGTTCGCATATTGGGGCGTTTGATGTGAATATGTTTACCAGTAAAAAATACGAAAAAATTGGGTTTACACTTTTGGCTCAACGAAATGCTCACAAGGCTTTTGATGCTGATAAAGATGGTTTTACAGATATGCCCGAATTGGAAAAATTTAATTTCAACCCAAAATTAGTATTTTATATAAGTAATAAAACCAATTTGAGCCTTGCAGGAACTTTTACTACCGAAAAAAGACAAGGTGGAGATACTAAATTATTAGATAATGAAACCATTTCTGCCACACATTTTTATAATGAAAAAAATGAAGTAAGCAGAATAACTACACAAACCAAATTGAGTCATAAATTTACTGAAAATCAGACCTTTGAATTTAGAAATTCCTTTAATGTTTTTGATAGAAGTTTATTGATTACGCCTACATTTTTAGAAGGAGAGTATAAATTTGCAGGGAAACAATTATCCTCTTTTTCAGAACTTTCATATTCATTCAAAAAGAATAAAAATGTATTGATTACAGGTTTAAATTTTTATACTGATGATTTTAAAGAAACGCCTTTACAAAGTGCCAATTTAAGGAATGAAGACCGAAAAACCTTGGGAGCATTTGCCAATTACACATTTGATTTGGGTGAAAAAGTGTCTATTGAAAGTGGTTTGCGAGGTGATTATGTTTTTAAGGACAAATTCTTTTTGTTACCAAGAGTTTCGGCATTATTCAAATGGACAAATCGTTTGACGACAAGAATTGGTGGAGGAATGGGTTATAGAAACGCCAGTATTTTTAACCAAGAATCCGAAATATTGGGTTATAAAAATGTGTTCGCAATCAATAGAAATAACACCAAAGCCGAACAATCTTATGGCGGAAATGCAGATATTGGTTATAAATTGCCTTTGGGCGAAAAAATGTTTATCAATTTCAATCAAATGTTTTTTTATACCTATTTGGATAATCCTTTGGTTTTGCAAAGTAATGGCTCAAATTATGAATTTGCCAACGCCAACGGCTACACCAAAAGTATGGGTGCAGAAACCTTTTTTAAGTTTGGATTTTATGATTTTGTATTGTTTGTAGGTTATACTTATACTGATGCTACCAATCATTTCAGCGGTAACAAATCAAACGTTACTTTAACGCCCAAGCACAGTTTAAAAGGCGATTTATTGTATGCTTTGCCTAGAAAATGGCGAATTGGTGTAGATTATGAATTGAAAAGTAGTCAAACATTGAGCAATGGAAATCAAACGCCTTCATTTTGGACGTATGGAGCAGTTGTAGAGCATTATTATAAAAACTTCACGTTTTTTGGAAACGTAGAAAATGTTTTTGATTATCGCCAAACCAAACAAGAAAGTTTACTTTCAACACCTAATAACACGCCTCAATTTACCGAAGTTTGGGCACCATTAGACGGTTTCGTATTTAACTTTGGACTAAAAATAAAATTGTAGTAATAAGTTGAATCTACATTTTATAAATTTAGGTTATGTCCTTCATTACGAAAATGCCGAAAAGTGGAAAGGACTGTATTCTGATCTGATTGTTTCTGCAACATCGAGCGTGATATTTAGAAAGTTAAACGGAGAACCTTTTGTATATGATGAAACAAAATCAAAGGCGTTTGGAATCGGTGGTAATATCAAATTTAAAATCGGTTATGATATAAAATCGAACAGCAAAAATCACGCATCGCCATTTATTGCGGTTGGATGCGCGCCCTATTTTTATTCTCCAAACAATGAAGCGGTGATTAATCAAACGAAAGGTTTGGTGGGTAACAATTGGCCGGGTCTATTGACGACACAAATTGGCATTGCATTTCATTTAGGACGTTAAAGCGCTAAATCTGTTGAAGGGACTCAGCGAAACGATTGTATCCGAAGGTTAGGAGATGGAATCGAGCGGGCTTTTTACTTGAGATATAATCCTGTTTGAGACTTTGGCGTAGTGCAAGGTTCAAGTTTGGTTTTCCGCATAAACATTTGTGCTGAAAAACCCGCCCATCGCAAATCTGCACCAAACAGAATGTGAACAAATTTGTTATACTTGCAGAATGTTTAGGACAAGAGTAATTTTTGCTAAATAAATTAACACAGAATCATTCAATCTCATGGAAAAACTTTATCAAAAGCTCCTTTCTAAAGAAACCAAAGAAAGAAGTGAACAAGCGATCTTGTGGATTGCTCTGTCGAGTTTTATAGTTCACCTATCAATTATTGGATTGATACATTTGAATATTATATATATCAATGAACCATCAAATTTATTAAAGAATCCCATTGCGGCCATCTACACCCCTTTTTCTTTCATATTGGTCTATGAGGTTTATCTTCTAATTTACTATCTGCCAAAATCAACCTCCACCTATATCTCAAAACAATACGAGATTATTGCCCTTATTATCATCAGGAGATTATTCAAAGACCTATCCGATTTGTCACTTACTTCCAATTGGTTTAACAGTAATAGTGACTTACAGTTTACCTATGATTTGGTGACATCTGTTTTGTTATTCTACTTAATTTATCTGTTCCATATTCAACGAAACAAAATATATAGGACTATCGAAAATAAGAAAATTACGGACTCCAGCCTTTCGAAATTTATTA
>CAMAWM010000056.1 GCA_945861965.1 Chitinophaga pinensis | reverse complement strand
CACATGACTTTGAAAATTTAAAGCCACAATCCATCCCTCCTCCAAATCCTGAAACCATTCTTCGTAATAGCTATCATCGCTACCATGAAAATTCAAAACGTTTTCTCCAATTAAAATAAATTTATCTATGCCATTGTCAAATAATTGTTCCGTCACTTCACGTTTTAACATCATGATATCATTATTTATGGCATCGTTCCATTCGCCAATTAATTCAATCAATGCAAACCCTTCATGATAATCTACAAAAATGATTTTTAAATACAGCGTATTCGATCCAAATTCGTCCCATTGCGGATGCAACAGATAATTATAAACTTGATTGGTGAATTCAAATTCACTGTATTGTCGCTCGTAAAAAGGTGAATGAATATCTTCTTCACTTTTGTAAATATCTCGCCATAAATAATGAGGTTCCAAATTTTGCATGTAACTAATTTAAACATACAAAAATAAACTATGCAATTAAAATTTAATGCAGATCGAATAAAATATTTTTTAATTATTTATTTGATTGAATGCTTAACAAACCCATCAAACCGCCAGTATGAACACACATAATTTTCGAATTAGCTGAAAAATAATTTTCTTCTGCTAATTCAAATACAGCTTTCATCATTTTTCCGGTATAAATTTGATCTAACAAAATTCCAGTATGTGATGAAAACATTTTGATGAAATCCAACAATTCTATAGTAGTTTTTGCATATCCACCTTCATGAAAACGATAATGTATTTTATACAGATATTGAAGATTTAATCTTTTCAAATTTTCATCTATTTCTTGGGCACCTTTCAAAACACAAATGCCTTCAGCAATTGTGGGCAATTTCTTTTTTTGGATAGCTTGAGTTATGCCCTGCAAGGTTGTCGAAGTGCCAACTGGACAAAATATTTTATCGAAGGGTTCATTTAATTCATAAACAATTTCTTCGCAACCTTTTGCGCCCAAATCTCCAGCGCCTCCTTCGTCAATGAAGTATGCGTGTTCGTTGTCGCCAAAAACAGTATTGAATAATTCCTGTTTGTTTTTGTAGGAGGTTCTGTCAACAAAAATTAATTCCATTCCCCACAATTTATTTAATTCAATCATGTGGTTACTAATTTCTTCGCCACGAACAAATCCCGTTGTTTTAAATCCAAATGTAGCACCAGCACAAGCCAAAGCATTTAAATGATTGCTGTACGCACCTCCAAAACTTATTAAATGTTTTTTATTTTTCGCCATTGCGTCATCTAAAATAAATTTCAGTTTGCGCCATTTGTTTCCACTTATAAACGGATGAATCAAATCATCGCGTTTCATAAAAACTTCAATTTGTTTTTGTTTGAACAAATCGAAATTTAGTTGTTGAATGGGAGTATTTGTTTCTAAAATCATTTTACTAATTGTTTGTAGATATCGCCATCGCACAATTCTCTCCATCCATCGCAGCGCTCATAATTCCACCAGCATATCCAGCACCTTCGGCACAAGGATAAAATCCTTTTATTTGAGGATGTTCAAATGTGTCTTTGTTGCGAGGAATGCGAACAGGCGATGAAGTTCGACTTTCTGTTGCTAATAATATAGCCTCATTACTGCAATAATCTTTCATTTTTTTGCCGAATTCTTTTAATGCTTGTCGCAAATTAGTTGAAATAAACATTGGCAATACTTCGTCTAATTTTACGTTATTAGTTCCTGGCAGATAACTTGTTTTAATTAAGTGTTGACTTTTTTTGTTGTCAATAAAATCTTGTACTAATTGTGCAGGAGCTTTTAGAGTTCCATCTCCAATTTCAAAACATTTTTGCTCAACCGATTTTTGAAAATTTAAAGCAGCAAGTGGTCCGTATTTTTCAAAATCAATCAATTCTTTTTGTTCTACCGAAACTACAATTCCTGAGTTGGCAAATGGATTATTTCGTTTAGATGGACTCCATCCGTTTAGCACAATCTCTCCAGGATTTGTCATAGATGGCGCGATAATTCCACCCGGGCACATACAAAAACTAAAAACTCCTTTCCCGTTAATTTGTTGCACTAAATTGTAACTGGAAGCTGGCAAATATTCAGTTCTTGTGTCCTTGCATTTATACTGGATTTTATCTATTAATTCCTGCGGATGTTCTATGCGAACTCCAAGCGCAAAAGGTTTGGATTCAATTAAAATATTTCTGGCGTGAAGCAACTCAAAAATATCGCGAGCAGAATGTCCAGTTGCGAGAATTAATTGTTGAATGTTGAAAGTCAAATGTTGAATGCCATTTTCTACAATTGTAATTTTTTTAATTTTATCATTCTCAATTTCAATATCTGTTAGTTTTGAGTTGAAATGAATTTCGCCACCACAATCCAAAATAGTTTTTCTAATATTTTCAATAATTCCGGGAAGTTTGTTTGTGCCAATATGAGGATGACTTTCGTACAAAATATTTTCATCAGCACCATGATAAACCAAAAGATTTAGAATACGTTTTACATCTCCGCGTTTGCTGCTGCGTGTATACAGTTTCCCATCACTGTAAGTCCCAGCACCACCTTCGCCAAAACAATAATTGCTATCGGGATTTACGCTATTTTTTTTAGTTATTTCAACAAGATCTCGCCTTCGTTCTTTTACGTTTTTACCGCGTTCAAAAATCACAGGTTTTAATCCTAATTCTATTAATTTTAATGCTGCAAATAATCCTGCAGGTCCTGCTCCAATGATTGTAATTTCTTTTGCATTGCTTACATTTTTAAAATCAAATTTAAATTTATCTTTTGTTGGCGTTTCATTGATAAAAACTTCCAACTCTAAATTTATTTTAATTGGTTTTCTTCGCGCATCAACAGATTTTTTAATGAAATGTATTCCTAAAATTTCATTAGCTACGATATGAAAATTACGAGAAATGTAATTTTTTAGTAATTCATCATTGCCTACATCTTCTGGAAGTGCAGAGATTTGAAGTGTTTTTTTCATGTTAGGGTTCTATCCTAAAATTTAGGTTTCAAATATCGTACTCGCAAACGATAAAAAAAATAAAACCTATTGTCAAAATTGCGCATTTGATTGTTGAGGTCAAATAATTATTTATTCTAAATCATTTATTAAATCAACAACTTTAATATCCAATGCATTAGCTATTTTTCTTAAAGTTACAATTGTGGTATTAGCTCTACCTGCTTCTATTCTATTCATATTTGACTTTTCAAAGTCGCAATTGTTAGCTAATTCAACTTGACTAATATTATTACTCAACCGAATTTTTTTTATTTTTCTGCCTAATTTTATTAAATACTCTTCGTCAGTCATACCGACTGCCAAATTGAGTATGTATAAAAAAAATACAGTTATCTTTTACGATAACTTACGAAAATGTTTAGATTCGCGATTGTTAAGTTTTAAAAAACAGCAAATCACAAAGTTTTACTTTAACACAAGCTACCCAAATGTGCCTTAATTAATCAAACAATAAAATTAATACTTTATATGAACGACATCATTACAAACGGCACAGAAATTAAACAAAGAATTATTTCTGAAGTAAACTACTCAAAACAGGTTGTTTATTTAGCAATGGCATTTTTCACAGATAGAGATATTGCTAATGCTATCATTGGAGCAAAAAGCAGAAATGTAACTGTTGACATTATTCTTTCCTCAAGTGCTCAAAACGAAACTGTAAAGCAAATGTTCAGAGAAGCTAATATCAATGTTCATGCTTTTGACACAGGTGACGAAAGAGGAATGATGCATCATAAGTTCTGCCTCATCGACAACAAAATTACCATTAATGGTTCTTACAATTATTCATACAATGCAAGCAACAACAATGTTGAAAATATTCATGTTTCAGACGACACTTCAACTTATTCCCAGTTCCTTTCAGAATTTGAACGACTAAAATATAACATTGACAACCAAATAGCCGTGAACATAACATCACAAATACCCGAAACAAAAGTCCAACAAATTCAGCCAGTAAATATTATTGATACTTTTTCTCAAAAGTTACATAATCTCATTTATTCATCCGCCTTAATTAATGCTGATGAATACAAAAAGAAAGGTTATAAAACTTCAGAGGAACACAACGGAAATATTGAAATTTTCAGGGCAGAATACGGCAACCTAAAAGAGGAAATTAGAGCATATGCAACTGACGAAGGATTAAGCAGTAAAAAAAATATTCTCACTTCTAATATTTCAGTTGCATTTGAAAGCACGAAAACCGATTTAGATTTTGAAAGGCAAAATAAAATATCTGTCATAAAAAGGGATAACGAATTAGCAAAGCGTCAAATCAGCGATAAAACAACTGACATTCAACAAGAGAAAGTAATACTTGAATCAGGTAATCAAAATACAGGTGAAAGAGGTTTGTCACAAATCAATAAAGAAATTGAGAAAAACAAACTTGAAAAAAAGAACTTAGAACAATCTTTCATTGTAAAAAAATTCTGGAGATTAGGTAGTGTAATCGCAATGCTTGGTTTATGTGTTTTTGTTTTTTATTTATCAGTGTTTTTTGCATCAGCCCTATACAAAGTATTTTTTGAAGGTAATGTAATTCGTAACTCACTTGAAGCAGGTATAAATCCTGGGCTTCCGCAACTTGTAGATGCTAATGCTGCGATTAAAATATTCACCCTAATCTTCGAGATATAACAGTTTGAACTTGTTGAAAAAGCTGATACGGATTTAATTTTCGCCAGTCCAAATTATCAAGTTCGCCTCCAAAATTTAGAAAAAAATCAATACGCATATTTTTAAATTCATCTAA
>CAMAWM010000055.1 GCA_945861965.1 Chitinophaga pinensis | reverse complement strand
AAGTAAAAAATTTGGTTTGGTTTGTTTTAATACCAAAGAAATATTCTCGTAGGGCACGTCTTGTCCAAGGTATATGGTTTCATGGCCTTTAGAGCGAATCATATAATTTGCAAATAAAAGACTTAAATCGTGCATTTCTCCTGGAACCAGTAATAATAGAAATTTCTTTTTCCTGCTTTTCGCAAAAGGTAATCCGTCGGTTGCCGTTATAATTTTATGTTTGATTAAACAGGATGCAAAATGTTCCTGTGCAGGGATAACATCATCTATTAACCAAAACAATCCTATTTTATTCAATAAAGGGTATAATACATTTAACACGGTTTCAAAAAGTCCAAAACGTTTTATAACTGCCGAGTATGTTTTTTCAAATGCCTGTTCATCAAAATCTATCATTGCGCTAAGCAAATGATTAATAAGTTTTGTATAAATCACAACTTCCTTTTTAGTTGTCTCTAGGTCAAAAATTTTTAAATAAAAAGCCTTCTCATGAAGGGCCGCTATTTTTGAAATTTTATATCCGTTTGATAAAAGTGTGGAAACATTTAATAGTTTTTTTACTTGGTCATCGCTATATCTTCTGTAGTTAGTACTTGTGCGGATAGGTTCAATAAGATTATAGCGTTTCTCCCATATTCTTATGGTGTGTGCTTTTATACCAGTTAATTGTTCTAATTCTGTAATTTGATATAATTTCATGTGAAAATGGTAACCCGAAATTTTAAATAAAAAAAGTTTTATTGTTAAGTATAATTTCCCAAGTATGATCGCTTAATAAACGCACAGAATTAACATAACCTAATTCTTCAGCTCTTTCTATTCCAAACTCATCAGGGGATACCATCATTAACCTGTATGTGTCTGCTTTTAAATATAGATGATAGACATGGCCAATTAAAGGTTCAAATGAAATGCCCGCCGTATATATCTTTTCACTTATTTCAATTCGTTGATTAATCTCATTTGCTTGGCTTACTAATAATTCAACTTGCTTTTTAATCTGTAACAAATGCATATCGGTTTGCTGGTGCATTGCAGAAAGTGCTCTTGATTTTATTTTGCCAACATCCTCTGGCTTAATTACAGCACTTCCTATGGTATGAGGATATGCAATAAGACCCGGATTTTCGGCAACTTTATCTTTATCAATTGGATTAATCACTAGTAATTACTTTTTAAATTTAAATAATTAAGGAATTCGGTTTTTAGTTGTTCTTCATTAAATTTACCACCATAAAAAGAAGTAATCGTTGATGAGCTATCATCTTTTATGCCTCGTGAAGAAACGCATAAATGCCTTGCTTCGATTACAACCGCAACGTCTTCTGTATTTAAAGCATTTTTTAATTCTTTTGCGATTTGCATGGTTAATCGTTCCTGAACCTGCGGGCGTTTGGCATAATAATTTACTATCCGGTTTAGTTTTGACAAGCCAATTACTTTACCACTTGAAATATAGGCTATGTGGGCTTTGCCAAAGAACGGTACAAAGTGATGTTCGCAATTACTATAAAATGTAATATCCCTTTCAACCAGCATTTGGTTGTATTGGTATTTATTGTCGAATAACTTCACGGAAGGTTTATTTGCAGGATTTAATCCGTTGAAGATTTCTTTTACGTACATTTTGGCAACACGATGGGGTGTTCCGCTCAAGCTATCATCGTTTAAGTTAAGTCCCAATGTTTCCATTATCTCTCTAAAATAACCCTCAATTTTTTTTATTTTAAGTTCTTCGCTTAAAATAAAAGCACACTCCCTCATAGGTGTTTCAGTAGCAGAACTTACATGGTCGTTACCAAGTTCATCTAACTCAATTTCATTAAGTTCATTCATTCTCATCTCTTGGTTATGCAGGGTATTCAACATAATTTCTTGCTGTTTCATGTAACATAATTTTTATTTCATATTGTGTATCGATTTTTTCTTTCAGCATATTATAAATTACCATAGCAATATTTTCGGCTGTAGGATTGATTTCCTTAAATTCAAATACATCAAGGTTCAAATTTTTATGATCAAATTTTTCTATAATTTCTCCTTTTATAATATCGCTTAGTAGTTTCATATCTACAACATAACCCGTAACAGGATCTACAAAACCGCTTACTTTTACAATTAATTCATAATTATGACCATGAAAATTGTTGTTATTACATTTCCCAAAAACAGCTTTATTTTCTTCAACGCTTAACAAAGGATTATTAAGCCTGTGCGCAGCATTAAAATGTTCTTTCCTAAAAACTGAAACTTTATTTTGATTCACTAGGGACAAAATTATAATTTATTTGTTTAATAAAATAATATATTTATTAAACAGAATAAAATTATTTATAGTTGATCAAAATTTAGACATGTAATGAATTATTAACGGAGTTAATTATCTAGATAATATAATGTTTTTTTGAAAATCGATTTGTGTGGAATATAAAAACAGCTGATATTATAAATGTGGAGGGTGACGGAAAAGTTATGTAGGGCGCTTCACTTTCTGGTCCATTAGCCGCTCAAGGATACTATAATATTGAATTGCTTTATGGCGATTCGCAAAAAGGCAGTGAAATATACATATAATTAGAGCCTAGTAACCAGTTAATAAACCCAACAATTGGCAATGTAAGCTGAGTGAATAGAAAAACTTTCAACTAACTTTTTTGAGATGGAAATCGATTTAAACGCATAGTTAAATAAAAGCCTCCAATAATAATACCGAAATGGCTAATTGTATATTCTACGGTTCTATAGCCATCGTAAAGCGTATCAAATCCACCGCCATTAGTCATTTCGGGTGTTAAAAAGGAATGCACCGCTCCTGCTCCCCAGAAAATAAGAAATTCGTAGGGCATTTGCTTTTTGGTAAACATTGCGATAGCAACCAAAATTACCGAAAAGGAACAAAGATGAAGCGGCAATGAATCACGCATACTCCATGTATTAGTGGCAAAGCCAATGATTTGGCCTAATAATATGTTTATTAGAAGCACCAAAGCAATTATTTGCACGAATTTTCTTTACTCGTTGTATTATCAAATCTTCTTCCAGTGTGGTTGAAATCCCTTCCCAATTGTTTTGATAATAAGCCTGCCTGGTGATACCAAACCATCCACATAACCTGGCTAATCCTATGTGTGCAAAGTTGTTTTTCATTGCTTCTATGGTGTGGTATTGAGCTTTTTTCTGATGGGAATTTTAAACTCCTTTTCTGCTATATCAACCATCGTGGAGAAGGCAATTGCTTTTAGTTCTGCATCTTTCAACTGCTTTTCTAAATCAGCTATTCGCTTTTTTAGTTGCAGGTTTTCAAAAGATTCATCATCTGTATTATCCGCCTTTGGCGGATTGATTTTCTTTTGTGCCATCGGATATAAATTTGACACAATGTTAGGTCTTCTGGTTTTAATTCCAGTGTTGTAGCCCAGTTGTTTCATCCAGCGAAGCAGTTGGCCGTGCTCTTCTTCTTCCCCTGTGTACTTCTCCCAAATTTCAACTTTGGTACATTGGGTTTCAATTAATTCCTGAATGATTGCGTGTTTTTCAGCTTCGCTGAAGTGCTTTTGTGTTTTTTGAATGATCTTTTTTTGTTTCATTTTTGTCCTGTTTTTTAGTTTACAATGTGTAAACCTATTTCAGGACAAGTCACTGTGTCGGTTGTTGTCCATGTATTTCAAAAAATGTTCGTTCAAAGCGATACAGTTTCAAGTTTGTAGAGACGCCATAAACTTGCAGCTAACGGTTTGCAGCTAAGCGAGGTGCGGATTTAAAAGCTCTTCACTGTCTGCTCCTACAAACTTAATTAAATGTTCTGAACTTTATGGCAAGCGCCAACAAAAAGTTTACACCGATGAAAAAAAGCGCTTGCGACTTGCACGAACTCAGCATCTTGCTTAGGTGATGTTAGGGGCTGCCCTTCTGTCTAAAGTGTAGATGTTTCAAGTTAATCCAACTCTTTAGTCAATGCAAGAACAGCTTCTTTAATTTTGTCCCGAACTTCTCTTGTCTGTTGTAACTTTTCTTCATATGTTCCTACAAACTGGGAAGGGTCTGCAAAACTCCAGTTGATTTTTTTGTGCATTCCAGGAAATATAGGACATCGAGCTGAGTTTGCTTCATCACAAACAGTTACAACATATTGATAAAGTCGGCCTTCTTTGAAAAAATCAAATACGTCTTTGGTCGTATTGCTTGAAATATCAATACCGTCTTCTTTCATTACTTCTACAGCAAGCGGATTTAGTTTGCCTGCTTCAAGTCCTGCACTTTCGGCTTGGAATTTTTCTCCGCCAATTTTTTTGAGATATGCTTCTGCCATTTGACTTCGTGCAGAGTTATGAATACAGAGAAATAAAATTTTTGTCATTGCTATATTTTGTTTTATACGGTTAACCAAACTAAATTGATGATACAAAACTTTGGGTCAAAGCCGAAAATGATTTGCAATACTGTGATGGAAACAGTTATAACAATTGGCTTTTTATATTTTAGGAAAAATTCTTTCATACGGTTAACAGCAGCCGCCTCCGGGAGTGCAACAAGATTTTGAAGTTTCTAATTCTGCTAATTGTAATTTCTGTTTTTCATTTGGAATTCCGCAATTGTCTTTTGCTAAGCAGTCGGTATGCTTTGCTGTTAGCAAAAAGTTTTCGCTTTGAAAGTCTAAACCATATTTACCAATCGTGTCGGTTTGATATTCCACTTCGATTTCTAAGTCCTCGTTGCCGAATATTTTTTCTGAAAGTGTAATGATTTTTAAAAGTTTGGTTGGTTCTAATCGGTGGTCGAAGTCTTTAGAAGTCCAGAGTTGAAAGTTGATTACTTTCTCTGTCCGTTCTGTACCACCGCAGTCGATGAATTGTTTAGTAACAAGTCCAGCCTCTGTAATATGAAAATGACTTGGAACATTTGTGCCGTTTGGTTGAATAAAATTTACATTATTAACTGTATTCAGTCGTTGTTTGAATTCTGATAGTTTCATTTTGTTTGATTTTTAATTAGCAACAATTATTTCTCTTCTTTTCTAATTTGGTCGAAATCTTTGCAAAATAGCTTTGAAGTTTGTCCAATGCTTTTTCGTCTATGCAGTAGCAAATCGCATTGCCCTCAATGCTTCCTTTAATTAGTCCAGCAGTCTTGAGTTCTTTCAAGTGTTGAGAAACTGTCGGCTGTGCTAAAGGCAATTCATTTACGATGTCTCCGCAAATACAAGTGTCTACTTTCATTAAATACTCCATTATTGCAACCCTTGCAGGATGTCCTAATGCTTTGGCAAGTGTCGCAATGGCGTTTTGTTTGTCGGTAAAATGCTCTGTCTTAGTTGCACCCATTTTTATATATTTAGATTGCAATATTACGATAAAGATTTAAACTACAAAAGAATTATTGAAAAAATATTAACTGTCGGTAGGTAAAGTGTGAAATTACTAAGTCGCTGTCTGCGGAGAATTGTTGTCTTTTAGGGTTGCCCATAACGGTTTGCAGCTACCCGAAGGTGGCGATTTAGAAGCACTTCACTGTCAACCATGCACAAACTTTGATAGAAGCACAAAGCTTGATTTAAACACTGAACCGCCACTTTTGGGTAGGTGCTGTTATGGGCTGGTTATTCTA
>CAMAWM010000054.1 GCA_945861965.1 Chitinophaga pinensis | reverse complement strand
AAAATCAAATTCAAAATATAGAACAAAATGGGAGTTTAACTATTGATATTCAAGGTGAAATGATTGAAATTACAAGCGAAGATCTTGAGGTTTTGACTAAAGAAATAACAGGATTTAAGGTGGCAGTAGACGGAAAAATAACAGTTGCATTAGACATTGAAATAAATGAAGATTTAAAGCTGGAAGGCATTGCACGTGAAGTAATTAGCAAATTGCAAACACTAAGAAAAAACAGCGGATTAGAGGTAACAGATCGAATAAATGTGTATCTATCAGAAAATAATTATATTGGTCCTGCAATTTTACAATTCCAAGATTATATTCGCAGCGAAATTTTAGCAAATATTCTTGAAACCAAAAGCACACTTGAAAGCGATTTAGAATTAGATATTGACAACAACACAATAAAAGTACAAATTGTAAAAGTATAAAAATCATGGCAAAAAAAGTAAAAGCTAAAAAACCAGTAAAAAAAGTGCTGGCAAAAAAAGTTGTTAGCAAAAAACCGGCTAAAAAAACAACAGTAAAAAAGCCAATCAAAAAAGCAGCTCCAAAAGCTAAAAAAGTAATTTATAAAGCACCTGCAAAAAAAATTGTTAAAAAGGTTGCTGCGAAAAAACCTGTAGCAAAAGCTAAAAAAGTTATAAAAAAAATAAGCAAACCTGCTCCTAAGAAAATAGTTAAAAAAATTGTCAGCAAAAAAATAATTAAAAAAGCAGTTGTTAAAAAAGCAATCAAAAAAATAAGTAAACCTGCTCCTAAGAAAATAGTTAAAAAAATTGTCAGCAAAAAAATAATTAAAAAAGCAGTTAAGGTAGTTAGTAAAGCAAAATTAAAAGTTGTTGCGAAAAAACCAACAAAAGCAATTGCGAAAAAACCAATCAAGCCAATCAAGCCAATCAAGCCAATCAAGCCAATCAAGCCAATTAAGCCAATTGCAAAACCTACAAAAAATAAGCTTACGGCTAAAAAATCAACTTTAATTAACAAGCCAGCAATTAAGTCATTTATTAAACCTACAATTTCGGCAAAGCCCATTATTGAAGTCGAAAAAACAGTATCAAAGTTTCAACCAAAACCAACATTGGAAATGGCAAAAGTAGCCATGCGTTACAGCGATGTTGATTTAGCTGAATTTAAAGAAATTATTATCAAAAAAGTTACACTTGCAAAAGAGGAACTCAGTAACTTAATTGACCAATTGCAAAACCCAAATGCAAATGGAGGAAATGATACCGATAGTAGTTATCAGACTTTAGAAGATGGTCAATCAACTGCAGAAAAAGAACAAGTAAGTTTACTTGCTCAACGCCAACGTAAGTTTGTTGAAAATTTAGAGAACGCTTTGGTTAGAATTGAAAATAAAACATACGGTATTTGCAAAGAAACCGGAAAACTAATAGCAAAAGAGCGTTTGCGAGCGGTACCTCACACTACGTTAAGCATGGAAGCTAAATTGCAACAATACAGATAGCAACTAGCTTTGTATATTAAAAAAACTCCAATCCGTAAAGATTGGAGTTTTTTGTTTTAAGCACTTTTGAATTTGAAAAGCAATAAATGTGTACCCGAAGGGATTCGAACCCCCATCATCAGAACCGGAATCTGAAATTCTATCCATTGAACTACGGGTACAAATGAAGACAAATATAATGCTTTTAAAGGCGCAAATAATTGATAAATTCGCAGCACAATTTTATGAAAAACAAATTTCTATTCTACCCTATTCTTACTATTTTTCTTGTTCTGATTTTAGATCAATGGCTCAAGATTTATATTAAACTAAATTTCAGACTAACTGATGAAATAAATATTTTTGGTGACTGGTTTAAAATTCATTTTACCGAAAATTACGGAATGGCATTCGGAATTGAATTTGGAGGAAAAATTGGCAAAGTAATTCTCACTTTATTTCGAATAATTTTTGTTGGAATTATTGCTTATTATGTAAGTACATTAATAAAAAACAAACGAAATATTGGATATACTTTAAGTTGGTCTTTGATAATGGCAGGCGCATTAGGAAATATAATTGACAGTGTTTTTTACGGAAAATTATTTTCGGAAAGTACGCCTTTTGGAGACATTGCGCAGTTGCTTCCAACAGATGGCTGTTACAACACTTGGTTCCAAGGAAAAGTAGTTGACATGTTATATTTCCCGATTATCCACACAAACATTCCAAATAATTTTCCTTTTTGGGCTGGTGAAGATTTTGAGTTTTTTAGACCTGTTTTCAATATTTCTGACAGTGCAATATCAATTGGATTTGTATTGTTTATTTTATTCCAAAAAAGATTTGCAATGGAAGAACAACAATTAAATGAAAGCACTAAGCCAGAAGCAAATGTTGAAAATTAAAACAAATAATACAGAATTTGAATTTGATGAAATTTCAAAAACTTTAAATGGAGATTTAGTGAATGCTGATGTTTCAAAAATTGACGAAACTACATATCACATTTTAATTGACAATAAATCATATACTGTTGAATTGCTTGAAAAAAGCGAAAACTCAAAGCATCAGATTATACTTGTAAACGGACAAAAACATCAAATAGAAATTAAAGATAAATTTGATTTACTGCTTGAAAATTTGGGGATGAATAATTTGACCAAATCCAAAATAAATGTTTTAAAAGCGCCAATGCCAGGACTTGTTCTAAAAATTTTAATTGCCGAAGGACAAGAAATAAAAAAAGGAGATGGATTAATTGTGCTTGAAGCTATGAAAATGGAAAATATTATTAAATCAAGCGGAGATTGTACGATAAAAAAAATAAATGTTGTCGTAAAACAAGCCGTTGAAAAAAATCAAGTGTTAATGGAGTTCGAATAATTGAATTCCGATTTCAGAAAGTTTACATATACCTATTTCCAACTAGCACAAATCTCTTCGCAACAAATTCAGAGTTGGTGAAACTTGCATTTCCTGCTGGGTTTGCGCCTGTTAAATGAAAATCGCTAAAGGCTGCATGTGAGTTAATAAATCCTGCACCAGTAAAATTAAAACTAACAGGAACATAAACGGAATTCATTTCTTCTTTAATTTTTTGTTTTGTGTTTTCATCTGTTGTGTATGCACCACAAGTTAGCGCGCCCTTTTCATTGGCCAAATATTTTGCTTGTTGAATTGAATCATCAATGCCTTCTGTTTTTATTACAAAAACAATGGGTCCAAAACACTCGTTGTTGTAAATTTCTTTTTGAGATTTGTCAAGCACAATAACTACTGGAGTTGCAATGCGTGCATGTTCAAATTCTTCGTTTTTTATTGCTTTGGTATCCAAAATTAATTTGCCGCCCAAATTCTTAGCCTCCTGAACTCGTTTGTAAGTTGCTTCGGCCTGAATTGCGCCCAAAGTTGGAGCGCCTGCTTTCGGATTATCAACCAATGAAGTAATTGCATCTGCTAAACCATTTGAAACTTCATCAAAACTTACAATTCCATCGTTTGTATTTACTCCCTTTTCACTTACAAAAATATTTTGTGGTGCAGTACACATTTGACCACTATACAAACTGGCACTAAAAGCAATATTCCCAAGTACAGATTTTAAATCAACGACTGAATCTAAAATAATAGAATTTACTCCTGCTTTTTCGGTAAATGTAGTTTTAGGTAATGTTTCGATATAATTTCCAAACTCGCTGTTGCCAGTATAATCAATCATCTTGACTGACTTGTGTTCGCAGAGTTGTTTTGTAATTTGAATTTTTTCAGAACCAACCGCTAATTGAACTGTGTTTGTATCAAATCCATTTTCATTCAATGTATTTTGAATTTCTTCAACAACAATTGCTATTGGTAAAATTACTTTTGAATGTGGTTTTACGATACACGCATTTCCGGTAATTAATGTTGCAAACAAACCAGGAACTGTGTTCCAAGTTGGAAATGTAGAGCACCCAATTACCAACCCAATTCCTTTAGGAATAATATTCCAATCTTTATTTATTTTTAAATCAAATTTTCCTAAGTTTTTTATCCATTCAACATTTTGCGGAAAGCGAGTCAACTCTTGATATCCCATTGCAACTGCCTCCAATGCTCTATCGTTGGCATGTGGCCCACTTGCTTGAAATGCCATCATATATCCTTGACCAGTGGTATGCATAGTTGCATGCGCGATGTCAAAAAATCGATTTGAAATTTTTTCAAGTGCTTCAATTAAAATTCCTGCACGGACTTCAACAGACGTTTTACTCCATATTTTTTGTGCTTGTTCAGCTTTATTTATCAATGCATCAACTGTAAAAACAGGATATTTAACACCAATTCCTGTTTGCAAAAAAGGCGAAATTTCTACTCCATTCCATTCGCTTTCTTCGGTTTGATGCAATGATTTAAAATCTTGATTCAGAATTGAACCAATCCAAACTCTTGCTTTAGAATCTCCATCTTCTTGATAGGATTTTGGACTTTCTGGATATGCAGTATAATAAGTCCTGTTGCTAAGTGCTTTTAGTGCAGAATCTAAGGTTGATCTATGTTTTTCGAAAAGAGAATTGATGCTATTCATATTTGATATTTAGCTTGCAAAAGTAATTTTATGAATTGATTTGAAAAAGCAAAAAATAATAATTTTCAACTATGCTAGATTAAAAAACTATTTCATAAATTAATAATTTAATTATGTTTGAAACGATTCATTTTCACTTGAAATAATTAGATTCAAGCTCAGATAAATTCATCAAAAAAATAAGTACAGAGATTTTCAAAAAAATGAAAACATACGAAGAATTATATAAACTTATTTCGAAAGAAATAGAAAATACAGATTACGGAAAAACGCCTAAAGAATTGTATGAATCTATAAATTATACGATGCACTTGGGCGGCAAAAGACTTCGTCCGGTGCTTGTTTTAATGGCTTGTAATTTATTTGATGAAGATATTCATATTGCTTTAAATGCTGCTCATTCCATTGAAATTTTTCACAATTTCACATTGGTGCATGATGACATTATGGACAATGCCCCTTTGCGAAGAGGTCAAGAAACAGTTTACAAAAAATGGGGAATGAACACGGCAGTTTTGAGCGGAGATTTGATGATGATAAAAGCCACTGAAATTCTTTGCAAAACTGATCATTCAAGAATTATAAATATACTTTCTGTATTTAACAAAGCTGCAACTCAAGTTTGCGAAGGCCAACAAATCGATATGCTTTTTGAAAACAGACACGATGTAAATTACACTGAGTATATTGAAATGATTACACTTAAAACATCTGTATTGCTTGCAACGTCATTGCAGATTGGCGGAATCATTGGTGGCGCAAAGGATGAAGATGCTGAACATTTGTATGAATTTGGGAAAAACATTGGCATTGCTTTTCAAATTCAGGACGATATTTTGGATAGTTTTGGTGATGAAAACAGTACAGGTAAAAAAATTGGTGGCGATATTTCATCAAACAAAAAAACACTGCTTTTAATTGAATTGTATAATTCAATGCATAAAGATGACAAGAAAATTTGTGATGAATTGCTTATTGAAAATGGCGATGGAAAAATAAATGGGATTTTAACTTTGTATAAAAAATACCAAATAAAAGAGTTTGCAGAATTTGAAAAGGAAAAATTTTTAACACTTGCATTTTTTCATCTAACAAAAGTAAATGTGCCCAATGAAAAAAAACAAATCCTAATCTCAACAGCGCATGAGTTGATGAATAGGATTTCTTAAATAATTAATTTGAATTTTATTTTTTCAAAAATAAACTGCAAACCTTTTTATCAATTGGAGAAGTAAACATATCTACATTAAGATCTTTTATATTCACCCAAAAAAAACGCAAATACTCAATTCTTCCATCAATATTTATTTCTTGATTTTCCAAATTAACTTCAACAGGAAAAGCTGTTGGATCAACCAAATAATAAATTGAAATTATTTGTTCGTGATTTCTAAACATACTAATTTGAAAAAAATCGGTTGTATAAAAATGCTCTTTTATTTCAACATCAAGGTTTGTTTCTTCTTTAAACTCACGAGTCAAACAATCGCGCGTTCCCTCGCCTAGCTCCAGTCCGCCACCAGGCAATTTTGTAAATTCAAGGTCTGCAATACGCTCACGAACCAATAAAATTTCATTTTGATCATTCATCATCAAACCATATACGCGTATATTAAATTGCTCGACCATATATTTTTATTTTACAAATGAATAAACAAATCCAACATTTGCCGAAACATACCAAGGCAAAGCCTTAATTTGATTACTAGATACCGACATTGGAAAAAATCCAATCATAGGCTGAAATAAAAAATCAATTTTTTTCGAAATTTTATATCCAATTGTAGATCCTAGCATAAAATTTATTGCTATTGGATTTGCTTTAAATCCTGTACTGTCAATAAAAAATTCCTTCATATCATCTATTGTAAATCCTTCGCCAAGCACTGCGTGTATATCGTGATTTAGCAAAATATCAATTCCAAATCCAGCAGTTAATGAATAATTGATTAAGAAATCTCCACTGCGTTTTATGTGATAATTA
>CAMAWM010000053.1 GCA_945861965.1 Chitinophaga pinensis | reverse complement strand
TTCCTGTTGGTCCTTGAAATTGAGCATTGGCTTGGTATACATTCAATCCAATTAGGAGTGAAAACAACAAGGCAATTTTTGAAAGTGAATTTGTAAATTTTAGGTTCATGGTATTGGGTTTGTTTTATAATTTGTTAATTAAATGTTTATTAAGAGGTGCGAATTAGTGAAAATAATTGAATTCCAAATATAAAAATTGATATTTTATTTACAAATGAGCGAATGAAAATAAGTCTTTTTTTTTGTTTAGTGTTAATTATCAGGATATTTAATTTTCAAAAAAATACCGTTTTTCGAATTAACGAGTTGAAATTAAAGCAATTTGGAGCATTGCATTTTTAGGAAAACATAAAAAAAGCATGTAAAAGCTGCTATGTTTTAAAAATAAACAGAATTTATTTTTTCGAAGGTCTCATATTCTCCAACCATTTAAATCCCTTCAATCTTAATTCTTCTGGTTTCAATTCATCAAGCGGATACATGGTAGCATCGGGTTGTGTGATAAAAACAGCTTTGCTCATTTTTTTATTTTTGAAATAAAATTCCATTTCGCTGCAATCAATCACATTTACTCCTGTGTAGTTTATACTGTCTTCTTTGGCATAATAGATACTTTGTGCATTGCCAAATACATAAATATATTTTAATGCGCTGCTATCAAATCTGCCGTTCATATTTTTTCCTTTTACCTGATTGAAATGCGTACCTTTTTCTTGTGAAATCAAAAATGAGTTGCTATACAATCTGAATGAATCAATCCGATTGTTATTTATAAAAAACAAAATAGTATCGGCAGTAATTTGGTTTTTATCGCTCCACATTATTGGGTTTTTATACAGTGTGAGTATGCTATCGTCTTGTGCATACACCATGCTGTCGCATATTGCTTGAAGTTCGTTTTTATAAATTTTTACATTTCGAAATGCTCGCAATTGTTGGGCTTGTTTGGGTTTTTTTTCTTTCTGAAAAAGAAATAAGGAATCGGCATACGTAAACAAGCTATCTCCATTGTCCATTATTTTTACCGCATACGGATTTTGTGTTACAAGAGTTCGTTTTGTTTTTCCGTTTGTAATTCCAAAATTTCCAAACAATCTTATTTTTTGAATTGAATCGTAGAGTTCAATATTTCGAAATGCTTTCCCAATTAAATTTTTTCTGTCGTAGTACAAACTATCGGCCCTCAACATTTTTTTTTCGGTAAATAAAATTGCGTTTTTGCTAAATTGTGAAATGTCGTTTTGGTTATCGTACCAACCGTTTTCGCAAATTATTTTATCCAAATTGCTTTGAATAATTGTGGATCCTAAAAAATAGGAAACTTTAGTTCGGGTATCGTATTTCATCGTATCGCAGCGTACAGTATATTCAGGATTTACAAGCAATACATTTTTTTTGAAAAAGAATTCTTTGGTGTTTGAATAATAGTATCCGTATTGGCTTGTAAGCGTATTTTGTTTGCTTAGCAATGTTCCGCCATTTGTGTAATAACCAATATTTGAGTTCATATCAAAATCCAATTGCTCTGTAGTTAGCGTCATTGATTTATCAAACATTTTTACTGCTTGTTCTATTAGTGCATGTTTGGTATTTCCATCGTATTTTAGGTATTGCCCAACTATAGTCAAACTATCGTTATGCCTTATTTTTACATTAGAATATGCCTTCACCAAATTGCTGTCATCGTATAGTATTGCGCTATCGCAATTCATGTAAGTAAAATCTTGTTTCAATTTTACATTGCCTTTTAATCGTTTTGTATTGCCTAATTTTGTTATTTCGCCCTCTAATAAATCAGCACCCAAAATTTCGACACGCGTTTTTTGTTGAGCAAACAAAAAATGAATGCCGAAAAATAAAAATACACATGTTAAACAAAATTGATTGAAGCGTTTCATCGGTTTCAAAACTAAAAAATAAAAACACATAGGCACACAGAAAAAATGCAACACTCATTTGAGCAATATATAAGCCAAAATAATTTGGCAAAACCCAAGGATAAAATTTTGTTGGCAATTAGCGGTGGAATAGACTCGATGTTTATGTTGCATTTGTTTGCAAAAAACACTTTTCATTTTGCTGTTGCGCATTGTAATTTTTGTTTGAGAAAAAACGAAAGCGATGCAGACGAAAAATTTGTAAAAGATTTTTGCAAAAAAAATAAAATTGATTTTTTTAGCCAACAATTCGACACCAAAACATTTGCAAAAAAAAATAAACTTAGCACACAAATGGCTGCACGTAAATTGCGTTACGATTGGTTTGATGAGTTGATGAAAAAAAACAAATTTAAACTGCTTGCAACTGCACATCATCAAAACGATGTTGCCGAAACTGTTTTAATTAATTTGACTCGCGGAACAGGGCTTGCTGGGCTGCAAGGAATACTTCCGAAACAAGGAAAAATCATTCGTCCAATTTTGTTTTTAAACAAAAATGAAATTGAAGAATATGTTAAGAAAAACAAATTGAAATTTCGCGAAGATTCATCTAATAAAAAAGACGATTACATGCGAAATAAAATTCGACATCATGTAATTCCAGAGCTCAAATATTTTAATCCTTCACTCGAAAAAACGTTTGCTGATTTTTCGAAACTCATGGAGTTTTCGTACAAAATATTTGAATTGAAAATTGAAGAATTAAAGCATCAAATTGTTTCAGAAAATAAAATTCGAATTTCAATTGATGTGCTCAAACTAAAAGAAAAATTTGGACCTAAATTTCATGCATTTTTTTTGTTTGAAACACTAAAAAAATATTCCTTCAATTTTGAACAATGCCAACAAATTGCAGAAAAGAATTTTAAAAACACAGGCGCTATTTTTCATTCATCTACAAATCAGTTGTTGATTGACCGAAATAAATTGATAGTATCACTTATTGACGATGAAATGTTGAGCTTTGATATTAGTATTTCAAATAAAATTCCAAAACAGTTCACTGAAAATATTTTCTACCTTGACGCAGATAAATTAAATTTCCCCTTGCAATTTAGAGGATGGAAAAGTGGAGATAAATTTATGCCACTGGGTATGAAAAATTTTAAAAAAGTAAGCGACTTTTTTATTGACAAAAAAATCAGTCGAACGGATAAAAACAAAGCAATGGTTGTATTAAGTGGCAAAGAAATAATTGCACTTTTGCCGTATCAAATAGACGAAAGGTTTAAATTAACGCCTCAAACAAAAAATGTTTTAAAAATCACCTGAAAACTGCGACTGGCTTAGCTTTAAATTTTCTATGCCAAAAATCATTCATACTATTTTTTGTTTGTAACTTGTTTTTAGACTGCAAAAAGTATTTTTGCACCCTTTAAAAAACAAATAAAAATCTATTTATGTCAAAACCAGGAGTTGTAGCTCAAGTAATTGGTCCAGTTGTGGATGTTAGCTTTACTGACGAAAACGGAAAATTGCCTAAAATTTTGGATGCCATGTATATCGACCGTCCCGATGGAACGCGTTTGATATTAGAATGTCAACAGCATTTGGGTGAAAGCATGATTCGTACTATTGCTATGGAAGGAACCGAAGGTTTGGTTCGTGGAATGCATGTTGTACCAATGGGTTCGCCAATATCAATGCCAATAGGCGAGCAAATTCGCGGACGATTATTTAACGTAATTGGGGCGGCAATTGATGGAATGAAAGCAGTTGAAAAATCTGATGACGACAGAAATATTCATCGCAGTGCTCCACGATTTGAAGATTTATCAACCAAAGCTGAGCCGCTTTATACAGGTATAAAAGTTATTGATTTGATTGAGCCTTATGCAAAAGGCGGAAAAATTGGTTTGTTTGGAGGTGCCGGTGTTGGAAAAACAGTTTTGATTATGGAACTCATCAACAACATTGCAAAAGCATACGAAGGTATGTCTGTATTTGCAGGAGTTGGCGAACGTACTCGCGAAGGAAACGATTTGTTGCGCGAAATGATTGAGTCGGGTGTTATAAAATACGGAAAAGAATTTCAACACAGCATGGAAGAAGGCGGTTGGGATTTAAGCAAAGTAGATTATAAGGAATTGGAAAAATCACAAGCGACATTGGTATTTGGACAAATGAACGAGCCGCCCGGAGCGCGTGCCCGAGTAGCATTATCAGGATTAACAGTTGCCGAATATTTCCGCGATGGAGATGAAAAATCTGGAGGTCGCGATATTTTATTTTTCGTAGATAATATTTTCCGTTTTACACAAGCTGGATCAGAAGTTTCTGCTTTGTTAGGCCGTATGCCATCAGCAGTTGGTTATCAGCCAACATTGGCAACCGAAATGGGAGCCATGCAAGAGCGAATTACATCAACCAAAAGAGGTTCTATCACATCCGTTCAGGCGGTATATGTTCCTGCTGATGATTTGACAGATCCTGCTCCGGCAACTACTTTTTCTCACTTGGATGCAACTACGGTTTTAAGTCGTAAAATTGCTGAACTTGGAATTTATCCTGCTGTTGATCCTTTGGATTCGACCTCAAGAATTTTGACTGCAGCAATCGTTGGAGATGCTCATTACAATTGTGCTCAAAGAGTAAAACTAACATTACAACGCTATAAAGAATTGCAAGATATTATTGCCATTTTAGGAATGGACGAATTGAGCGAAGACGATAAATTGATTGTAACTCGCGCTAGACGTGTTCAACGGTTCTTGTCGCAACCATTTTTTGTGGCTGAACAGTTTACAGGATTAAAAGGCGAATTAGTTCCAATTGAAGATACCATCAAGGGCTTTAATGCAATTATGGACGGAGCTTACGATTACTTGCCAGAAGCGGCTTTCAATCTTGTAGGAACAATTGAACAAGCAGTTGCCAAAGGCGAAAAAATGTTGGCCGAAGTAAAGTAAACCAGTTTCATGTTCAAAGTTTAAAGCTCATAAACCATAAACTTTAACCTTAAATTAAAAATATGCTATTAGATATTTTAACCGCAGACAAAACACTTTTCAGTGGCGAAGTAGATTCCATAACATTGCCAGGTAGCAAAGGGCAGTTTCAGGTTTTGAATAATCACGCTGCAATGGTTTCAAGCCTTGATAAAGGAATTGTGAAAACTCAAAGCAAATCGGGAAATCAAACTTTTGAAATAAAGGGTGGTGTTGTTGAAATTTTAAAAAACAAGGTTGTTGTTTTAGCTTAATTTTTTTGTTAATTATATAAAAAAGGCGACCAAATTTTTGGTCGCCTTTTTACTTTTATGCTAAATTCTATTATTTCTGCAATAGAACTGCTTTACCAAACTCTTTGTTATTTGTAGTTTGGATTCGCAAATTATACATGCCTGCTGCAAGGTTGCTAATGTCTAATATAGCTTTTCCACTTGCCATTACTTTGCCTTCAAATGTTTTTACTTCCTGACCTAAAATGTTGTAAACCTTAATGCTTTGTACTTTTAGTTCAGATTTCAAATCAAGGTATAAAATGCCCATGCTTGGAACTGGATACACATTAAAGTTTTCTTCAAATACATCGGCTATCGCAGTATTACAATTTTCATCGCTCACATTCACACTGCGTTGTACAGTTGCTGCTTTGTTGCCCAATGGATCAGTTAAGTTGTATGTAACATAATAGATACCAGGTTCATCGTTTCTCACATTGCTGGCATCTATCACCAACAAGTTGCGAATGGCTGAGTTCAATGTGTCTGCATAATATGCATCTTCTATTCTTACTCCAGGTTCTGAGTATTGGCAGAAACGTCTCATGTTCAAAGGATTTTGTCCCAATAGTCTGATAACTGGTAAGCTGGTTTTTACTACTTCTACCTGGCGTATCACGCTGTCCGAATTGCCAGATCCGTCTGTGGCTATATACCATAGGTAGTATCTTCCAAGTTTGCTTACATCTACTGTTCCTTTTCTTATTACTTGAATTGAGTTCTTTGGCCAGTAATTATCGTTTACCTGTACCCATGGATCTACGTAGTTGTTGTATACTTCTACTTTGTCGTTCGGACTTCCATTAAGTTGTACTGTTGGTGGTACGATATCGTTTACTTGTACTTCCAATAAGAAATCTGGTGATTTGTTTCCTGATGAGTCGATCGCACTGTAGCGTATAAAGTAGCTGCCTACATTGTTTACGTCTATTACTCCTACATAGCTAATCACAGGTTTGGTATCGTAATTATCGCCTACTGTTACCACGCTCAGCGGATCAAATATATTGCGCACTTGGTGCTTATATGGGTTGCTGCTGATGGATGCTATCACTGGTGCTGTGCGGTCGCGTACTTGTATGATGCGAGTTGCTACTCGGAAGAACCCAAATGCATCGGTAATTGTATAGCTGATAACGTAATTGCCTATTCTGCTTACGTTGAGTGTAGATACTACCACTACGTTACTTGTTATGTCGTTGCCTACATTGTCTTTGGCTACATAGCCAGGTTCGCTAAATGCGGTGTTTACTTCGTGTACGATAATCGATGCGCCTGTTAGTGTGATGCTTGGACCTGTTTGGTTCAATTCCACAAATACTGTGCGGTACAGGGTATCCGATACGTTTCCGTACAAATCGCGTACTATGTATTTTAAGCTATTGGGTCCTACTACTGAGGTGTCTACTACACCTATGCATTCGTACTTCGAACTGATATCGCCTTCCCAATTGTCAAATGCCGTTACTCCAGGTTCTGCAAAGGCTTTGTGTATTTCTGTGCTCATGCCTGCTGATCCGTTGAGTTGTATCTGCGGTTTGATAGTGTCTCTAGGGAAATACAAGGTAAAGTCTTTGAACATTCCCAAGGTGGCACTTACTGGATTTAAGGTCGAGTTTCCTATGTCTATAGCTAAACGCAGGCGTGTGTTTCCTATGGTTTGGTTGTTAGGAATCATAAAGGTATCGCTGCGTAC
>CAMAWM010000052.1 GCA_945861965.1 Chitinophaga pinensis | reverse complement strand
CCCATACTTATCCATTTTCTTGTTTCCTCGGGATCAATTATTGCATCCACCCAAAGTCTGGCAGCCGCATAGTATGGCGAGGTTTGTTTGTTGTATTTATCTGTTATGTTTTTCAACAATTCTTCTTCGCGTTTTGGGGTAATTGCTTCGCCTTTGGATTTTAAACTTGCCTCTTCAATTTGCAACAAAACTTTGGCAGCTTGTGCTCCGCCCATTACTGCAATTTGGGCTGTTGGCCAAGCAACAATCAATCGTGGATCATACGCTTTGCCACACATGGCATAATTGCCAGCACCGTATGAATTTCCGGTAATAATTGTAAATTTTGGCACCACCGAATTGGCTTGAACATTTACCATTTTTGCACCGTCTTTTATTATTCCTCCTTGCTCGCTTCTGCTGCCCACCATAAATCCAGTTACATCCTGAAGAAACACCAATGGAATTTTTTTCTGGTTGCAATTCATTATAAAATGTGCGGCTTTATCTGCACTATCTGAATATATAACACCGCCAATTTGCATTTCGCCTTTTTTGGTTTTTACTACCGTGCGGTTATTGGCTACAATTCCAACTGCCCAACCATCAATACGAGCATAGCCACAGGTAATTGTTTTGCCATATAACTCTTTGTACGAATCAAATGAATTTTCATCCACCAAACGATCAATAATTTCCATCACATCAAAAGTTTTGGATTTATTTTTTAGCGTAGGATAAAAATCTTTCATTTTCTTACTTGGTAATTTTGATGCAGTTCGGTTGAATCCTGCTTTGTCAAAATCACCTATTTTTTCCATGATGCGTTTTATTTTATCCAAACATTCGGCATCGTTTTTCATTTTATGATCCGTTACTCCAGATATTTCGCAATGCGTTTCGGCACCGCCAAGGGTTTCGTTATCTACTTCTTCGCCAATTGCAGCTTTTACCAAATAACTTCCGGCCAAAAAAATAGAACCTGTTTTGTCAACTATCATCGCCTCATCGCTCATTATTGGAAGGTATGCGCCACCTGCTACACAACTTCCCATTACTGCTGCTATTTGTGTTATTCCCATCGAACTCATGATGGCATTGTTGCGAAATATTCGTCCAAAATGTTCTTTGTCCGGAAAAATTTCATCTTGCATGGGCAAATACACACCAGCGCTATCGACCAAATAAATTATTGGCAATCTGTTTTCGATTGCAATTTCTTGAGCGCGAAGATTTTTTTTGCCCGTAATCGGAAACCATGCTCCAGCCTTTACGGTTGCATCGTTGGCCACCACCACACATTGTTTTCCGCCAACATAACCAATAACCACCACCACGCCTCCAGCTTGGCATCCGCCATGCTCTTCATACATTTCGAATCCTGCTATTGCTCCAATTTCAATTCGATTTGTTTTTTTATCTAACAAATAATCAATTCTTTCTCGAGCAAGCATTTTGCCTTTTTTCTTTTGCTTATCGGAAGCAATTTTTCCTCCACCTTCAAAAATTTTTTCGAGGCGTTTGTTTAAATCTATAATTAAATTTTCCATTTGGTTTTGGTCATTGTTCATTGGTCAACTTATTTTATTTGAATAAGGACAAGCTAAGTACTAAGGGCAAAGCTATCAATAGAAGCGGAATTTAAAAAATATCATTTTCTGAGGCAGTAAAAAAACGCTACTTTCGCACACGGCAAGCCATACTAGCAGCTCCTTTTAATTCCCCCAGGTCAGGAATGAAGCAAGGGCGTAAAGTTGTAGCGCTGAGATACGGCTTGCCTTTTTTTATGTTAAAATTTTAGCAAAAGTTTTAAGTTTAACCTTCGGCTTGTCAGGTAATTTGGAACTGCCCAGCGTTGTCCCGTTGCATCAAACACCCAAGTATAACTTACGGTATTATCAACTCCTAAAATATTAAAAACTTCTAAGGATAAGGATGCGGTTTGAATCGTTTTTTTGAAAAAGCTATTTCGCTCTTTTTCGTTTTCGTCAATTAAATCTTTGCTGAAACCAATATCAACTCTTCGGTAGCTTGGCATATTAAAAATATCGTTGTATTTATTGTGATCGGGCGGCCCAAAAGGAAATCCGCTTCCGTAAACCAAGTTCAAATTAATTTTATAGGCCGGATTATTGGGCAAATAATCTTGAAACATAATGGCAAACATGAGCAATTGATTTGTTGGCCGAGGAATGTATTTGGGTGTAATTGCATTTCCTTGTGCATCAACTTGTTTTTCGATAATTTCTTTTGCTTCTAATATGCTCAAACTTGCCCAGCTTTCTATTCCTTTTACAAATTCACCGTTTATTCTAAAATCAATTCCTGTTGCGTATCCAGTTGAGGTATTGTCGGCAAAATAGCGAATACGAACATTGTCAATTTCATACGGAATTAAAAAATCCAATTGTTTGAAATATGCTTCGGTTACAAATTTAAACGGTCTGTTCCAGGCCTTAAAATTCATATCGCCACTTATCACATAATGTATGGCGCGTTGCGATTGAATGTTTGGATTTAGAATGCCATTAAAATTTCTCAACTCGCGATAAAATGGTGGTTGATAATAGTATCCGTACGCTGCTTTTATCACCCAATCTTTTCTTGGTTTTTTATTTTTATAACTGCTGTCGTTTACAATTTTTCGGTTGTGGTTTCTATTGGGTTCAAAAGAAATTTGAACGCGAGGACTGATTACATTTTCTTCGGTGTAGCTCCACCAGTTGCTTCTTATTCCGTAATTTACGGTTAGGTTGTAAACGCTGTTCAGCACTTGCGAATTTTGAATGTATCCATTTATACGAAAGGTATTAAAGTTTAATTGTGTTCGTAAATAATCGGGCAATTCAATGTTTCCGTTTACCAAAGTGGGTTGTGCAAATCCGGCAGAGTCGCTATAATTCCATTGCTTCAATTTGTCAAATATTTGCTCGGTTTGTACAAATGCTCCCCACTGCAAATTGTGTTTTCCTTTGCTGTAAATTCCTCTGTGACCAACATTGATAACATTCGCTTCAATCACATTTCTGGCGTCATTAATAAAATATCCGATGCCACGCAACGCACGTGCTCGAGCAAAATTATCTGAGCCCAAATCGGTTTCCAATTCGCTTAATCTGTAAGCGCCTTCAATTGTATAAAATTCGTTTTCGTTTGAATAAAATACCGATGAAATAAATTTGAGTTGCGTATTTTTATTGGGTTTGTAAACAATACTTGCTGCACCTGTTGCGGTTCTATATTCCATTAAATCGGCTCCATCAAAATACACATTTAGTTGCAGTGCTTGTTTTACTGTTCCAAATGTTGTGGTGCGATCGGTTGGCACAAAAAAATATCGATTTTGAGCATAGCTTGCAAGTACACTTAAACTTAACTGCGATGTAATGTGGCAAGTAATTAATGTTTGCACATCGGTAAACGATGGTTGATAATCGCCTTTTATATCAAGTGTTGATGCTAAATATTTGTTTGTCCAATAGCGAGCACCGAACAAATAAGTGAATCGAGCATTTTTGCTTGCACCTTCAATATGTGTTTGTGCGCCAAGTAAACTCATGCTGGCCGTAGCTCCAAATTTTTTTGGGTCGCGGTATTTAACATCCAAAACAGAACTCAACTTGTCGCCATATTTTGCTTCAAAACCACCTGCTGAAAATTTTGCGTTTTGTACCATTTCGGTATGAATAAAACTCAATCCTTCTTGTTGTCCGCTGCGTGGAATAAACGGGCGATAAATTTCAATGTCGTTTACATACACTAAGTTTTCGTCAAAATTTCCGCCTCGAACATTGTATTGCGAACTCATTTCATTGTTTGAACTTACACCCGAAAATGTTTTCAAAATCCCTTCAAAACTTCCCGATGCATTTGGCAATGTTTTTACGGCTAACGGATCAATTGTAACTGTACTTATGTCGGAGCGAAATCGTTCGTCTTTGATTACTGTGGTTTTCAAAAGCAGAATTCCAAAATCCATTTTTACATCCAATACAAATTTTTGATTGGGTTGAAGCGGAGTAACCGTAATTGTTTTTGAATTACGTCCCGAATATGAAAAACTTATTTGAATAGTACTATTTGCAGAAACATCAATAGCATAAAATCCGTTTTCGTTTGTTAATGTATTTGACTGAAGAAAAGTTACCAAAACATCTACCATTGGTTTTCCGATCGAATCTTTTACTACTCCACTTATAGTGGCTGAGGTTTGCGAATTGGCATTTGCAAAGACACACAACAGAAACGCACTTATCAATAAAAACTTTCGGGTCATGAAATGAATGAAACGTATAAAAAAAATTGTTCGTGTACTACTGCTGAATTTGAATTTATACAGATAAATTCTTTAAAGATGAAATGATTTGTACGGGGTTGCTTGATGAAAAAACATAGTTGCCAGCTACTAACACATCGGCACCAGATTGTAAAAGTTTAGGCGCGGTTTCTTCGTTCACGCCTCCGTCAATTTCAATCAAACATTTACTGCCAACTTCATCAATCATTGTTCGCAACTGAGCACATTTTTTATAGGTGTATTCAATAAATTTTTGTCCTCCAAATCCTGGATTTACAGCCATCATACACACCAAATCAATGTCTGATAAAATGTCTTTCAATACATCAACCGAAGTGTGCGGATTGATTGCAACTCCTGCCTTCATACCCGCTTCTTTAATTGCATAAATGCTTCGATGCAAATGCGTACATGCTTCATAATGTATCGATAAAATATCGGCACCTGCTGATTTAAAATCATTGATAAATTTTTCGGGTTGCACAATCATTAAATGCACATCTAGTGTTTTTTTTGCGAGTTTTTGAATGGATTTTAAAACCGGAAATCCAAATGA
This sequence comes from Chitinophaga pinensis, assembly GCA_945861965.1. Classification (GTDB taxonomy): domain Bacteria; phylum Bacteroidota; class Bacteroidia; order UKL13-3; family UKL13-3; genus CAMAWM01. The sequence goes on along the minus strand of CAMAWM010000052.1, from coordinate 2,881 downwards.
AATGTTTGGAACAAAAACACCATCCATTACATCAATATGAAACCAATCGGCAGCACTATTGTTTATCATTTCCACTTCGATTCCAAGTTTCGAAAAATCTGCTGACAAAATGGAAGGCGCTACGAGTGCTTTTTTCATTTTTTTGATGCTTTATTCTGTTCTCAATTTAGGTAACGAAGATATTTTTATTCGGGCACAAACAAAGCTTTCAATTCTGTAGCTTCCTCTGGTTTCATTTTTCCTGCCAATATAAATCGCAACTGTCTTCTGCGCAAAGCGCCATCAAATTTCTTCTGTTCTTCTTCGCTTTCGGGTTTTATGCCCGGAACTTTGGTTGGCAGTCGGTTGCCATCTAATGCAACAAATGTGTAATACGCTTCGTTGCTTTTAAATTTTTCGCCACTTGGAATATTTTCTGAATGCACTACAATATGAATTTCCATCGATGAATTGAACGATCGGGTAATTTTTGCATCAAGGGTTACCAAATCGCCAAGCTTTATAGCACGACCAAAACTAACATTGTCAACCGAAGCTGTAACCGAAATTTTTCCTGAATGTTTTTGTGCAGTAATAGCCGCAACAATATCCATCCAATGCAACAATCTTCCTCCCATTAGGTTGTTCAGTGTATTGGTATCGTTTGGCAATACCAATTCGTTCATGGTGGTTTTTGAATCAGAGGGTGTTTTAATCTGTTCCATAATTTTGAGTTTTATTTGCAAGGGCAAAAATACATAAAAAAGCCTCCGATAATTAAATCGGAGGCTTTTATTAAAAATATGAGTTGTTCTTATCTTTTAATTAAAGTCTTGTGAATTTTCTCATCGCCTATCTGTATGTTCAACAAATAGGTAGCGGTTGCACTTCCAAAAGCGCTTTCGTCTAATACTAACTCGTGTTTGCCAACGCTAAGTTTGCCATAAGAATGACTTGAAACTTCGCGACCTAAAATATCTGTGATTACAATTTTTACATCATCAGATTTGTTTAGAGTAAAGCCAACAGTTGTTTTCTGGCCAAATGGATTTGGATAAGCTTTCAAATCAAATTTAGAAGCCAATACATCATCAATACCTACGCCAACCCAAATTTGAATTGTGTCTGTGTAATTCGATACACAACCATCTGGTGTTGTAACGGCAAGACGAATTTTATAAACTCCTTTTTTGTTGTAAGTAAATAAAGGAACTCGTTTGTTTGATGTGCTTGAATCTTCATCACCAAAATTCCATAAATATAAGTTGCCCGCATTTGCCAAATCGCTTGGCGTTAAAGTAACAATATTATTTACAGTGTAGTGTGTTAGATGTGGAGGCACATTAATTAACAATGGAGCTGTTGCTTTGTTAAATGTAATTGTTGGAACAGGTGTAATTGTAATCGACTTAGTAATGTTTGATTGACAACCTCCTAATCCTGATGTAACAGTCAGAGCTATGTCATATGTACCTGGAACTGTCCAAATCATAGTTGGGTAACAATCGCCTGTTGTTTGTCCATTTCCAAATGCCCAGAAACATGTGAATGGTGAGAAATCGGGCGTAAACGAATTGTTAATCAAAGTTATTGCCGATCCTACACAATGTCTTGGCGGTGTGGTTGAAGTTGGATTTGGAATGTTAAACGATGCAACTGGTGATTGAGTAATTGTAAGTGTTTTGGTAATCGAATCCTTACAAGCTCTTGGCGATTTATCAGTAGCATATAACCAAACTACATACGATCCTTTGGCTGCAAAAGCATGCTTAGGAGTTTGAGTAGTTGATGATTGAAAATCTCCAAATGTCCAAAGGAAGTTTATATTATCAAGTCCCCCAGTGTAAACTGTTTTGTTATCAAAAATTGTTGAATCGCCAGCGCATAATATTGTAGCATCAAACGATGGTTTTGGCGTTTCGTAAACTGTTGTTGTATGAGAAACTGAATCCGAACAACCGTAAGCCGATGTTACTCTTAGTTTAACAGTAAAGTTTCCAGACAATGGGTATTTGTAAACTGGTTGTGCTGACAAACCTGTAGCTCCGTTTCCAAAATCCCAATAGCTACCAAAGTTTCCTGAAGCTATTGAACTGGTATTATTCAAAGGAAGATTTAACCCTTGACAATGCCCTGAAGTAGTAAATACTGCTGTTGGTTTTGCAAATACAAATAAATTTTTACTGAAATTATTTGCACAACCTGATGAATTTGTAATTATCAAAGTAACTCTATAAGCCGTATCGTATTTAGTGAAGTTATACTTAAATATTTCATTGCTTGATAAAGTAGTATTTGATGGCCAAATTTTCCAAGCATACGTTGAACCCGAAGGTTGAGTATTTGGAGTAAATGTAGTTGAGTCAAACGAACAAGGATTTGTATTTGTATAACTTACAACAGGCGCAGGCAATACTGTAATAGTTTGCGTTACCGTACTTGTTAATCCAAATCTATTTGTAACAGTTAATCTTACTGTAAACACTCCAGGATATTGGAATGATTTAGTAGGATTTACAACCGTTGAAATAATTGGAGCCATGGTGTCGCCAAAATTCCACATGTATGTATAAGGCAAGGTTACAAATAAATTACCTGATGCCGATGTTGTATTGGTAAATAAAATTGGCGCAAGAGCGCAAACTGTTGTATTGCTAACTGAGAATGAAGTAGGCGGAACGGGTGCTATACGAATATATCTAATACATACCGAATCGCAATTGGTTTCTAACAATCGGAAAGTAACAATCAAAGCAAATGTACTATCCAAATCGCCAGCAGCTGGAGACAATCTAATATAACCCGCAGCGCTAGAGCTAGGATCAACATTTGTCAATGTTCCTGCAGGAGATGTTCCGGTTGGAGTTTTTAACGACCAAGAAGAAATTGTCCATTTTGTACC
>CAMAWM010000051.1 GCA_945861965.1 Chitinophaga pinensis | reverse complement strand
TAAATTCGTCCCCTTGCGAGTAATAGTTACTCCATCTTAATTATGAAATTCTCTCATCTCCATGTTCACACTCAGTTTTCATTGCTCGATGGAGCAGCTGATATTGGAAAGCTATATAAAAAGGCGATTGCCGATAACATGCCAGCAATTGCAATCACTGATCATGGAAATATGTTTGGCGTTTTTGATTTTGTTGCTGAAGCCTATAAACATAAAAATGCTGATGGCACTTTAAAAGTAAAACCAATAGTAGGATGCGAATTTTATTTAGTTGCTGACAGAACAATTCGTAGTTTCACAAAAGAATTTAAAGACAAACGATTTCATCAATTAATTCTTGCGAAAAACGAGGAGGGATATCGAAATTTAATTAAGCTGTGTTCGCTTGGATATACCGAAGGTTTATATGGAAAATATCCTCGAATTGATAAAGATTTAGTGCTAAAATATCATACAGGATTAATTGCTACAACTTGTTGTTTAGGTGCGTCTGTACCTCGAACTATTTTGTCAAAAGGCGAAGAGGCAGGTGAAATTGAATTCAAGTGGTGGCTTGATTTATTTGGCGAAGACTACTACATCGAATTGCAAAGGCATGACATTGCTGATCAAAACAAAGTAAATGAGGTGTTGCTAAAATGGGCCGTTAAATACAATGTGAAAGTAATTGCTTCAAACGACTCACATTATGTGGATCAAATAGATGCAAACGCGCACGACATTTTACTTTGTATCAATACTGGTCAATTCCAAAGCACACCCAAAATGTCTGATTTTGCTGACGATGATGTCTTTGTAAAAGGAAGGCGATTTGCATTTGCCAACGATCAGTTTTTCTTTAAAAATACAAAAGAAATGACGGAACTTTTCAAAGATGTTCCTCAAGCCATTGATAATACCAACGAGATAGTTGATAAGGTAGATTTGCTCAAACTTACAAGAGATGTTTTGTTGCCCAACTATGAAATTCCCAAAGATTTTTTTTCGCAGGAAGAATACCTCAAGCATTTAACTTTTCTTGGAGCAAAAAATAGATACAAAGAGCTTAGTCCTGAAATTGAAGAACGCATTAATTTTGAATTGCACACAATAAACACAATGGGTTTTGCGGGATATTTTTTAATTGTCGCAGACTTTATTAAAGCGGGTAGAGATATTGGAGTTTTTGTTGGTCCTGGCCGTGGATCTGCTGCTGGTTCAGTTGTCGCATATTGTACAGGCATCACCAATATTGATCCAATAAAATACAATTTGCTGTTTGAAAGATTTTTGAATCCTGAACGTAAATCATTGCCTGATATAGATACAGATTTTGATGATGCAGGAAGGCAAAAAGTCATTGATTATGTAGTTCAAAAATACGGCAGAAACCAAGTAGCGCAAATTGTAACCTATGGTACAATGGCAGCAAAATCAAGTATTAAAGATGTAGCAAGGGTAATGGAGTTGCCAATTGCGGATTCAAATGCTTTGACAAAATTAGTTCCCGAACGAGCAGGAATAGAGTTGGGAAGATTGCTTCATGCTCCTATCGAAGGCGAAAAAAGTTTAGCTGTTCGAGAAGGATTAGATGCCGATGAAATTGAAGATGTAAAAAAACTAAGGTCAATTTACAATGGAAATGATCTTCAAGCAAGAATATTGAAAGAAGCCGAAGTGCTTGAAGGTTCGGTGCGTGGAACTGGTGTGCATGCTGCAGGATTAATCATTGCTCCAAAGGATTTGACGGAAATAATTCCAATTGCTGTGGCAAAAGATTCTGATTTGGTAATTACTCAATTCGAAGGAGAAGTAATAGAAGATGCAGGTATTTTAAAAATGGATTTTTTGGGGTTGCGCAATTTGACAATATTAAAAGATGCGAAAAAATTAATCAAAAAAAATCACGGAATTGACATTGATTTTGATGAAATTCCGCTTGACGATAAAGCAACGCTTGAACTTTTTGGTAGGGGAGAAACCATTGGAACATTTCAGTTTGAAAGTGTAGGAATGCAAAAGTATTTAAAAGAGTTAAAGCCAGATAAATTTGATGATTTGGTTGCAATGAATGCGCTTTACAGACCAGGCCCATTGGCTTATATACCAAATTTTATAAACAGGAAACACGGCAGAGAAAAAATTACATATGACCTTCCAGAAATGGAAGAGTTTTTAAAAGACACTTATGGCGTAACTGTTTATCAGGAGCAGGTAATGTTGTTGTCTCAAAAATTAGCAGACTTTACAAAAGGCGATGCGGATACCCTTAGAAAAGCAATGGGTAAAAAGGATAAGCAAACACTTGACGATAAAAAAAATAAATTTATAGAAGGGGGAATGAGAAAGGGTTTTGCGAAAAATATTTTAGAAAAAATATGGACCGATTGGGAAGCATTTGCACAATACGCTTTTAACAAATCACACTCTGTTTGTTATGCGTATGTTGCCTTTCATACTGGCTATTTAAAAGCTCATTATCCTGCAGAATATATGGCATCTGTACTTGGAAATAATTTGAGTAATATTGATAAGGTTTCGTTTTTTGTCGAAGAGTGTAAGCGTATGAATATTCCTGTACTTGGTCCAGAAGTGAATGAGTCAGAGCTTAATTTTTCGGTGAATAAAAAAGGGGAAATTAGATACGCGTTGGCTGCAATAAAAGGTGTTGGCGATGGTGGAATTGAAAAGATTATTGAGGAAAGAAAAGAAAGAGGAAACTTTACTTCAATTTTTGATTTATCAAAACGTGTAAACCTTCGTGCTGTAAATAAAAAAACCTTTGAAGGTCTTGCACTTTCAGGTGCTTTTGATTGTTTTGTCGGAACACATCGAGCACAATATTTTGCTGTTGGAGGCGATGGACTAAGTTTGATTGAAAAAGCAATTCGATATGGAAATACATCGCAACTAAATGAAAATATTAACCAGCAAAGTTTGTTTGGTGGTGCTAATAAAATATTGCTGCAAGAGCCCACAATGCCGATAACGGAAGAGTGGACAATGATGCAAAAATTAAAAGAAGAACGCGATGTAATTGGAATGTATATTTCAGGACATCCTTTGGATACATTTAAATTAGAGATTGAAAAATTATGTACTCAAAGGTTAACTGATTTTAAAACCTTATCAAACCTAAAAAACAAAGAAGTGAAGTTTGCAGGAATTGTTACAGTAGTTGATCATCGAACTTCGAAGGCTGGCAAGCCATATGGAAGATTTACACTTGAAGATTATACCGGAACATATGAACTTGCATTGTTTGGCGATGACTATCTAAACAATAGAAAATACATGGAAAGCGGATATTTCTTATTTTTGAAAGGAAGAATAATGCCAAGATGGAATAAACAAGATGACTTTGAAGTAAAGTTAAATTCTATTGAAATGTTGGCAGATGTTAGAACCAAATATTTTAAAAATATTTATATTGAAATAAAAGCGGAAAGTATCGATAAGGATTTTTTAAAATTTATGTTAGATCAGTCTAAAAATTTTCCGGGACAATGCGCATTGAACTTTGTAGTAATTGAAAATACTGATGTGCAACCAGTGATTATGCGATCATCAAAGTTTAGAATTAATGCATCAAATGAATTGTTGAGTAACTTTGATCAATTCGGATTAAATTACAAATTGAATTAATTTAAACTGACATTATCAACACAAGAATTAATTTAAACTGACAATTTGAGGATAAATAATTTTGTGGAGTATAATTTGACAAATATTTTTGAAAACTAAAATAAATAATAAATAAAATGGCATTAGAAATAAACGACAGCAACTTTGAAGAGTTAGTATTAAAATCAACAAAACCAGTATTGATTGATTTTTGGGCAGAGTGGTGTGGACCATGCAGAATGGTAGGACCTGTAGTAGATGAACTAGCAAAAGAATACGAAGGAAGAGCCGTAATCGGAAAAATAAATGTAGATCACAACCCAAAAGTATCAATGGATTTTGGAATAATGAGCATTCCAGCTTTGTTATTTTTTAAAGATGGGAAAGTGGTTGACAAGCAAGTGGGCGCGGTTCCAAAGCATATTTTAGTAAAAAAACTAGATGCTCAACTCTAAGTTTTTATAAAATTATTTTAAAATCCCGCTTACAATTCAAGTGGGATTTTTTATTTTTACACGCATTGAAAAATAAAATCAACGAACAGGAATTGTTGCAAACTGGCAACCTTGAGTTTTTAGCCAACCAAGTTGTTGAAGGATTTATTACGGGTTTGCACAAAAGTCCCTTTCATGGATTTTCAGTTGAATTTGCTGAGCATAGACAATACAACTCAGGCGAAAGCATCAAACACATTGACTGGAAATTGTTTGCACGCACAGAAAAATTATTTGTAAAACGATTTGAAGAAGAAACCAATCTGCGCTGTCAGATTATTTTAGATCGATCATCTTCAATGTATTTTCCGCACGAAGGATTGAATAAAATACGTTTTTCGGTTTATGCAATTGCTTCGTTGATTTCGCTTTTGAAAAAACAACGCGATGCAATTGGACTAAGTATTTTTAATGACAAACTTGAATTTTCATCGCAAGTAAAGTCCAGCTCGGTACATTCAAAAATGCTTTATGCTAAATTAGAAGAAGTATTGAATCAGCCTGCAATCAATACAAGTAGCAATATTTGTCAAACCCTGCATCAGTTAGCCGAAACCATTCACAGACGTTCGTTAATTATTATTTTTAGCGATATGTTTCAGAGTGGAAACGATGATTTGTTTTCAGCATTGCAGCATTTAAAATACAATAAACATGAAGTAATTTTATTTCATGTTGAAGATAAAAAATTGGAATTGAATTTTGAATTTTCTAATCGCCCTTATCTTTTTATTGATAGCGAAAGTGGAGAAAAATTAAAACTGCATCCAAATGCTGTAAAAGAGAAATACAAAATAGAAGTTGAGGCGTTTAGAAATGAAATTAAAACCAGATGTGCTCAATATAAAATAGACTTGGTTGAAGCAGAAGTTTCGACAGATTTCAATCAAATATTATTGCCGTTTTTAGTTAAAAGAAGTAAATTAAATTGACATGATTTCTTTCCCTAATTGCAAAATAAATATTGGCTTGCATGTTATAAACAAACGTGATGATGGGTTTCATACTATTGAAACAATTTTTTATCCTGTTCCATTATTTGATATGCTTGAGATTGTTGAAATTAAAAATTCTAAAGGCACAATTGATATAAAAGTTGAAGGTTTGGAAATTGAAGGCGATCAACAAAATAATATTGTAGTGAAAGCATACGATTTGCTAAATAAGGATTTTGAACTGGGATCAATAAAATGTGTTTTATATAAAAATATTCCAATTGGTGGAGGTTTGGGAGGTGGAAGCAGTGATGCAGCACATGCATTAAAAATGCTGAATTCTATTTTTAATTTGAAATTGTCAAACGAAGAGTTAAAAAAGTGCGCATCGAAATTGGGAAGCGATTGTGCGTTTTTTATCGACAATATTCCTTCGCTTGCAACTGGAAAAGGTGAGTTGTTAAAACCAATTGAGTTGAACTTGAAAAATTATTTTTTGTTGATTGTAAAACCAAATATGCATGTTAGTACGCAATGGGCTTATTCAAATGTAAACGTGCGTAACAGCGCAGGAATTTCAATTGCCGAATGCATTCAACAGCCAATTTCTAATTGGAAAAATAATATTGTAAATGATTTCGAGCAAACAGTTTTTAAAGAATTTAGCGAGATAGAAACTATAAAACAAAAACTTTACGATGAAGGTGCATTGTATGCATCTATGAGTGGAAGCGGATCTTCAGTGTTTGGAATTTTTAAGGAGTATCCAAATAAAAAAGGTTTGACAGAAAACTATCAAACCTTTGTATGCAAATTATAAAAAATTATTTACGAATAATTACTTTTTTAACTGCGTTAATCCCTTCGCCTTTTATTTGACAAAAATAAATTCCCTTTTCTAATCCATCTGTTGAAAATGAAATTCTGTTTTCGCCTGATTTTAAATTGCCGTTTTCAAAATGTTTTACTTCTTTTCCGGTAACATCTACTAAAGAAATTTCTGCATTCGCATTTAAATTTAATGCAAATGAAATTGTCAATTTATCGCTAGCAGGATTCGGAAAAATAGTAAATGAATTTTCTTTTGAAACTTCATTTATGGCAGCAGGATAAACGGCACCAACGCGGTATCTAATTTCCACAGGATTTCCAAGTGTATCTGTGTTAATGCTCATAAGATCAGTCTTAGAATTTTGTCCCAAAAATGTGTAGGATGTATCTGAAGTTTTATCTTCTTGCGCCATTGACCAGCCAGTTAATATGGTATGGATATCAAACCTTGAATTTGTATTAACTACCAATCTTAATCTTAATACGCTTGCATATTGGTCCATTGGAGTAATTAATTTCCCCCAGCCATCTATTAACGAGATAGCAATAAATGACATATTAATTCTAACTGAATCAACTATTGCAGGGAATCCTGTTATTCCAAAATCTGCTGGAGTTCCAGCTAAACCGCCTTTAATTGAATCAACGTTTGCAGATAAATAAGAAGATGGAAATCCCATTACTTTGAGTGAAGTTTTGGATAATGGAAAAGGAATTTGGTCAACAGGAATGTGAATTTTGTAAACATTAGTAGAGAGTTCTAAAAATGTAGTATCTCCACCATTTGCCGAGTTGACTGATACTAAATTAGAGCCCAATGGCATGTTTGGAAATGTAATTGGATCCAAGAACATTGTTGAGTCGTAATAATTTACTCCAACGCTTGAAGAAAAATCCCAAACAACATTCGATCCTCTTGCTCCGCATGAAACGCCACTTAATGAAGTGTCAGTTCTGAAATAAAATTTATCGCCAATGTTTCCAAGATCGCTTCGGTTAATAGTTATTTGTGAAACACTAAGTGTTGTTAAAATTGAGATTAATAACAAGGTGAGTGTGATTTTTTTCATGGTGTTTTAGTTTTTAATTTGGTTCAAAAATAAAGAAATAATTTTTATATTTCAGTTCGTGTTTGCAAAGTATCAGATTCAATCAATCCATCTCTTAGTCTTACAATTCTTTTTGCTCTTTTTGCAATGGCTTCTTCGTGTGTAACAATAATAACTGTGTTTCCTTTTTGATGAATTTCTTCAATCAAATCCATTATTTCATAGGATGTTTTTGAATCTAAATTTCCAGTTGGTTCATCTGCTAATATAATTGCAGGATTATTAACCAATGCTCTTGCAATGGCAACTCGTTGGCGTTGTCCGCCTGAAAGTTCATTTGGTTTATGCTCAACTCTGTCGCTTAATCCAACATTTGTTAAAGTAACTATTGCTCTTTCAATTCTTTCTTTTTTACTTACACCTGCATAAACTAATGGAAGCGCAACATTTTCAATCGCAGTATTTCTTGCTAATAAATTAAACACTTGAAAAACAAATCCAATTCCTTTGTTTCGAATTTCAGCAAGTTCATTATCGTTCATGCCGCTTACATCAGTTCCATTTAAATTATACAAACCAAAAGTAGGCGTATCAAGGCACCCGAGAATATTCATTAAGGTTGATTTTCCTGAGCCCGATGGTCCCATCAAAGCAACATATTCGCCTTTATTAATTACTAAATCAATTGATTTTAGCGCTTGAACTTCTAAGGCGCCAATTTTATAAGTTTTGCCTATGTTTTTTATTTCAATAACTTTTTGCAACATGGGTGCAATTTATTTTTTCTTTCTTGAAATAAAATTACGATTTATCGATTATTTATCTAATCAACATAACTGACCCACTATACTGGTATTTTTTACCACTGTGGCTAATAGCATTGATTTGATAAATATAGGCATCCTGTTCACAAGGTCCGCCTGATTTCATGTCATCACCATTCCATCCTATGTTGATGTCCGAAGTTTGGAATACCAGTTTGCCCCA
>CAMAWM010000050.1 GCA_945861965.1 Chitinophaga pinensis | reverse complement strand
TAAAGAGCGATCAAAAAAAAAAAACAGCTCGGTTTATTCATCAAGTGCGGTTTCGCATCAAGATTTTTTGATTAACATGACCGATAGTTATACTGTAGTTCCAGGAACATCGCAACCAATAAGCGGACATTTAAATCCATTAAAAGCTTCTGTAAAATTAGAAACTTACAATTGGGATTATTCGTACGCCAATTTTTTTGTGATTTGCAATTACGAAATTACAAACAACAGCGATCGCATTTGGGATTCGGTGTATATTGGGCAATTTGCAGATTTAGTTGTGAGAAATATATTTGTTACCAAGCAAACAGGAACTGCTTTTTTTAACAAAGGAAGAAACGGAGTAGATGAAAAATACAAAAGCATTTATGCCTACTTGTCATCAAAAGGCGCTGACGATATAAATTACGCAGCTTCGTATGGCGCTCTTCAGTTTTTGGGAATGGATTGGAGAGGTAAATTTTTCAATCCTGACAAACCACAAATTTTTACAAATGATAATTTTTCAGCACCAAAAGTAAATTATAATTTTTGGGTTTTTGGATCAACCAGTGCGCCTTGGATTAGACCCGATGACGAACAAACACGATACAACAAATTATCGAGTAGCGTTGACACCAATGATTTAAATTCAAACACAGGTCCAACATTTGGAACTCCAAGCAATTGGTTGCAACTTTTATCGGCAGGTCCACTTCGATCAATAAATCCTGGCGAAAAATTTACTTACACAGTTGCATATGTGTGCGCAAAAGAAATCAGAGAAAATGCAATTGATCAAGGAACTGCAATTCTATCAACACCAGCCTCTAGATTGGAATTAACAGAACATTACAAACGTTGCCGTGCTACATATCTTGGTGAAGATACAGATGAAGATGGAATTTATACGAATGAAAAAGATTTGAATAAAAACGGGATTTTAGATCGTTATGTTTTGCCAGAACCGCCTGAAAAACCAAATGCGAAAATAATTTCATCAGACAAAAAAGTTGAAATTTATTGGAGCAACAATGCTGAGTTTTCACTTGATCCAGTTTCGCGAACAAAAGATTTTGAAGGATACAGAATTTACAGAAGTAAATTAGGCGATGATTTAAAACCAAATTTTTCGGACGCCAAAAATTTAATTGCACAATGGGATAGCTCTGGAAATGAAATCGGTTTTAATAACGGTTTTGAAATAATTAAATTGCACACTCCAATTCAATTTGACGAAGACACTACAAAATATTATTATAAATATTCAATGGATAATTTAAGCAATGGCTGGCAATATTTATTTGTTTTGAGTGCTTTTGACAAAGGAAACAAAGCGTTGAATTTAGAAAGTTTGGAAAGCCAAACTGAGTTCAAAGTTTTTACCGGAACCGAAGAGAATAATTTTGTAAGCGCAGATCAGAAAACAAAAGTTGGTGTTTATCCAAATCCATATAACACAAACGCAGCTTGGGATGGAACCACATCGCGAACTCGTAAGCTATATTTTTATAACTTGCCAGCTCGTTGCGAAATTACAATTTACACAACAAGTGGCGATGTAATTTCTAGTTTTGCGCACGATGCTAAAAATTATAATGGTGAAGGAATTGATTGGTTTACTAAATTAGGCGATGTTTCAAAAACGGTAATGAGTGGTGGCGAACATGCTTGGGATTTGTTAAGCGAATCGAAAAATTTAATAACGCAAGGAATATATTTGTATAGTGTAAAAGATGTGCAAAGCGGTATTGTTCAAACAGGCAGCTTTGCTGTGATTAAATAACTAAAATAAAACCTAATAAAATATAAACATGAAAAAAACAATTTTACTTTTCACAACAATTGTATCGGCATTTATTGCAAATGCTCAAAACAATCCATTTCCGGTGTTGTCAATTGACTCCTTGCAATTTGTCAACGAAGGCAAATTAACCAGAACACCACCAAACGATTCATCAGACTATGTAAATCCTGTAAAAAAGAACACCACTTATGGCGATACTGTTGGATTTGAAGGCATAGTTGTTTTCAGCCCAAAAGCGTATGGCTTATCTTTAAATAGAAGAGGTGCAATCATTCAAAGAAAAGGTGGAGGCCCATGGAGCGGAATGCTTATAATGTGCGAACCATCTGGAATTTTGCCATCTATCACTCTTCCAAATTTAATAGCAGAAACTAAATTCTATGATAATTTAGTGGTAGGAAATAAAGTGAAAGTAACTGGAGTAATGAGACAATTTAATGGACAAGGGGTTCAATATGGCGAAACGCAAGTTAACATGATTCGCAACTCAACCTTGTACGATAATTCAATTGAGTCTATTTCATTAACACCTGATACAATCGTGGTATCGAGAATTACAATTGACTCATTAATGACAGGAAATGTTGCTTCGGGCAATGTAGTTCAAAAGAAAGCTATTGGCGAAAAATGGGAAGGTGTTTATGTAGAATTTAGAGATGTTACTGTTGCATCAAGAACCGTTTCAGGAAGCAGATGGAATTGGTCAGTTATTGATAACAATGGAAATCAAATTGACATTCGCGATTTTTCTGCCTATTACAGAAACGATGCAAATGGCGACACTTCATTACGCATAATATCATCAAGTTTTGCACCTCCAGCAATTGGTGCTAGGCTTTCTTATTTAAAAGGAATTATTACAGAAGCCTCAGCCGGAACTCCAGCAACAACACGCTATTGGATTGCTCCATTGGTACCATCAGATTTAGGAGCTACAAGTTATACCCCAATTCAAATTACAAATAAAAAGAGAATTCCTACTGTTGCAACTTCAAGCGATTCGGTTTTGGTTTCTGCAGTATTTACACCAGGAACTCGTCCAGTAAAAAGCGGAAAACTATTTTATGCTGTTGGTTATACAAACACTGTTTTTACTTCAGCAAACATGATAAAATCAGTGGTTGATCCTTCGCAGTGGTATGCTTTTGTTCCTGCACAAACTAATGGTAGCATAGTAAAATATTATATCCGTGCAACAGATTCATCAGACGTTTCAGTGAATTTGCCAGATACTTCTGCAACCAATTCAGCTTACTTAGTTGTTGATGGTGGTATCAATTCAATTCAACAATTGCAATTCAGTCCATTTAAAAATCATGCAACTATTTGGCATAACGATTCGATGAATGGAATTGATGTTCGTGGAATTGTAACATCAACTAATATGACTCAAGCGTCAGTAAATATTTTAACTATTCAAAATGGAGATGGACCTGATGCAGCAATTATTATAAATCGTTCAAGTGGCGATGCAAACTCAACTTGGAGAGTTGGTGATTCGGTTAGTATTACAGCTTGCCGCGTTCGCGAAAATTATAACCAAACTACATTAAATTATGTTGCTGGTTCAGTTATTTCTTCAGGAATAACATTGCCTGCTACCAAAAAAGATTTGACTATTGATAGCATAGTTTATATGAATTCAAGTGCTACCAGACGCACTGATTTATGCCCTTGGGAAGGACAAATTTTGGAATTCAGTAATGTATATGTTGTAAATAAAAATGCTGATGGAGCAAGTGATTTTGGAGAATTTTTGATTCACACAGATTCAACTTCAATTAGCGGTTTGCGTGTAGATGACATTTCGACCAAACTTCCTGATTTCTTTAACCAGTTTTTAGGATTGAAACAAAAAATGAGTTATGCCAAAGGAGTGTTTTATTTAAGTTTCAGCAATTGGAAATTAGAACCTCGCGATAGCAATGATTTAGATTTTAGCAATACACCATTGCCTGCAGATGTTACAAAACCAGTTATTACATTGAGTGGTAGTGCAAGTATTACAATTGTACAATACAAATCGTACAACGAACAAGGTGCTACTGCAACTGATGACAGAGATGGAAATATCACTAACAAAATTGTTAAAACCGGTAGTGTAGATACAAGCAAAGTTGGAACATATGTTATAAAATATAGCGTACAAGACAATGCAGGAAACAAATCCGATACAGTAATTCGTACTGTAACTGTAACGCCTTCTGTTGGAGTAAATGAAAATGAGTTTTTAAATTCAACTTTTACAATTTATCCTTCGCCAGCATTTGAAAAAATTACGATTGATGCAGCAGGATTTAAAACCATACCTGCAACTATTTCGATAACTGATTTGTTAGGAAAAGAAATGTTAAGACGCACTATAAATGAAAAAGTTTTAAATGAAACGTTTGACATTAGCGCCTTTGGAAAAGGAATTTATTTCTGCACCATAAGCAACAGCAATGGTTCACGTACAATTAAATTTTTGGTTTCAGGAAAATAAATCTCTGACATTTAATTAAAACACCAAAAAATATAAAAACAGCCACTTTTTAGTGGCTGTTTTTTTTGTAATTCATTCTTAAATTCTAAACAAAAATGTCGCAGTCTGTTTATAAATAAATAGATTTTTACAAATGCATGCTTTAAATTGCACATGATTAAATACGGAACTGAATTTAAAATTCAGTTTTGATGTAAAATAAATTCTGGATTAAATTAATATGGAAGCAAAATTTTCACCTAGAGTAAAAGATGTAATAAGCTATAGCCGCGAAGAGGCAATTAGACTTGGGCACGATTATATTGGTGCAGAACATTTGTTGCTAGGCCTTATTCGCGAGGGCGATGGGAAAGCACTAAAAACCTTGATGGCATTGGGAGTTGACCAGGCAAAACTGAAACGATCGGTTGAAGATAGCATTCGATCTACATCAACAAACAATACTAATTTTGTAAATATCCCATTGACAAAACAAGCCGAAAAAGTTTTAAAAATAACATATCTTGAAGCTAAAATTTTTAAAACTGAAATAATAGGCACCGAACATTTATTGCTATCATTATTGCGTGATGAAGACAATCTTGCTTCACAGATATTATCACAATTTGGAATAAACTACGACATATTAAAATCAGCAATTGAAAATAATATTATACATCCAAAAAGCGAATTACCTCCTGAGGAAGAAGATTTTTATAGTGGAAGCCGAGAGCAAGAACGCAAAGCAGAACCGCTTCGTAAAACAGACCCAAAATCAAAAACTCCAGTACTCGATAATTTTGGAAGAGATTTAACAAAAGCAGGTGAAGAAGGCAAACTTGATCAAATCGTTGGAAGAGAAAAAGAAATTGAAAGAGTTTCGCAAGTGCTTTCGCGAAGGAAGAAAAACAATCCCGTATTAATTGGGGAACCTGGAGTTGGAAAAACTGCAATTGCAGAAGGCCTTGCATTGCGTATAATTCAGAAAAAAGTTTCGCGCGTTTTATTTAACAAGCGCGTAGTTATGCTTGATTTGGCTAGCTTAGTTGCTGGCACAAAATACCGCGGACAATTTGAAGAAAGAATGAAAGCTGTGATGAATGAATTAGAGAAATCGCCCGATGTAATTTTATTTATTGATGAAATACACACCATTGTTGGAGCTGGTGGTGCAAGCGGTTCGTTAGATGCTAGCAATATGTTTAAACCTGCGCTGGCCAGAGGGGAAATTCAATGCATTGGAGCTACAACTTTAGACGAATACCGTCAATACATCGAAAAAGATGGCGCACTTGAAAGAAGATTTCAAATTGTGATGGTTGAACCAACATCGCCAGAAGAAACGGTTGAAATACTACATAACATCAAAGACAAATACGAAGCTCATCACAGTGTAAATTACGAGCCCGAAGCAATTGCAGCTTGTGTAAAAATGAGCACACGCTACATGACAGACAGACATTTGCCCGACAAAGCAATTGATGTGATGGATGAAGTAGGTGCACGTGTACATTTAAGTAATATTCATGTTCCTACCGAAATTGTTGAGTTAGAAAAACAAGTAGAAGATATTAAAGTAGAAAAAAATAAAGTTGTAAAAAGTCAAAAATACGAAGAGGCGGCAAAACTAAGAGACCGTGAAAAACATTTGCTTGAGCAATTGGAAATGGAAAAACTTCGTTGGGAAGAAGTTACTCGCATGCAAAGATACAATGTAACCGAAGACGATGTTGCAGAAGTTATAGCAATGATGACTGGAATTCCGGTTAAAAGAATTGCTCAAAGCGAAGGCGATCGATTGCTAAAAATGGGCGATGAACTAAGTGGAAAAGTAATAGGACAAGACGAAGCCATTAAAAAATTAGCTAAAGCAATTCAAAGAAGCAGAACAGGTTTAAAAAATCCTAACAAGCCCATTGGTTCGTTTATATTTTTAGGACCTACAGGAGTTGGGAAAACGGAAATGGGTAAAGTATTAGCAAAATATTTATTCGATACCGAAGATGCAATAGTCAGAATTGACATGAGCGAATACATGGAAAAGTTTGCAGTAAGCAGATTGATTGGCGCTCCTCCTGGATACATTGGTTATGAAGAAGGCGGTCAACTTACCGAAAAAATAAGAAGAAAACCGTATGCAGTTGTTTTGTTGGATGAAGTTGAAAAAGCGCACCCAGATGTGTTTAATTTATTGCTTCAAGTTTTGGATGAAGGATTTATGACTGACAGTTTGGGACGAAAAATAGATTTTAGAAATGCCATCATCATCATGACATCAAATATTGGTTCAAGGCAATTAAAAGATTTTGGCGGTGGAGTTGGATTTAGCACTCCTAGTAAAGAAGCCTCGAATGAAAAAAATTCGAAAATTATTATTGAAAATGCTTTGAAGCGTTATTTCTCACCTGAATTTTTAAATCGCATTGACGATGTAATTATTTTCAATTCATTGAACAAAGAAGCCATTGCAAAAATTCTGGAATTGAATATGGAGAAATTGATAAAGCGTATTGAAGAATTGGGATATAAATTTAAAATTAGCAGCGAAGCAAAAGAATTTTTAGCAGAAAAAGGTTTTGATCCAGATTTAGGTGCAAGGCCACTTGCACGCACTATCCAAAAATTTGTTGAAGATCCAATTGCCGAAGAAATGTTACGGTTAAATAACAACGAAGGCGGTTCAATTGAGGTGGATTACAACAAAGAATTAAATGCCGAAGAGTTAAAAATTACTGCTGTTAAAAAGAAAGAAAAAAAGAAAAAAGATATTCCAGTGGATGAAAATCCAAGCTTGAATTAATTCGTGAAAATTACACTTATTCAAATAGGAAAAACTCATTTCAAATTTATTGAAGAGGGATTTAATGAGTATGTAAAGCGACTAAAGCATTACTGCAAATTCGAAATCAAACTGCTTGAAATTCCATCGCGATTAAAAAATTCAGTCCCCGATAAAATTAAAAACATTGAAGCAGAATTAATTTTAAAAAATATTTCATCCAATGATTTTATTATTTTATTAGATGAAAAAGGAAAAGAATTTTCATCCATTCAATTTGCAAAATTTTTAGAAAAACAATCCCTGCATCAAGCCTCTTTAACATTTGTCATCGGAGGCGCATACGGATTTAGTGATGAAATATACAAACGTGCAAACGATAAAATTTCACTATCAGCTATGACATTTTCACATCAAATAATTCGTTTAATTTTTGCTGAACAACTGTACCGCGCTTTTACCATTATTAAAAGCGAGCCCTATCATCATGAGTAAAATTTCGACTGGTTATTCTCTGATTAATTTAATTGAATGGAATTTCCAATCCACCACAAAACTCAAAAAATAAAAACCGCTTTGAAGTTGCGGAAGATTTTTTAAATCTAAAATTGCTGTGCCCTTAGTAAGGTATTCATTTTGACTGAAAAGAGTTTTGCCGCTTATATCTATCAATCTGAATTTTATTTCTGAATCTTCGTTTAAAATAACTTTAACTAAAAAAAAATCGTTGAATGGATTTGGAAATACTTGTACTACATTCTTGGTCAATTCATCATCCAAATTTATACTTACAATTTTTGAGTAATTGAACCTGCCATCGTTGTCAATTATTTTCAACCTGTAATAAATGGTTTTTGTCGTACTGAGGAACGAAGCATCCTTCGACAAGCTCAGGATGACATCTGGGTCAGTGAATCGATAATTTTTAAAAGTGTTGCTATTTCCTGCAGCTTTCAGTTTCCCAAGCATTAACCATTCTTTGGCATGCTCAGAATTCAACAATCTTTCAACTTCAAACACATTGGTATTTATTTCTTGTGCAGTTGTCCAGTTTACGATTGCATCATTTTTTATTTTATGTGCTGAAATATTAAATAGATTTACAGGCAAAGTGTTGCTGGTATTTGTTCCGGTGTGAAATCTTTTGAAATCATTTATTCCAGCCACGCTCATGTAATTCATAAATGTATCAACTATTGTTGAGGTT
>CAMAWM010000049.1 GCA_945861965.1 Chitinophaga pinensis | reverse complement strand
GAAGCAATTACCCCAAAACGCGAAGAAGAATTGTTGAAAAACATAACAGATAAATACAACAAACAAACCTCGCCATACTATGCGGCTGCCAGACTTTGGGTGGATGCAATAATTGATCCCGAGGAAACAAGAAAATGGATAAGTATGGGCATTGAAGCTGCAAATCATGCACCCATTACTAAGGAATTCAAACCAGGAGTTATTAGAACTTAGATTGAATTTTATTTTGCCCTCATTTGCTGCCACACTGAGCTTGACGAAAGGTTGTTTGATTAGTCTTCGTCAGGCTCAGACTGACTTTGTATTCTTTCCTTCTGAGCTCCTAGCGAAGAATCTTCATTTAGAAGCTTCACTTCGTTCAGCATGATAAAGAGGAAAGATGCTTCGTTTCGTTCAGCATGACAAAGCCAGCCTAAAAATGTTGTTTTGTCAAAGCATAGTGGATTGGTAAGGATACCAACCACTGGCAAAAAATAAAAATTCTACACTACCTGTTTTATCAAAAAAGTTTTGTCATTAAACAAAAAAGCATCGCCCGTTTTTTTTCCTATCATTAATTTTGAAAGCGGTGCATGAATGGATACCGCTGCAATACTTTTGCCCTCAACCAAAATATTTCCTAAACCCACCGCGATAAAAAAAACACGTTCATTGCATACTACCAAGGATCCAATTCCAACTTTTTGCGAAGCAGTAGAAATAGTTAAAAGTTGCAATTCCGATAATTCTTTTTGAGCAATTGCCAGTTGCTTTGCATTCATGTCTCGTGCTAATTGTCCCATGGCTTTCGATGTTTCATATTTATCTCCAGCACTGCTTTTTTCTTCGTTGTTTGCAGCTTCTTGTGCAGCACGCATAGCTGATTGTGCAAATGCAATTCTTTCGATAAGTAAAGCCATACATCTGTCCAAAATTTTTTCTTTCGAAGGGAGATTCATTCGCCAAAACTAACAAAAATTATCTCTGTAAATACAGGCTATAAGTGAATTTATAGAAAGTGTTTAGCAATATTTTCAGTATAACTCTTATTTTCGCACCCTTTAAAATTTAAAAAACACAAAATTTAGTATGGAAAATTTGATTTATTTAGTTCCCCTCTTTGGTATTGTTGGCCTGTTTGTAATGTCCATAAAATCATCGTGGGTTGTAAAACAAGATGCCGGTGATTCAAAAATGCAAGAGTTAGCCGGATACATTGCCGATGGAGCAATGGCATTTTTAAAAGCTGAATGGAAAGTGCTTTCGTATTTTGTAGTCGTTGCTGCAATACTATTGGCATGGAGCGGTATGTCAACAGGCACTCCCGAACACCCAATTCACAGCAGTCCTATCATTGCAATCTCGTTTATTATTGGAGCAGTATTTTCTGCAACTGCAGGATATATCGGAATGCGAATAGCCACCAAGGCAAATGTTCGTACAACGCAAGCAGCTCGTACCAGTTTGTCCCAAGCATTAAAAGTTTCGTTTACTGCCGGATCTGTTATGGGAATTGGTGTTGCCGGAATGGCCGTTTTGGGCTTAGGCGGTTTGTTTATAGTTTTTTACAAATACTTTGTTCCAGCAGGAGCAGACGTTACCGGTCTTGAAATGAAGAAAGCAATTGAAGTGCTTGCCGGATTTTCACTGGGTGCAGAATCGATTGCATTATTTGCTCGTGTAGGTGGTGGAATTTATACCAAAGCTGCCGATGTAGGCGCTGATTTGGTAGGAAAAGTAGAAGCAGGAATTCCTGAAGACGATGTTCGTAATCCAGCAACTATTGCTGATAATGTTGGCGATAATGTTGGCGATGTAGCAGGTATGGGTGCCGATTTATTTGGTTCGTATGTAGCTACAATTTTAGCGACAATGGTTTTAGGCCAAGAAATAGATGCATCAGGCGATAAAGTGGGTGGATTGTCGCCCATTCTTTTACCCATGCTGATTGCAGGAATGGGATTAATTTTCTCTATGTTTGGTATGTGGTTTGTGAAAATTAAAGACGAAAAAAGTTCAGTTCAAAATGCTTTGAACATGGGCAATTGGTCGTCCATTGTTTTTACTGCCATCGCATCTTATTTTTTAGTAACATGGCTATTGCCCGAAAATCTTACAATTCGTGGCGTTGCATTTACAAACATGAATGTTTTTTACGCCATCATTTTAGGTTTAGTTGTCGGAACAATAATGAGCGCTATCACCGAATATTACACAGCAATGGGCAAAAAACCTGTTATGAGAATTATTAAACAATCAGGAACAGGACATGCTACAAATATTATTGGTGGATTATCGGTAGGAATGGAATCAACCGCAGCTCCGATGATTGTACTTTCAGCCGGAATTTATGGCTCTTATGAATTGGCTGGATTGTACGGTGTGGCTATTGCAGCATCCGGAATGATGGCAACCACTGCTATGCAATTAGCAATTGATGCCTTTGGTCCGATTGCTGATAATGCAGGAGGAATTGCAGAAATGAGTCAATTGCCTGAAGAAGTTCGTCATCGTACAGATAATTTAGATGCTGTCGGAAATACAACTGCAGCGGCAGGAAAAGGTTTTGCAATTGCTTCGGCTGCATTAACTTCACTTGCCTTGTTTGCCGCTTTTTGTGGCATTGCAAATATTAATTCAATAGATATTTATAAAGCAAATGTTTTGGCTGGGTTGTTTGTTGGCGCTATGATACCCTTTCTTTTTTCATCGTTGGCAATTGCGGCAGTTGGCCGTGCTGCGATGGATATGGTAAATGAAGTGCGCAGACAGTTTCGTGAAATTCCAGGAATTATGGAATACAAAGCAAAACCAGAGTATGAAAAATGTGTTGCGATATCAACCAAAGCATCCCTTCGCGAAATGATGCTGCCTGGAGCCATTGCATTAATTACTCCTGTGCTTATTGGTTTTTGTTTTGGCCCTGAAGTATTGGGCGGATTGCTAGCAGGAGTTACTGCAAGTGGTGTGTTGATGGGAATGTTCCAAAACAATGCAGGAGGAGCTTGGGATAATGCTAAAAAATCGTTTGAAAAAGGAGTGATGATTGACGGTGAAATGTTTTACAAAAAATCGGAACCACACAAAGCATCAGTAACTGGCGATACAGTTGGCGATCCTTTTAAAGACACTTCTGGTCCATCGATGAATATATTAATTAAATTGATGTCAATCGTTTCATTGATTATAGCGCCTCACATTGCCGAAACCAATTCGGGCAATATGAACGCAAGCATGTGCAACGATAAAATGGAATGCCACGAAAAGACAATGTGTGCGGATATGGACGAATATTGTTCGAGCATTTGCCAAGAAAAATGCGCAGAGTTTAAAATAAATTGTGACAGCCTATGCAAAGGCGATTGTCATAAACTGTGCGTAGAAAAATGTGGAGACGAATGTTTGAAAAATTGCACAGCCGGAAAATGTGAAGTAAAAAATGCTTCTATGAAAAGCTGCGAACATGGCTGTAAAACAAAAGAAGAATGCACGAAAAGCTGTGGCGATAAATGCGCCTCATCGCATGAAATTAAAAAAAGGTAAGTGTTGTAATGTAGATAACGATAATTGAGGAGAAAAGGAAGAGCATAACAAAATGAAATAATAATAGATTTTATATGAGGAAAAGCCGCCCAATTTGGACGGCTTTTCTTATTTAATTATTATTTTAACAATGGCTAAAAAGACAAAAGATATAATAATACCTGATGAAATTATAATGAATAAAACAGCTGTAATCAGGGGGCAAAAAGTAATGTTGGATAGAGATTTAGCGGAATTGTATGCTGCAACAACGGCAAATTTAAATAAGGCAGTAAAGCGAAATTTCAAACGTTTTCCTGTTGATTTTATGTTTCAACTAACAGAGAAAGAATTTAAAGACTTGATATTCCAACTTGGAACATCAAGTTGGGGTGGAACTAGAAAAATGCCTTGCGCTTTTACCGAGCAAGGGGTAGCCATGCTCTCGGGGGTGCTAACAAGTGATAGAGCAATAACCGTAAATATTCAGATTATATACCAAAATGCGCGAAATGCTATTAACGAATAAAGACCTGTCGCTGAAAATAAATTATTTAGAAAGCAAGGTTGGTAACCACGATAAAAGAATAAAACAATTGTTTGAATATTTAAACGAGTTGATAAAGCAAGAGGAGCAACCAAGAAAACGTATTGGTTTTAAAACAGACTAGGAATAAAATCTATATTCTCTTACTCTGAATATAGCCCTTTTCTTCAAGCAATTTATAAATACAAGCAAATTGGGCTTTAGCTCAAAAGGATTAATTAAAAAAAGCGGCTCAAATTTTTGAGTAGCTTTTTTGTTTTTTAAATGGCTTTATTGTTTACTTTGCTTTTTGAAAATCAACAAAAACGGTGAGCGATTCAAATCAAATAACTCAAAGCATTAAGGCAAAAGTTGTTAAAATTATTGCAGAGTATTCAAAACTGAATCAAACTCAGGAATCTTTACTTAAAACCAAGGTCAAACTTGAAGAATTGCTTGAAAGCCAGAAAAAAATAATTGAAAATTTAGAAGAAAGAAATAAAATCACTAAACTTGCCAGTGAAATAAATTCATCGGAAGAGGGAAACCGCGAGTTGAAATTGAAAATAAACGAGCACATCCGACATTTAGATGAATGTATCAGGTTGTTAAGCGAGTAAATTAGTACTTAACGAGTTGGACGAACTTTCAATAAATATCAATATAGCAGGGCGCACTTACCCTTTAGGAGTTGAATCAAAAGATGAATCAACAGTAAGAGCTGCCGGCAAAATGATACAGGAAAAATTACAGGAATATGCCGATACTTTTTCCTTACGTGATAACCAAGATGCTTTAGCCATGTTTGCACTTGAACTGGCTACCGAATATCAAAAGCTCATCAAAAAACAAAGCATTACCGATGAGCAGTTTCAAGCCCAACTCAATGAAATAAACGAGTTGCTTGATGAAGTAAAATTGAGTTGATTGGTTTGATGGTTGAAATTTTTTGTTCATTCTACACTAGTTTTCTCTTAAAAACTTCCTGCATTTTTTTATCAATTTTAATTTTAATAAAAACAGTATGGAAATTAATTCATTGCAAATAATAATTGGAATAGCTGCCTTTGCGGCAGGTGTTGGATTGACATTTTTTATCAATTCGACAGCATTAAAAAACAAAGAAAAAAAAATAATTAAAGATGCCGAAGCACAAGCTGAAATCACTAAAAAAGACAAAATGCTTGAAGCCAAAGAAAGGTTTCTTCAATTAAAAAGCGAACACGAAAAAGAAGTTCAACAACGAAACAATCAAGTTGTGCAACAAGAAAATCGTGTGAAGCAAATGGAAACTTCCATGAAACAAAAATTGGAACAAACCAACAAAAAAGATCAAGAGCTTGATCAAATAAAAGAAACACTAAACAAACAATTAGAGGGAGTAAAAACCAAACAAGCAGAAGTAGATAAAGCTTGGTTGACTCAGGTAAATCAGCTCGAAAAAATTGCAGGATTGAGTGCTGAAGAAGCCAAAAAACAAATAGTAGAAAGACTGCAAGACGAAGCAAAAACAACGGCAATGAGCAAAATAAAAGATATAATGGACGAAGCCCGTTTGACTGCTAGCAAAGAAGCCAAGAAAATTATTTTAAGCACCATACAACGCACAGCAGCCGAACAAGCTGTAGAAAATGCGGTATCGGTTTTTAATATCGAAAACGATGAAATGAAAGGTAGAATTATTGGTCGTGAAGGAAGAAATATTCGCGCATTAGAAGCCGCTACCGGAGTTGAATTTATTGTTGACGATACGCCCGAAGCAATTATTTTATCCTGCTTTGATCCCATACGAAGAGAAATAGCGCGATTGGCATTGCACAGATTGGTTACAGATGGACGAATTCACCCAGCACGAATTGAAGAAATTGTTACAAAAACTAAAAAACAAATTGACGAAGAAATTGTAGAAACAGGCGAACGCACTTGTATAGATTTGGGAATTCACGGATTGCATCCCGAGTTGATTCGAATGGTTGGAAGAATGCGTTATCGCTCAAGTTACGGACAAAATTTATTGATGCACAGCCGCGAAGTAGCAAACATGTGCGCAACGATGGCAGCCGAATTAGGATTGAATGTGAAACTTGCAAAACGCGCTGGATTGTTACACGATATTGGTAAAGTTCCGGAAGACGATGCCGAAACTCCACACGCATTGTTGGGGATGAAATTGGCTGAAAAATATAAAGAACATCCCGAAGTAATAAATGCCATCGGAGCTCACCACGATGAAATAGAAATGACAAGTATTCTTTCGCCAATTGTTCAAGCTTGCGATGCGATTAGCGGTGCAAGACCAGGAGCAAGACGCGAAGACAGCGAGAATTACATGAAACGATTGAAAGATTTAGAAAATATGGCTTTAACTTTTAATGGAGTTGAAAAAGCATATGCTATTCAAGCTGGTCGCGAATTGCGTGTAATGGTTGAGAGCGAAAAAGTAAGCGATCAAGAAGCCGATTTAATTTCATTGAATCTTTCAACCAGAATACAAACCGAAATGACCTATCCCGGACAAATTAAAGTAACGGTTATTCGCGAAAAAAGAGCAGTGAATTACGCTAAGTAATTAAGCAGTTTATTTTTAAATTCAGTTTTAAGAAATGAGTAATAAAAATAAAAATTTGGGCGGCTTAGTTTATTCAACAGACGATACTTTTTCTTTTGAATCGGAAGATAAAAATGAGCAGTTGGCATTGCCAAATCAACAACAAAATCTTAAAGTATTTTTAGACAGAAAAAACCGAGCAGGCAAATCCGTTTCAGTTGTAAATGGATTTGTTGGTAGCGATGAGGACATAAAAGAATTGGGTTCAAAAATCAAAAAACTTTGCGGTGTTGGCGGAACGGTAAAAGATGGAGAAGTGCTAATTCAAGGAAATTTCAGAGATAAAATTTTAGCTTTTTTAATCAAAGAAAACTACAAAGCCAAAAAAGAATAATTAAATATCCTTTTTATTAAAACGAAGAATCAGGTTCTGCCTTTTTTAATTCATATTTTTAATCTATAAAACAAAAAAAGCGCGTTTTGCTTTTTCCAATCACAATTATTTCTATTCGTTAGCCGATTTTTTCTGGCAAGCATAAATTTATTTGGCAAATAAATTTGCTTTTGTAAAAAACAAATGCTAAGATTTGCAGTGATTTAATTTTTGGGTGTGAATGATACTATTTTTGTATCAACCAAAAACATACAACAAATTAAATCTCCTTTTGATGATTTATGAAATATATTTGTACATATAAAAATTGGCATTTATGGCACAAAGCCAACCATATTTGGGCGGATATGTGCTACTTTGTGGCTGGTATAAACGAGTTGGTGGCAAGTGTAGAAACCACCGTTCATAAATAGACATTTAAACAGAATTTAGATAAATGAAGGCAATAAAAAATTTAGCAATAGTATTAAGTATTTTCGCAATAGGTTGCGCACCTCTTAAACAGGTAACAGTCGTTAAGAACGATAAAATTGAGAACTATAAATACGTCTATATTTCCCCAACAAAAAGTTTGACTTCAAGTTCAGGAGGTGTATATGGTGGAAATTACGGTGTGTATGGTAGCACTACAAGCAAAAGCGTTAATCCAAGTGATGTAATTTCAGGAATACTATTGAAGAATGGGTTTTCGCAATTACCCGAATTAAAACCCGAATTAACAGATGAAACTTTAATTGTAAATTATGGGGAAAGTGGAAAAAGAAACAGAGGTTTAGGTTATACAATTGAAGTAACTATACAATTCCTTTCAGCAAAAACAAATACAACAGTCTGTTCCTGCACAGCAGAGGGACAAGGAGAAACAGAAGCAGACGACATTAGGCAAGCAATAACTCGCTGTTTAACAGGTTTGCTTTCAAAAGAAAATTGATTTTATTGGCAATGTATAACATATCCCTTTTATCAACGGTTCATAAAGAAATTGGAAAATGTAATTCTGAGGAATTGTATAAAATTCTTCAGTCTATAAGTCCTGATGTGATTTTTTTAGAAGCATTTAAAAACAGTTATTCGCAATATCACCAAATGCTATTTTCACAATTTGGTGTTTATCAAGAACGGTTAGAAATAAAAGCTATACAGGCATACAGTCAAAATCACGCTTTTGAATATGTTCCAGTACTTGACATTGGACTATCTGACGAGTTTGAAACAAAACTTGAGATTGTATCTCAAAATATTGACTATCAAAGATTATTAGATAATTATATTTCCTTAGAGAAAGAAAATGGTTTTCAATTTCTAAACAGCAAAGAACAAATTGCTTATCAAGAACTAATGCAAGAATTAGAAAATCGCATAATTGACAATACTATTATGCACCAAAAAGCAGATGAAAGTAT
>CAMAWM010000048.1 GCA_945861965.1 Chitinophaga pinensis | reverse complement strand
GGAAAAGTATTTGATTATCCATTTCATAAACTTTTTTTGAATCGAATTTTCAATACCCTAGTTCGAATACTTTTCGGAATAAAATACAACGATTGCACGAATGCATTCAAGTTATACAAACGAGAAACCATTGAAGGAATAAAACCATTTTTGTCGCCACATTTTAATTTGACTTTAGAGCTTCCATTGAAGGCAATTGTTAGAGGATATACTTATGCTGTGGTTCCAAATAGTTGGACAAACCGGAAGTTTGGAGTTTCAAAATTAAAAATACGAGAAATGGGAAGCCGCTATTTTTTTATTTTAATGTATTGCCTGATAGAGAAATCTTTTGCTCGAGGCGATTTTAAAAAACAACCTTAATTTTTAAAAATGAATTACGACAGAATTTACGAATACCGTTTTAAAGGAATTAACCGCGATAAAAAGCTTTTGACTTGGAAAATAATTGCTGAATTTATTTACAAAAAATTAAATAAACCCGAGTCAATTCTTGATCCTGCTGCTGGCGATTGTGAGTTTATAAATTTTGTTCCATCTAAGGAAAGATGGGCTGTTGACATGAATGAAGGAACTAAAAAAGCTGCTCAGAAAGATATAAAAGTTGTGATTGGAAATAATTTGAATGTAGCGTTGCCACAAAATTATTTTGATGGAGTTTATATTTCAAATTTTTTAGAGCATTTGTATACTCAAGAAGAAGTCGCAGATTTTTTAGAACGCATGTTCAACATATTAAAACCAGGAGGAAGAATTGCTGTAATGGGCCCTAATTTTAAATATGTTTATAAGCAATATTTTGATTTTGCAGATCACACAGTAATACTGTCAGAACTTGGAGTTGCTGAGCATTTGTTTGGTGCTGGATTTGAAATAAATGAAATTCATCCTAAGTTTTTACCGCTTTCGTTTAGAGGCGGAATTCCAGTAAATGAATTTTTGGTAAGGCTGTATTTAGCGTTGCCATTTGCTTGGAAAATTATGGGGAAACAGTTTTTATTAATTGCACAAAAACCCGTATAATATTATTTCGGAATACGAAATCCATCGTTTATTTTATTGCCTCGCATTGCCACATTATTGATAAAATAATAACTGCAGGGGAAGCAATCCCAGCATTGATTATTGGATGGTGCAATAAAAAATTTCTCGCCATTAATTAGTTTTTCATTTAATATTTCTTTTGGGTAATCTATTGGTTTGATAAAAGAGGAAAGCAATTTATTTTGTTTTTGATTTTTATAAATCAACAAAATACTGAATGCGAAAACTACAGCTAAAAAATATTTTCGCTGAATATTAAATTTAAATCGTTCGTGAAAAGCAGCTATCGAAAATGAAATAATAACTACCATGTATCCAAATAAAAATCGAACATGTGGACCATTCAAAAACAGCAAAATAAATGCTAATAAAGCTACAAAAGATGGCCAAACATTTTTTCTGTCTTTCAAAAAACCTAAAAACAAAATTGGAATAAAAGACACAAAAGTTAGCGCTAAACTTTTGTTAAATAAATCCAATTTATTAAACCAAACGGGAAGCCATTCGCCCAAATTTAGTTTTGCAGTAATGAAGACATCTTGATTTGCAATTTTTCCCCAACTTTTCAAAACAAGTTTATCATATTCGAAAAAAGCTGCTGGAACTTTCCAATCAATATCAAACAAATCTATAGCGTTGACGGGATAAACTAAATATCCGCACGCAATCACGTTTCCGATAACCCAAGGAAGAATAAAAAAAGTAAAAGCTACCGCTACACTTACAATTGTGAAAGAATAATTTTTACTTTTATAAAATTTAATTGCTAGTGGAAGCAATAACAAACACAATACCACAGAAATTATTTTAATACTAATTGCCCAAGTTATTAGCATCAATAAAAGGAGAAAATAAAATTCTATTGAAGCATTTTTTTTCTGAGATTGTAAAAAAATATCGAAACATAAAAAAACAAGAAGTGTGATAATGAAATCGGGAGTTACGCTTCCAACAAAAGCAGTTTTTAAACTTAGTGAAATGAAAATAAGTATGGGGATTCTGAATGTTTTTATAAATGGACTGTTTTCAGATTTGAAGAAGTACATGAAACTGCAAATAAAAAACAATCCGTTGAGCACATAAACCGATTGAATGCCTAAAAATCCAAGACCAAAAAACGCTTGTAAATTGAACCACCAATTGTTGTTTGCCAATGGACGATTAAAGTTTCCCAAGCCCAAAATATTTTTGTAATGCTCGGCCCATTTAATGGCTTGCAAATGGTAATCAGCAATATCCCCACTTCCTGGTCGGGCAATTATGGATAGAATTGCTGCCAATAAAAGCAAAGCGAAAACCAGAATATTTTTTAGTGAATGCGATTTTAATTTAGTTAAAATTTCATGCAACAAACTTTTGTTAAGTAAAAAATAAGTTGCAATTGCTATCCATAAAATTAAATGTAAAACACCATCTATTGCGAAAAAAAAATGATACAGAGCAATATCCGGTGAAAGTATGGCAAGTCCAATAATACAAACTAATCCCGCAGAAATATTTTTGTTTTCGAAATTGAAATAACGCGAGATAAAATGAAGAAAAATACTGCCTGATAAATAGCTAAACACAAATGCATAAACGAGTAAAAAAAATGAGATTAGCATAGTTTATTTTCCTTATTCAATTAAAAATTTTCGCCTGATTTTGATATCGGATGTTACAATTTCAACAATATACAATCCGGTATTCAATTCACTTATATCCATTGAAACAGTTGCGTCATTGCTTGAAATAGTTTTAAGTTTTTTTCCGTCAATGCCGTAAACAGTATAAAATTTAATTTGATTATTTAGCGAATTTAATTCAATATTCAGAATGTTTTTTGCTGGATTAGGATATAGCAATACATCAGGCGGATTCACTGTTTCATTAACTTTTAACGGACTTCCTACTCGAAAATTAAATTGATGAAAATTTCCAAAATCAGGATGAAAACTTTTCAATACTCTGTAAGGATCCATTCCAGTAATTCGCATCATTCCAGTGCCAACTTGAGCACGATTATACCAAAAATCCAAACCGTCACCGCCAGTATCAGTTAATTTCAACGTATAACAGCCGTAACCCAAATTAATGGTATCGCGAATTAATTTAAATGTATCTTTAATTGCATACGATTTTGAATAAATAATTTTGCCTTCTGTATTTGTAATTGTCCAACTGTTTTCATCCCAATTTCGGTTTGGAGTTAGTTCAACAATAAAATTAAATGGCATAACATTGGGTATTCTAAATCCCTTGGATATTTTTAAATTGTTGTATGAATTTTCATCCAAAGTGTCGTTGGGTTTTTCTACCCAAACTTTAAAAGTTGAATCGTGTCTATCCCAATCAATATAAGGTAATTCAACGATTGCTTTTTCTGAAAACTTTAAATTCCCATTCCATTTAAACGATTGAATTGATCTGCTTCCTGATTGACTTTTCAATACTGCTTTCGACAAATTTTCATTGCCATTATTTTGTAAAATAATTTTTGCGCCACTGCAAACTGGGTTAATTCTGCTTTGCCAAAAATCGTTGCTCGGATAAATTATTTTTTCAATAGATGCATCGTTTTTATATGCGTAATCTTTGTAATAAATTAATTGCACTTGTGTCTCGTATCCAGCGCCACCATTGGCTGTAAATGTATCTAGGTCAATGTCGATGTTGTTATTTCCTAATTGTGAATTCAGTTCGTAATCAAAAGTATTGACAATTTCGCCAGGACACCAATTGCTTCTATCAAAAATCCATGTTCCTCCTTGATTTATTATTGCGTTATCGCCACAAGTTTTCCAAATATGTTGTTCGGCAATTTTTGTGCTATTGAATTTTACATAAAATCTTTTATCGCAAAACTCAGCGCAACCTTCGTTGTTTTCCATTCCGTGCCCAGTCAAGTTTACTTTTAATTTTATTGATTTTGTTTCTAAATCCTGAACAAAAACTTTTAAAGGCAATTTGTTTTCAATTGGATTGCCTTTGTTTCCGTAAGCAAAATATCCGGCATACAAATTTTCTATTTTATAAACCTCTCGTGCCGGAATTCCTTCAACCATTTCAAACTCGATTGTAGCGGTAAATCCAAATGTATAACCCGAATAATTGATTCTAATTTGTACCGAATCGGATAAAAAATTTGCATAATCAGTAACATCAAAAGTGTAAACATAAGCGAATGATTTTGGGAAAAATTTGGCGTATGGAGTAATAATTCTTCCTAATTCGAAATTATTTATAACCTTAAATATTTCATAGTATGGCGTATAAATTAATTTTAATGTTTGTGTTGATGCAATCCAAACCGAATCGATTTTATTTCCTAATGTATCAAAGTAAAAACGATAATAATTTGCAGTAAAAATTTTTAATGTATCTGTACTTTGTGTGGGATTTTGTAAATTTTTGTATTGAATAATAGTAAGCAGACTCGATACAACAGAGTCCGTTTTTTTGGTTGTAGCATTAAAAACATTTACATAGGTTGTATCGCTCGAAAAACTAACGGAATCTTTAATTTGTCCATTCACCTTAAACGAAGGCGCTTGTTTTAATGTGGAATCGTTTTTTCCGGTATGTTGCCGCAAAAAAATCTGATTTGTATAATCCCATTCGCATTGCCCTGCACTTTCGCAACCAACTGTGTATTTTAACCAAACTCGTTGATATTTTTTCCCCGATGGAAAGCTTGCCCACTTGTCAAAAACGCCATTTCTACTCATCGAAAACTTATCAAACACTTTTGTTTTTAGTGTGTCGCCAACTGCAGCAAACATTTGATTTATAGAAAGTATTGCAAGGATAATTACTACTAAGATTTGATTTTTTTTCATTTCAATAAATTTATGCAATTTTAATTTTTCTTTATAATTTTAAGAAATAACATTTAATTGCGTTTATAAATAAAACCCCAATCATGAAAAAATCAATACTTTTTTTAATGATGTGTGCATTGGGCACACTTTCTATTGCACAATTTGGAACGTTTAAAAAAAAGGAAGAAATTGATGCATTTAAAGAAACTACTTTAGTTATTGTTTGGATGCAAGACAGCTCATTTAACGAGTCGTTATACAATGCTGTTGAGCGTTATTGGACATTTGGTCCAAAAGAATATGCCGAAGAAAATGAATTGAAAAAATACAATAAAAAAGATGTCGCGTTTTTATTGTTTAGCAAATCTGTAGGAAGTAAAATTAAAGCAAAACTTTGTACAAGCGAAGAGGATATTAACGGATTGGTGGTAGCTCGAAAATTCAAAAAAAGAATTATGAAAGAAGACATGGTTGCTTATTCGTTTTGCAGCAATAAAATGGATACTGCCGATTGGGATGGTGAAATTACACGCGCAGTTCAAATGCTAAATAATTATTTCAATTATGCATCGCAGGCTGTTACTTTAAATAGTAGCCGTATGATGAAAGATTATCCAAGCGATAGAAATTTATTGTTGGATCGTAAACTTTTAGTTGAAGACAAAATGTTGGATATTAAAGGCAAGGTAGATGCTGTTAATTTATTTGATGCTGAAGTTGTAGAGGTTGGCAGAGAAGAAATTTATCGTGCAGTAAAAAGCCAGGAAGACAACTTGTTATATTATGTTTTTTCAAAAGGCGGAAAGTATTGCAACAAAATGGTGGTAAATGCTAAAAACAGTGAGCTTATGTGGTTTTATTCGGATTCGCCAGACAAATGTAAATTAAGCGAGAAAGATTTAAAGGCTTTGAAAAAAATGAAAGTTGATCTTCTAAAAAAGAACAAATAAAATTTTCTTTGTTATTGTTAAAAACCTCGTGAGTAATCACGAGGTTTTTTGTTTTGCAATTGAACTTTTTGGATGGATGTATTTATGTTGAGGAATCTTGGTTTGCGAAACGAATATTAATTAATATATTGCCAATTAATTCTGTGAAAAAACTCCTTTATACATTCGCTTTTTTAGCAATGCCACTATTTAATTATGCCACTCATATAGTTGGTGGCGGATTTAATGTGAGCTGGCTTGGCGGAGATAATTATCAAATAACTTTACGAGTACTCAGAGATTGCAGAAGCGGACAAGCACCTTTTAATAATAGCGCGTGGTCCGGAATTTTTGACAGAGTTACACACAACAAAGCGACTGAAGTTGAATTGCCTTTAATAAAAATTAGCAAATTGCAATTTGTTACACCTCAGTGCGGTGGAAGTACAAATGAGTGTACCGAAGAAGGTTTGTATCAAAAAGTAGTTAGCCTTTCGTCTTTTATTTTTACAAGCAATAATGGATATTACATAAGTTGGGAACGCTGTTGTAGGAATAATATTATTAGCAATATCAATAATCCTGGAGGTGCGAGCACGGCATTTTATGCTGAATTTCCAAGAAGTTCAACTAGAAACTCTACTCCAAAATACACAAACAATCCGGTAACATTGGTTTGTACTAATAATCCATTTACATATAATTTAAATTTTTTGGATGCCGATGGAGATTCATTGGTGTATAGTTTAACCAATCCTTTGAACGGAAATTTAAGCAGTGGAAACTCAGGAGGTGGCGGATCTGGATCAGCAAGATCTGGACCATATGCTTCGATAAATTGGTTAAGCGGATACAGTGCCAACTACGCTGTTCCCGGAAATCCACCATTGGGAATTGATAGTAAAACGGGCGACATTACTATGAATCCAACAATACAAGGAACGTATGTTGCTTCGGTATTAGTAAAGGAATTTCGCAACGGTGTGAAAATAGGAGAGGTTAGACTTGAATTGCAATTTCAGGTTATTCAATGTACAGCCAACAATCCGCCTATGATTTTGCAAACTGATATTATTGACAGCTTGGTTTCACGATCGTTTTTTGAGGTGCAAGTTCCCAATACAATTTGTTTTGATATTAAATCAACAGATGAAAAAGATTCGCTTGAAATGACGATTAGTTCGAGCATTTATTTAACAGGCATAAAAAATTTGCCGACCGTTTCAAAATATGTTAAAGGATACAAAAAAATTGTAAATCGTTTTTGTTGGCAAATGGATTGTTCATTAAACGCAATTGGTCAAGCCGTATTTACAGTCGAAGTAAAAGATAATGGATGCCCTTTGCCAAGAATTTCGAGAAGTCAGTTTATTGTAAATATAAAACCAATGGCTTTGCAACTGCCTCCAGTATTTGAGTGTTTAAGTGTTTTGAAGGACAAAACTATTTTGAATTGGAACGATACCAATCAATCGGATTTATTAAAAAGTTACAGAATTTATAGAGGAACTAACAACAGCAATTTTACACTACTTACCGAGCTTGATAAAAGCATAACTACATACACCGATAACAACACGCCAAACAATGGCTACTCTGATTATTTGAATGATTTAAAAAATCCAATCAATTATACTTATTTTATCAAAAGTGTTAATCAATGCAATGTTGGCGGAGTAAGTTCTGATACGATTGGAACCTTGTCAAGCATACCAGGAATTTTGCTTAATGATAGTCTTAATGTATTGTATTCAAACGACACTTTTAATGTAACGATTGGAACCCAATTGTGCTTTACTATTAAAACCATTGACAAGGGCGATTCGCTTGAAATGCGAGTTCGTTCAGATGTTTTTACCAATCCAAATATTAAAGGAAATAAGCCGGAAATAGATACACTAACTTGGGGAAACGATGTGGTTCAAACTCAACTTTGTTGGAAACCCAATTGCGAAATGTATGCTTCTATTCCCTCGCGAGTTGCCGAGTTTGAAATTGTTGTGCGTGATTTTAATTGTCCGGCTAACAATATTTCGAAACGAAAAATTTGGGTTAAATTTAATCCAATGCCCGAAATTGGACAGACAGATTTGTTGTGTATGACTTTGAGCAATGATAACGAAACCTATATTTATTATGGCGATTCAACACCCTTTTTAGATTTTGGATATTACCTAATTTACCGTGGAATCAATTACCAAAATTTTGTGCTGATTGATACAATTTGGAATAAAAATTTAAGAATGTACAGCGATAGAAATACACCAAACAACAAAAATATTAATTATACTTATTTTATGATTGGGGTAAATAAATGTGGATTGTCTGGACCTAGCAGCGACACCTTGAGCACATTTGAAGAAATTGAATTCATGCCTCAAAAACAAAAACTATTTACAGTAACTGTTACGCCAGAAAATAAAATTAAAGTAGCATGGAGGGCAAGTACCGAAAAAGATTTTGCGAAATATTATTTGTACAAAGCTATTTCATCAAGCAATAAAAATTACGAGCAGGTAATGGTTTTTGAAAATGCAAGTGACACTTTATTTATTGATGAAAATGTAAATGTACTTGACCATTCGTATTGCTATCATTTGGTGATGCGCGATACTTGCGACAATATTGGACCAAACGGAAAAGAAGCCTGTTCAATTTTGTTAAAAGGTATTTCGCAAAAAGGCGAACACGATTTAATGTGGAATGAATACATTGGTTGGGATAATGGCGTAAGAGATTACGATGTTCAACGAAAATATGTTTTTGACAAGTACCGTTCTTTGGTTTTTGTAAATCAAAATAAATATAC
>CAMAWM010000047.1 GCA_945861965.1 Chitinophaga pinensis | reverse complement strand
GTTGATATTGATATCTGTAAACCACGCTTTAACATTTTTATATGTACCAGCATCAGCTAAAACTGCTGTGTAGGTCATTGGATGAACCGCTTCAACAATATCTTGCCCATCAGAATTTACAACAAAAGGGCTCAACATTTGTGATTTTGTTGGACCATTATCAACTGAATAATTAAATTTTGCAAGACTTGTTGATATTTTACCATAATTGGCAACCTTAACTTTGATTGTGCTAATAGGACTTGTTAAACTAACTAATGGCGCTGTGTTATTTTGTTTGATTTGTAATAAAACATCAGGTTGATTTCCATAAGTAAATCTATACACATCGCTCAAGGTTGCATCGTAACTGCCGTTTTTGCCTCCAAAATTCATGTTTGGACTGGCTGGTAAATTGTAGCCGATGGTTCCATCAGCATTATTAGTTCCTACAGTAGCGGAAAAAGTTCCAAATCCGTAATTTTCTACAATATCAAAGTTTCCTTGTTCGTAAAAACGAATAGCAAAATAAGTAACATTAGAAGTCGAACCTAATTGAGCCAAACGCCATTGAACTACAAACACGCGATTAGGCGCTGTTCCGTAAATAAACGATTTAACATCAGATGGAAATGTATTTGCACCTTGTGTAACTGGCGAAAGCATTAGGTTGTCCCAAAATGCAAAAATTGCGCTTTTAGGAGCTGATGTGCTTGGCAAAGTTGTGTTTGTAGTTACATCTGCAGTTTGAGCAACATTAAATGTTAAATAACCACTTGAGCTAACTTTAAATTGTGTTACAACAGTGTCATAAAATCTCCATCCTGAAAACGGAAAAGATTGAGTAGTTGATAGTGTATTGGTCATACCACCAGTTACACCTGTTAGTATAGCAGTAGCACTTGCATCGTTCATACTGTAAGGTGCAACGGTTCCAACAGACTTATCAATAATAAAATAATTTTGGGCAATACCATTTGTTCCAATTAGTAAAGCCGCAGCTAGTAAAATTTTTTTCATTGTTTTTTTAAAAATTTAGAACTTCAATTATAAAGAAGTTTTTTGATTTACAATGAAAATAGAATTGTAATTTTTTTTGAAATAAAAAAAGGCGTTTAAAAAAAACGCCTTCTTCAAAATATAATTTTCAAATTTTTATTGAATTTTAGTGAATGAGCGACTGAAGATTTTTGCATCGTCTTTAAAACGAATAAAATATATGCCGTTTTGTAAATCATCAATTTTAAGTTCTGTTTCAAAACCAATATGATTGAATGTGCGAATTTTAACTCCAAGGATATTGAAAATTTCAATATTTATATTTTCACGTGTAGGGTATCTGATTGTTAAAACATCTTTGGCTGGGTTTGGATAAAATGAAACATCTTTGGCTTGTTTTATTTCTTTTACAGCAGTTGTCCATGCATGTCCATTTACAGAAATTGTATCCATAAAAGTAGATTTTAAACTTTTTATTAAAATTTTTACTGAACCATTTCCAGCAATACTATTCGGTATAAATGATGATTTCATTTCGCCAACTCCGTTTTTAATAAGTTTGAAATTGCTAGTTGCGCCTACGGCTAAATTGCTTAAACAGGTTTCAGTATCGCACATTTGAAAAGACCATCCTGAAACTAAATTTAATTCAATGATTTGCCAATTGAACATACTATCGGCAACATCTGATGTAGAGTTTGTTAAAGTTGAAACAAAATCTATACTGCTTTTAGCATTTGGCCCTTGTGTTTTTCCAGTACGTGGGTTTAAGCTTTGAGCAAATGCTGTTAATGAAATGATAGAAAAACAAATTATAAGTAAAAATATTCGCTTCATAATAATAGATTAATTGTGCTAATTTGCTACAAAATTAAACTTTTCAACTCTTAAAAAACCATTAAATTTTGAAAATTATTATCATCAACGGACCAAATTTAAATCTTTTAGGACATAGACAAGCTGAAATATATGGGAATCAAAGATTTGACGATTATTTTATTGAGTTAAAAAATCAATATAAAAACAATATTGAATTAGAATATTTTCAATCGAATGTCGAAGGAGAAATTATAAATAAACTACATGAAATTGGATTTTCATTCGATGGTATAATTTTGAATGCTGGTGGATATAGCCACACTTCAGTGGCAATTTCTGATGCCATTGCTTCTATCACTACAAAAGTAGTCGAAGTTCATATCAGCAATATTTTTGCTCGAGAAGAATTCAGACACATCTCATTGCTTTCAAAAAATTGTATTGGCATTATTTCGGGTTTGGGGTTAAAGGGTTATGAATTGGCAATTGACTATTATTTGAAATCGAAATGATGGGAATTAAAATTTTAAGCACGTTAAATGAAATGCTACCACAACTTAATTTGGTAAAACAATTAAGCCCTCAAATTACATTAGAAAGTTATAGGCAAATGATTCCGGATATGATTAACAAAAATTACAAACAGGCAGTTTTTTATGATCAAGAAAAACCAATTGCAGTTTGTGGTTTTTGGATTAGCACAAAACTATATGCAGGTAAATATGTGGAATTAGATAATGTTGTGGTGGATATAGAATATCGTTCAAAAGGGATTGGGGAAAAATTATGCAATAAAGTGCTCGACTTAGCGATTGACGAAGGATGCCAAATGGCAATGCTTGATGCGTATCTTGAAAATGAAAAAGGCCATGTTTTTTACGAACGCGAAGGATTTATTAAGCGCGGATATCATTTTGTAAAAAAACTATAAGTCGTTGAAATAATTTTTTTTCAATACAAAATGTTTCCAAACCACACTTCCTTTATAAACGCCTTTTACATCATGATTTTTTATTTTTGATTGAATTTGTCTGCGAAGTTTCCACCATTTTACAATATTGAAAAAGAAATGTGCATGCGCTTTGTGAATGGCTAAACTGTGTTTTGGGAATCCATTTGCTAAAAAAAACAAACTGCTTAATAAATCAAGCGAAGAACGAAACAAAAGAAACCACCAAATTTTTGCACCAGCTTGATTTTTGAAAAGCATAATCAATGAATTTCGAAAATTTAAGTATGTTTTTTGCGGACTGCTTTTGTTTAATGTGCTTCCGCCAACATGATAAACAATTGCACTTGGAACCGAAATAATTTTATAACTCATCAGTTGCAAACGCCAGCATAAATCAACCTCTTCCATGTGTGCGAAAAAATTTCCGTCAAATCCATTGGCTTCATGAAATGCTTTTGCTTTGATAAAAAAACAAGCACCCGAAGCCCAAAAAATTTCGCTTTGTTCGTTGTATTGATTTTTGTCTTCCTCACACATTTCGAATAGTCTGCCACGGCAAAAAACATAACCCAAACTATCAATAAACCCACCTGACCCTCCTGCATATTCAAACATTTTTTTATTGTTGTATTGCAAAAGTTTTGGTTGTGCTGCTACAATTTTTTCGTCTTGTTGCATTGCATCTATTACACTTCCTATCCAATTGGGCGTGGTTTCAATATCGTTGTTTAATAATACATAGTAATCGGCTTCTACATATTTTAATGCTTCATTGTATCCAGCAGCATAGCCATAATTTTTGTCGTTTTTAACAATCTTTATGGATGGATAATTTTGAATTAAAAAATCTATTGAATCATCTGTTGACGCATTGTCAGCTACTACTATTTCCAGATTTGGATAATTGGTAGCAACAAGCGATGGAAGAAATTTTTCTAATAAATCTCTTCGGTTCCAATGTATAATAACGACTGCTACTTTTGGATAATTCATTTTTAATTTTTGGCAAATTATGCTTTTTTGTATGGCATAAAAATAAAATTAGCGCCATCAGGTCTTAACCAAAAAACACAAATAAATTTAGCGGGATTTTTATATGTAGTTATGAAATCTTCTTTTTTGTTTTCCAAAATCGCGTTTGCTTTTATTAATTCTTCTAATGTGCTTGCATTTATGCTGTGATCACGTGCAAAATCGCGCATATCCAATACCATTTCGCCAATTTTTGATTCGTGTTGATGAGCTATAAAAATTGGATATTTCGAAAAATTATCTTTAATTATATCTTTTGAAATTTCTTTAAGCCAATCGTTATAAAAATCAATATCTGCTTTTAAAATGTCTAATTGTACTTTAAATTGTTCTTCGTTCATTTTTAATTTTTTAATTTCTTAGACTTAGTAAAACAACATTTTCGACATGATGTGTATGTGGAAACATATCAACGGCTTGCACTTTTAGCACAACGTATTTTTCAATCAGCAATGCAATATCGCGCGCCTGAGTTGCAGGGTTGCAACTTACATAAACAATTTTTTTTGCCTCTAATTCCAATATTTTACGAATTGTATTTTCATGCATCCCAGCTCGTGGCGGGTCTGTTATAATTACATCAGGCTTTCCGTGTTTTGCAATAAGATCATCAGTTAATGCGTCTTTTAAATCTCCTAAATAAAAATGTGTATTTTTTATTTTATTGATAGATGAATTTACTTTTGCATCGGCAACTGCTTGCTCTATACTTTCAATTCCGACAACCGTTTTTGCATTTCGAGCCACAAAATTGGCAATGCTGCCAACACCAGTGTACAAATCATAAACTACTTCATCTCCACTCAGATTTGCAAACTCTCGGGCTATTGAATAAAGTTTTAAAGTTTGAGTTGTGTTGGTTTGAAAAAATGATTTGGGCTGAATTTTAACGGTCAAATTTTCTAATTTTTCATGGATAAAATTGTTGCCCGAAAAAACCTGTACATCCAAATCGTAAATGGTATCGTTTTGTTTTGGATTTACGATATAAAGCAAGGAACTGATTTCACTAAATTCACTTTTTAAAAAGTGCATCATCAAATTTATTTTTTCAGTATCGTCTTCTTTAAAAACCACAATCAACATCCATTCTCCCAAACTTGTGTTTCTAATAATTATGTTTCGTAATAAACCTTGCTGCGAATAGACATTGTAAAACGAAAAATTATTTTCAATAGCAAATTTTTTAATTCCTAATCTGATTTTATTCTGCAAATTATCCATCAAATGGCATTCATCAATATCCAAAACCTTATCAAATCTTCCAGGAATATGAAATCCTAAACCCAGATGTTCTGATTCTGTCAGATCCTCTTTTAAACTTAAATCGGCTAACCATTTTTTATCGGTAAAAGTAAATTCCAACTTGTTTCGATACTCGCGTATTTGATCAGAACCAATAATTGGCATCAAATCAGGAAATGGAAATTTTCCAATTCGTTCAAAATTATCCTGAACTTGTTGTTGCTTGTATTTTAATTGCGCAGCATAGCTCATGTGTTGCCATTTGCAACCGCCACAAGTGCCAAAATGCTTACAAAAAGATTCAACTCTTTCGCTTGATGCAGTTATTATTTTATCAACTCTGGCAAAACAATGTTTGCGTTTTTTTGCATATACTAAAAGATCAACTATATCTCCTGGCACTGCAAAGTCAACAAAAATCACTTGTCCTTCGTGTCGTGCAATTGCTTTTCCTTCGCTTCCTGCCGAAGCAATTTCAATGGTTTGTAATGTATATGGTTTGAATTTTTGTTTGCGCATGGGCTGCAAATGTAAAGCTATACATTAAGTATATTAAATTTAAGCTAATTTTAGCAAGCTTGAGTTTTATTTTTATCTTTGCCAGCTTATGAGAAAAGGAAAAGAGTTAATTATAGCAACCAAAGAATTTGCACATGAAAATCCAGTACAAAGCTGGTTTTATACAATCAGTACAGTGTTAATGTTGGCAGCATCAATGACGATTGTTTTTATGCCAATTAATATTTTTGTTCGAATGTTTTTTACAATCCTTACATCTTTGTTTATGGTTAGGATGTTTGTAATTTATCACGATAACAGGCACGGAGCGATATTGAATCACTCGAAAACTGCAGATATTTTTTTCTGGATTTATGGCATGTTTATTCTTGTTCCAAGTGCAATTTGGAAACGTACTCACGACCACCATCATACTCATAATTCTAAATTAACTTTGGCGGGAATTGGGGCCTACCCAACTGTTACCAAAGAAAAATTCAATTCAATGCCAAAAGGGCAAAGAGCTCTTTATCTTGGCATTAGACATCCCATAACTATCATGTTGGGTTACATAACCCTTTTTACAATTGGCATTAATTTAAACTCATTTATAAACAGCCCGAAAAAACATTTTGATTGTCTTATTACACTCATTTTGCATGCGGCAATTAGCTTTGCTATTATATGGTTTGGCGGCTGGGTTACTTATTTGCTTGCTTGGCTATTTCCATTTTTAATTGCTCATGGAATTGGATCGTATTTGTTTTATGTACAGCATAATTTTCCGGGAGCCGAGTTTAGAGATTTAAGCGAATGGACCTATCACGATGCAGCGCTTGAATCAACCAGCTTTTTAGATATGTACAAACTGATGCATTGGTTTACAGCTAATATTGGTTACCACCACATACACCATTTGAATGTAAAAATTCCTTTTTATCGCTTACAAGAAGTGATGGAGAAAATGCCTGAACTTCAAAACCCAAAAACAATTCGTTGGACATTGCCAATGATGTGGCAATCATTTAAATTAAAAGTGTGGGATCCAGAAAAAAACCTAATGGTTGGCTTGAGTTAGTATTATTTTAAAAAGTAATACCTAAATTTCTAAGTAGTCTTTTAATAAAATTTTTAGCACCTTCTTTAATCGGAGTTAATGTTTTCTTCATAACACTATCAGTCGGTCTTGCTTTAAAAACAGTATCGTGGTATTTGGCCGAACCTTCGCGCA
Source organism: Chitinophaga pinensis (assembly GCA_945861965.1). GTDB lineage: Bacteria > Bacteroidota > Bacteroidia > UKL13-3 > UKL13-3 > CAMAWM01. The sequence goes on along the minus strand of CAMAWM010000047.1, from coordinate 3,360 downwards.
AGGCAGTATAATAATAAGCATAAAACGATTTTCTTGTCACTCCTTCCGGAACTTTAATGGGCGCGTATCCGTGGTAACTAATTTCATTGGTTTCAAAAATTACACAACGGTTTAGAGCAGGAAAAACTTTTTTGTCCAAGTTTGACATTTCGGCATTCCACATTTCAGTATGGCCGCCAAATTCTTCTTTCCAATCTTTGTTAAAAAAAATCAATAGGTTTATTCTGCGATGTATTCCTCTATCAGCATGAATATTGAAATCAATATGAATGTCTAAAAAACTTCCATCTCCACCTTGATGCAATCCGCCACCTAAAGCATCCGGAACGCTGAACAATTCATCAATGCCAGTAATTTTACTCATAATTGCACACCATTCTTGGCTGTGCAATTCTTCGCGCATTAGCGTAAATATTTCCGGAAAATCTTCAAAGTTTGATCCTTCAGCTTTAAACTCGTTTACGCCTTTGTATTTTTTATTAAATACATCCGTTGCTGGAAAGTTTGAATAAATTTCTTCAGCGTATTCTGTTTTCAAAAAATTATCAATTACAAGATGTCGATAGGGTTTAGCTGTATCAAAATCTTTGTATAATTGATTTATTTTTTCGGCACTAAAATTTTCGCTGTTTATAAAATGCATGATTTGGAAATATCTTTTTCGGTGATTTAAATGTATGACTTAATAAAATTTATAGCGCATATCTGTAACGCCTTTTATTTCTTTAAGTGCATCTAAAAACGAAAACTCTACACGTTGCTTTAACGCACCTTCAAGTTCTTGTTTGTATTGAGAGTAGTCTTTAATTTCTGGAGCAGTGTTTATCTTATTCAAAGTATAAGCATAAACTGCCGATTCGCCTTTAAATGGAGCATTCAAGTTTCCTGGTTTTGATCCAAACAAAGCACCAATAAAAATATTGTCCGGTCCAACATAAGCTATGTTGATGTTATCAAAACTTTGCGCACCAATTGGATTAAGTGTTGCGTTTAGTTTTTTGCTCAAAGCGTCAAGTGTTGTTGCGCCACCATCCATGGCAGTTTGAACTTTTTCCATCAACTGCTCGGCTTTTTTATCTTTTATGAAATCTGCTTCAGATCTTGATTTTGATGCATCAAAACTCGCTTTATTTTTAGTGCGAATATCTTTTACAACTGCAATTATGTATTTGTCTCCTGCTGTTTTTACATCGCTTACATCGCCTTTTTCTGCATTAAATGCCCAACGAACTATTTCACGTGCATCAGTAAAACCTGGAAGATAACTATCGCTTTCGCGAACTGTTTCTGCAGTTCGTTTCGTCAATTTTTTATCTTCTAAATTTGCATCAAAATCTTTTTCGTTTGTACTTGAAGCGGCAAATTGGTTAGCATCGTTAAATGCATCGCGCGAAGTTTTTTCGCTAGGTTTAACCGTTCGTTCAATTACACCTGCACAAATCAATTTTTTAGTTTTGTCTTCAGTTAATTTTAAAATATGCCAGCCAAATTGAGTTTTAACTAAACGCATTTCTCCTTTTTTTAGCGTTTTGCAGGCTTCGGTAAATTCTCTTACCATTTGTGTTTCTGGAAACCATCCCAAATCACCGCCTTTGTCTTTGGTTCCATCTGTTCCGTGTTCCATTGCCATGGCACTAAAGTCAGCTCCGCCACGTAATTTTGATAAAATTTCTCCAGCTTTTACCATGCTTTTAATGGTATCTTCCAACGAGGGCGAATCTACTTTAAACAGAATGTGACTTGCGCGCATATAAAAAATTGTATCCTGTTTTATGCCAGAGATTTTATAAGTAAAAAATTTTCCTTCTTTGAAAATCGGACCAATGACAGCGCCAAGCGAATCTTTAAAAAGTTGTGACGCAATTTCATCAGGATATGATGTGCGAGGTTTTGCAGTAATATCAAATTTAACTTCGCTGTTTGCATCTACAAATACAGTATCGTTTGCACAACTGCGAAATTCTTCTGTTTTTGTGTTTGCCCAATTTATTATTTCTGCACTGTCTTCATGACTTGGTGCAAAATCCCAAACCACAAAATCAAGTTTAAGGCTGTTTTCAGATTCTAAATATTTAGCTGAGTTTTTGTTAAAATAGGTTCTCAATTCTTTTTCCTCTACTTTTATTGCAGAGTCAGAAATGCTGCTGTAAGGTATAGCCAAATAATTCATTTCGGCAGTTTGAGTTCTTGCCAAATACAATTGCTTAGCCTCAAGATTTGTTACATAAACACCTTTTTTAATCAGTGTTGAATACTTGCGATTTAATGTTTCGTTTAACACATAATCTTCAAATTGTTTTAGCTGTGCTTTTATTTTTTCGTCACCGTTTTCATTAATTGATTTTAGGTTTTGAAGCACATTGGCTGGGTTAAACTCTTTTGTGTTTGGATCAGCAAATTGTTGTCTTACCTGTGGGTGAATATTTATTCCGTAAAACAAATCGGCTAACTCATCGTTGTTTACCACCAAACCAAGTTCGGCATATTGTTTATTCATCAAATTTTCGCGTAGCATTGTGTTCCATGCCTGTTCGCGAAATTGTGTTCGGGTATTATCATCAATTGCCTGGTCGGGGTTGCCAAGTTTGTAATTGTCTTCTTGTTTTTGCAACTCCTGTTCAAACTCTTTTATGCTAATGCTTTTTCCGTCTACTTCGCCTACATCAGTAGGGTTTGAGCTTCCGCTAAAGATAGATGTGTTGCTTTGCATAGCATCTGAAATCACGAATAATCCTAAGGAAATACCAATAAATGTAATGGCAAGTCCTGATTTGTTTCTTATTTTGCTTATTATCGACATATGTTATTTTTGAAGAGGTGCAAAAATAAGCGCAGAAGCCATTCAAGGCAACTGCTAAATTTTTTGCTTAGCTAATTAAAATCAGGCAATTAACTTTTTATTATAAAATCATGGCATACGGAAAACTCTATTTAATACCTAATCATCTGGCAGATGATAGTCCAACTAATTTTTTGTCGGAAATGGTAATTCAACAATCTCATCACATCAAACACTTTGTTGCTGAAAGCGAGAAAGAATGCCGCGCATTGATAAAAAAATTAAAAATAGCAATACCTCAAAGCGAACTAAAAATTTGGATGTTGAATGAACACACCAAAGCATCCGAATATATTTATCTGTTGGATGCCTTAAATGACGAAACCGATTGCGGACTGATGAGTGATGCGGGATTGCCCTGTGTGGCTGATCCAGGTTATCAATTGGTAGCATTGTGTCATCAAAAAAATATTCAAGTAATTCCACTTCCGGGCGCAAGCAGTATTTTTATGGCATTGATGGCTAGCGGATTTTCGGGACAAAATTTTTCTTTCAATGGATATTTGCCAATTGACAAACCA
>CAMAWM010000046.1 GCA_945861965.1 Chitinophaga pinensis | reverse complement strand
GCAATTTTTCAACTCTAAGTATTATATAAAAACTGAATATGATGAAGATTTCTTTAAAGTTGCAATTCGCTTACAATCAGGCAAGATTGGCCTGTTTATTTTAAGAATAAATTATATTTTTTTACCAAAAACTTGTTTGTCAAATAAATAGGTATAGATTGCGCCCTCATTTTAAAACAATTTAATACAATGCAACAAGGAACAGTGAAGTTTTTTAACGAAACAAAAGGCTTCGGATTTATCACTCCTGACGAAGGACGTGAAGACATTTTCGTACATTCATCTGGCTTAATTGACAGAATTCGCGAAAACGACAAAGTAAAGTTTGAAACTGAAAGAGGTAAAAAAGGGTTGAATGCTGTTAGCGTTCAATTGGTATAAGTACATTACCCAATTTTTCAAAACAAAAAAAACATGCCCTCGGGCATGTTTTTTTTGTTTAATACTTTCCAATTATCTATTTAATACTTGCCAAATATCGTTTCCGAAAATCAATACCATCAGCGATAAAAGTATTACCATTCCTGCTTGTTGAACGCGTTCCTGAATTTTTATACTAATTGGTTTTCTGGTAATCATTTCAATCAAAAGCATGACTACATGACCACCATCGAGTGCTGGAATTGGCAATACGTTTGCAAATGCAAGACCCAATGAAATTAATGCTGTTAACATCCAGAAATTTTGCCATACCCATTCGCTTCCAAAAAACTGAGCTATGCCAATAGGCCCTTGAACAGCTTTGCTTACCGGAATATCGCCACCAAATATTTTTCCCCAACCTTTAATTTGAGTTCCAATTGTTTCAACAGCTTTTGAAATCCCTACCGGAAAAGATTCTAAAAAACTATAATTTATTGTCTCGTATTCAAAACTTTTATCAAAAGCCATGAAACCAATAGTACCATCAGCTTCCACTTTTGTATTTAATACTAAAGTGTCGCCATTTCTTAATACTTTCAAAACAGCGGTACTTCCAGCACAAGAATTAATTATTGGTTTGAATTCAGAAAAAAATTGAAATCCAGAATCATTTATTGCAATAATTTTATCGCCAGCAAGCAATCCTGCTTTTTTGGCATTTGAATTTTCTACAATTCGCTCAACATACACTTCTGAACGTGGCGCAAACAATCCAGATCGCGAATCTTTTGTAAGTTTGGTTAAAAAATCTTTAGGTAATTTTACTTCAACAGTATTGTTTTCGCGTTCGACTTGATAAATTACTTCATCGCTTAAAATTATATTTGGAGTTATGGCATCGTTAAATCGGACGATTTGTTTTCCATTAACTGAAATTAATTTATCGCCTTCTTTAAATCCAAGTTCTTTTGCCAATTCACTAACATGAAGGCCATGCTTAATTGATTTATTTAGTGTTGATTTATCGCCCCAAGTAAAACTAATCATTGCGAAAATGATAACTCCCAGAATTACATTAAAAATAATTCCACCTAACATAACTATCATTCTTTGCCAAGCTGGCTTGCTTCTAAATTCCCAATCTTGTGCTGGTTGATTTAATTGCTCGGTATTCATGTTTTCATCCACCATTCCTGCGATTTGAACATATCCACCCATTGGAAACCACCCAAGGCCATATTCAGTTCCGCCTTTTTTTATTTTGAAAATTGAAAATTTCAAAACATTAGGCATTGGAAAAAGAAAATCAAAAAAGAGATAAAATTTATCTACACGAATTTTGAAAAGCTTTGCTGCAAGAAAATGACCCAATTCGTGAATGACAACAAGAATTGACAAGGCCAGTATTAATTGGGCGACCATAATAAAAGTTTGCATGTTTTATAAATATAGGATTTTAATTGAGGTGGCGAAAGTAATTTTTTATTGACGACTCTGAAATAACTAAATAATAGATTGAAATCATTTTGCCATTTTTCTTATTTCTTCCTCTGCAATTCTTCGGGTTTCATAATCTGTATTTACTAAATCATCAATCGTTGATTTTTTTATAAACGAAACACGATCCATACATTTTTCATTCAACTCAGCTATTTGCAAAAATTTTATTTTGTCATGCAAAAATGCATCAACTGCAACTTCGTTTGCAGCATTCAAAACACATGGCATATTTCCTCCTTTATCCATTGCATGGTAAGCGAGCGACAGGTTATTAAAAGTTACAATATCTGGTTCTTCAAAAGTTAAACTTTTAATCTCTTTAAAAGAGGTTCGTTTGAAATTTGTTTTAACTCTTTGCGGAAAAAAGAACGCGTAATGAATTGGCAATTTCATGTCTGGCAATCCCATTTGCGCTTTGATACTTCCATCGTTGAATTCAACCATGCTATGAATAATACTTTGCGGATGAACAACAACTTCAATCTGTTCCCTTCGTAATCCAAAAAGCCACTTGGCTTCAATCACCTCAAGCCCTTTGTTCATTAATGTTGCGCTGTCAATTGTAATTTTAGCACCCATATTCCAGTTTGGATGTTTCAACGCTTCGACTTTTGTAATGTTAATTAATTCGGCTTTAGTTTTTCCTCTAAACGGACCACCCGATGCAGTTAAAATTATTTTGTCAATTGCATCTAAATTCTCTCCTATCAAACATTGAAAAATAGCTGAGTGTTCAGAATCAACTGGAATTAAATCTACCACATGTTGTTGGCATAATTGAGTGATAATATCGCCTGCAACAACTAAGGTTTCTTTATTGGCAAGTGCAATTCTTTTCTTGCATTCAATTGCTTTAATGGTTGGTTTCAAACCGCTCCAACCTACCATTGCAGTTAATACAATTTCGGCTGAGGTTATTTCTATAACCTCTTCAATTGATTTGCTGCCAGCAAAAACTTTTACATCTTCATTGGCTAAGGCATCTTTGAGTAGTTGATATTTGCTTTCGTCAGCAATTACAACATGATTTGGTTTAAATTCTATGGCCTGCGCAATCAACAATTCAGCATTTGAATTTGCAGTCAAAACTTCAATTTCAAGTTTGCCTTTTTGCTCTCTAACTATTTCTAAAGCTTGAGTTCCAATGCTACCAGTACTTCCAAGTATGGCAATTTTCTTACTATTTTCAACTTCCGACATCTAACAAAATTTAATCTGCGGCAATATATGTTTATATTATTTACAAAACATTTTATAGACTTGTTGAAATTTTATGAATAGCACTTGCTTTTTTCACTCACCAATTGGTTGGTTAAAAATTACTGGATCTGATAATGGGATTTCGGAAATAATTTTTGTTGGGAAAAAACCAATTCGACAAAATTTATTTATTAAAAAAAATATTCAAAATGCAAGAAATCAAATTGAGAAATATTTCCAAAATGATCTTAAAAACTTTACAATAAAATTGGACCAAACTGGGACAAATTTCCAACATTTAGTTTGGAATGAATTAACAAAAATTCGTTATGGAACTACAAAATCATATCAACAATTAGCTATTCAAATCAAAGATAAAAAATCAACTCGTGCAGTTGCTTCTGCTATATCAAAAAATAAACTTGCGATTGTTATTCCATGTCATCGAATCATTGGATCAAACAATAAATTGAAAGGATATGCTTGGAATTTAAAAAGAAAAAAATGGTTGCTGGAATTTGAAAATAATACGAGGCAATTTAAACTACTTTAATATAATCTATCAGTTCATTTGCAATTTTCCTATCGTTACACAATCGAGGCACCTTATTTTGCCCACCTAATTTATTTTTAGACTTCATATAATTAATAAACGCTTTTTGATTCAATGTATTTAGCACTAGTGGCTTTAATACATTTCCTATTATTAAATCTTTATAATAAATATTTTTTTCTTGTAGAGCAAAATCTAATTTTTCAGAAAAATCATTTAAATTATTTGGTTCTATTCCAAATTCAACAAACCATTCGTGATAGGGCAATCCCACTGTTGGATTAATTTGAGGTGCAACAGTAAATTCAATGATATTTACATTTTCCTCATTAGCAACTTTCAAAATAGCGGCTTCCACTTCTTCAACAATTACATGCTCGCCAAATGCCGAAATAAAATGTTTTATTCTGCCAGTAACAACAATTCGATACGGATTAATTGAAACAAATTTCACTGTATCGCCAATGCAATAACCAAACAATCCTGCATTTGTATTTAATAAAATAGCATAGTTTTTATTTAATTCAACATCCAATAATGAAATACGATTTGGATTTGACTCAAAAAATTCATCCGCTAAAATAAACTCATAAAAAATCCCATTGTTGGTTAAAAGCAATAATCCTTTTTCTGTTTGAGAATCTTGAAATGCTATAAATCCTTCGCTTGCTGGGTACGTTTCAATGGTATCAATTTTTTCGCCAATGCAATCTTCAAGTTTTGCACGATAGGGTTCAAAATTAACTCCACCATGTACAAACAACTTAAAATTCGGAAAAATATCTTTGATTTTTTTATTTTTAATTTCAACTAATTTATCAAAATACATTTGAACCCAAGGCGGAATTCCACTTATCAATGTCATTTTTTCACCTATAGTTTCTTCAACAATTTTGTCGACTTTTTTCTCCCAATCATCAACGCAATTTGTTTCAAAAGAAGGCATTTGATTATTCCGCAAATACTGAGGAATATGATGATTTACAATTCCGCTTAATCTACCAACCGGTATTCCGTTTTTAGACTCAAGCTTTGGACTTCCCGATAAAAAAATCATTTTCCCGTTTACAAAATTCGCATTGCCAGTTTCGGCTATATAACACAACAAAACATTTCGTGCCGCATGGATGTGATTTTTAATTGAAGTTTTTGAAATTGGAATATATTTTACTCCAGAAGTTGTGCCACTTGTTTTGCTCCAATACAAAGGTTTTCCAGGCCAAAAAATATTTTCGTTCCCCTCAATTGCTAAATCGAGATACGATTTCAAACCTTCGTAATCTCTAATGGGGACAGCATTCTTAAAGTCTTCGTAATTTTTAATTGAATCGAAATGATGATCATTCCCAAATTTTGTTTTTGCCGCTTTTTTAAGTAGATAATGAAATATTTTTTCTTGAAAATCTAAGGCATGAAAACTTTCGCGTTTTATTTTTTTGCTTATACTATTCGCAAAAATTTTTGCCAGAAAAGATTTCACTTTCAAGTTATTTGTAGTTGAAAAATTAATACTGAGAAATTTGTTTACTGCTTGGATATTTAACTTCAAATCCAAATTTTACTTTCTGAGTTTGTTCAGGCAACAAAGTAATTATCCAAATAAGTTTCCCTGTTTTTTCATCGTAACTTGCTCCTGAATATTCAATTAATTTAACTTCAATATCATCACTTGTTGAAATTGGAATTTGATCTTCAACAACAATTTTTATTGGCTCTTTTCGTGTATTTCTAATTGTAATTTCAAAAGTCGAATTTTCTTTTTTGCTGCCTCCAAAAAACGATTTCGAACAAAAGTCTTTCAACTTTATTCTTTCAACTAAAATTCGCTTATCTCTTCCCAAACTTATTGTCAATGTATCTTGTGCAGTTCCGTACAAAAATGTTTTGCCTGTAAATGTGCCATCAAAATAAATATTCGCCTCACCACTTATTTGATTGATTAAATCATTTGCCACAACTTTAGCAGTAACAAATGCGTCTTTATCTAGCTTCGGAACGGCTGCATATAAATATTCTGCTTCATAGTTTTCGTTTGTCAAATCAACTTGATGAGGAACATTATCGCTTGGTATTGAATATGGAATATTGACTACAAATTCAGTGTTTATACTCTCTTGGTTTACCTCTACATTTTTATAATTCTCTTCAAACTTTGATCTTACTTTTGTTGCATGCAATTCTAATACTTGCATTGGTTTTGAAGAAATGCCATCAAGATACATTTGTTGCTGATAAAATCTCAACCAATTGGGTTGCAATTCGGGTTTTATTCCTCCTTCGCTTGGATTTGAAGTTGTCAATTTCAGATTTACATTCTTCCAATCTTCGCCACTGCTTTGAGTAATATTCGCCTTTACAAAAAGCTGAAATTTGCTCTTGGTATCTTTCACTCTAATATCAAAAAAAGGCTGCCAAGTAACATTTCCAACAATGTAGCTAAGTTCAATATTTGCATTCGAAATCACATCATCTGATTTAACACTAACAACAATTTCGTACGAAAGTTCAGTTTGCCCACTTTTAAATTCAGCAAGTTGTTTTTCTACTTTCTGTTTGATAAAAGAATATTTTTTTTCAAGCGCAGAAATTCGGAACCAATCTGTTTTAAATTCATCTAATTTCTTTTTGTACAAAACCATCAAATCTTCCAACTCGTCTGTTTTTACACCTTGCTGATTGCTTCCAACATTTTTATTGGCAAGCATTAAATCTTTTTGATACACAATTGTTTCCTTGTCGGCTTTAAAATCAGCAAGCGAAGCATTGATGCTCTCCAATGAATCCTCCAATTGATTGATTTCAATGTTGTTGTCTTCGGTTTTAAAATAATTATTTCTTGTTGAAACAGACAGCAAAGTGATATTTGCATCCGCCTTAACTTCAATACTGCTTTGGTTTATAAATGGCGACAACTTTTCAAAAACCAAATTTGTTACTCCACTATTTAACTCAACTTTTGCTGTTCGCAACACTTGTGCTTGAGATCTGAAAACAGTAACATGTGTAATTTGTGAAGCAACTCTTTTTTCAATTTGAGCATAACTTGAGTTTATGCATAAAGCGATAAAAAGAAAGAAAAAAAATCCGCGAAATGCTTTTAATGTATTGGTATTTTTATAGTTATTCATTAATAATTCAACTTTTTATAATGGAATGTTTCCGTGTTTTTTTCTAGGCAAACTGACAACTTTGTTTTCTAACATTTTAAACGCATTAATTAGTTTTTTTCGTGTTTCCTCAGGCAAAATCACTTCATCTATAAATCCACGTTCAGCAGCACGATAAGGATTCGCAAATATTTCGGCATATTCTTTTTCCTTTTTAGCCAACTCGGCTGAATGATCAGACGCTTTATCAATTTCCTTTTTAAAAATAATTTCAGCGGCTCCTTTTGCTCCCATTACTGCAATTTCAGCAGTTGGCCAAGCATAATTCATATCTGCTCCTATGTGTTTGCTGTTCATTACGTCATAAGCTCCACCGTATGCTTTTCTTGTAATTACAGTAATTCTTGGAACAGTAGCTTCGCAAAAAGCATACAATAATTTAGCCCCATTTGTAATAATAGCATTCCATTCCTGATCCGTTCCTGGCAAAAAACCCGGTACATCTTCAAGCACTAACAATGGAATATTGAACGAATCGCAAAAACGGACAAACCTTGCTCCTTTTTGTGACGAATGAATGTCTAAACATCCAGCCAAATTTGATGGTTGATTTGCTACAATTCCAATACTTCTTCCTGCCAAACGCGCAAAACCAACAACAATGTTTTCTGCAAAATTTTTATGCACTTCATAAAAACTATTTTCGTCAATCAGTTCTTGAATTACTTCGCGAATATCGTAAGGTTGGTTAGCATTTTCCGGAATAATATCTGCCAGTTTCGGCCTTAATTCATCGCGGCTTTTATATGAAAATAACGGTGTAGTTTCTTCGCAATTCTCAGGAATATAACTCAATAGTTTTTTAATCTGATTGATGCATTCAATTTCATTTTCGGCCGTAAAATGTGCCACGCCACTTTTTGTTGAATGAACAGAAGCACCACCCAAATCTTCGCTTGTAACATCTTCGTGCGTTACTGTTTTTACAACGTTTGGTCCAGTAACAAACATATACGATGTGTTTTCAACCATTAAAATAAAATCAGTAATTGCTGGGCTGTAAACTGCACCACCGGCACATGGCCCTAAAATAGCTGAAATCTGAGGCACTACGCCACTTGCTAATGTGTTTCTGTAAAAAATATCGGCATATCCTCCAAGCGAAACAACGCCTTCTTGAATTCTGGCACCACCGCTATCATTCAAACCAATTAACGGAGCTCCATTTTTCATCGCCAAGTCCATAATTTTACAAATTTTTTCGGCAAATGTTTCAGAAAGCGATCCGCCAAAAACCGTAAAATCTTGAGAAAATACATACACCAATCTGCCGTTGATTGTACCGTAACCAGTTACAACTCCATCGCCAAGGTATTTTTGTTTTTCCATTCCAAAATCATTTGAGCGATGCAATACAAATGCTCCAATTTCTTCAAAACTTCCTTCGTCTAACAAAAAATGAATTCTTTCTCTGGCTGTGAGTTTACCTTTTTTGTGTTGAGTTTCTATTCGTTCAATTCCACCACCAAGTAGCGATTGATCACGCATTTTCAATAATTTTTCGCGATTATTCATTTGCTATTTAAAAGTTGCAATATGATTGAAATATCAAAATAAAATATAACATTTTTACAACATTGAAATTATTATTTTTATTTTTTTAAAAAAAAATAACTTTGTTTTGAAATAAAAATAAAAACAAAATATGAAAACACTTTCTTATTTCATAATAGGTATGTGCTTTACCATAAATCTTTCAGCACAACAATCAACCAATACTTCAGGAGGAAATGCTACTGGAACCGGAGGAACAGTTAGTTATTCTGTAGGTCAAATGAATTATACTACCAATACCGGAACTGGCGGTTCTGCCTGCCAAGGAGTGCAACAACCTTTTGAAATTTTTGCATTAACTGGTATTAAAAACACAAAAGATTTAAGCATCAATTTGACTGCCTTTCCAAACCCAACATCCAATTATTTAACTTTAAGTATTGAAAGCGCAACATCAAAAAATCTTACTTATCAATTATTTGATATGCATGGAAAACTAATTGCCACACAAAAAATTAGCGAAAAAGAAACAAAAGTTGAGATGAGCAATTATGCAGCAGCAACTTATTTTATAAAAATTACCGAAAACAACTCAATACTAAAAACCTTTAAAATTATTAAAAACTAAACCCTATGAAAAAAATACTTTACACTTTAATTGCAATCTTAGGATTTACAAATGTGTCATTGGCACAATGTGGTACCATTATGGTAAATGCATCAACGCTTCAATATCCTGATACCATTACTAATTTGCCTAATGCTGTTCGTAACAGTAGTTATTCAACAGTCATTCAGCTGTTCACTCCATCATCAATTAGTGGGGCTGCAATTTCTTCAATTACTGTTGGTTCGATTACTGGTTTGCCAAGTAGTTTTACATACTCCAAAAGCCCAAGTTCAGGCATAATAAATGCACTAAATTCAGGTTGCATAATAATTCAATCTTCAAATGCCACTGATCCCATTGGAACTTATCCTATTGTAATTAATATTACAGTTAATACGGTTTCTTTTGGCCCTATTTCATCTCAAATTTTAGGATATAAAGTCAATGTAATTCCTCAATTACAGGGAAAAAAAGTGTCATTTGTTGTTGACATGACAGGTCAAACGGTGAGTTCAAATGGAGTACATATTGTTGGAAATTTTCAAGGATGGAATCCAGCTACTAATTTACTAACTTCTATAGGTTCAAATAAGTATAGAACCATTTTAGAAATTCCCGCCAAGCAAGTCATTGAGTTTAAAATAGTAAATGGTGTATCAAGGACTTGGGATGAAATTGTTCCTGCCATTAATCAAGTGGGCCATGCTAATAATGGTTTAACCAACGATAACAGGTGGTTTTATATTGATTCAATTGCCAATGATACTTCATTGGTAGATTTAAAATTTTCGGCATCAGCCCCCACCGGAAAATATGCCGTTAGGTTTGCTGTAAATATGAGTCAGCAGGTGCAAGCAATTAGTGCAAATGGTGTTCATTTGGCTGGTAATTTCCAAGGTTGGAATGCGGCTAAAACTACCATGGTAAATTTTGGATTCAATAACTACGAAGTATTACAATATTTAACTCCCGGGGCTTATGAATATAAATTTATAAACGGAATTAATTTAACCGATAATGAAATAATTCCTAGCACATGTGCTGTAAATAATAACAGAAGCTTGGTATTAAGTACCAATATTTCTTTAACTAATTTTTGTTTTAATTCATGTTCCTCAGGGTGTAATTATATAACAAGTGGTTCAAATTTTTCTCCCGGTAATTTTCAATACGATAAAATTGGAGAAACATTCAATAACCAACAAACAAATTCGTCTATTTATAGAAGATTGCAATTAATGCCAAATAATAGAATAGGTGCTACTTGGACTACCTCTTCAGATGGAAGTCCTTTTACAGGAAGAGGAACTGGCTATAACCGTTACAATGGAACTACTTGGGAAAAAGGTGATACATCCATTACCAGGATAGAAAACCAACGTTCAGGATTTCCTTCTTATGCTTATAATACCACCAATAATGAAGAAGTAATGCTTTCGCATATAGTAACAACAACTGGTTATGCGGGTGGCATGGTTTTAAGTAGAAGAACAGCAGGCACTAATAACGCATGGACACAAACTA
>CAMAWM010000045.1 GCA_945861965.1 Chitinophaga pinensis | reverse complement strand
TCAACTGGAGCAGGTGACTCAGTATTGAACACAGTAACCGGACAGTATTTAAGCACATTTGGTTGGTTTACAGCTTCAGATATAACCTATCCAGTACCAGTTAATTTAGTTGACTTGAATGCAAACCTTTCAGGCAACAATGTATTGGTAAATTGGATTACTGCAAGCGAACAAAACAGCGACAGATATATTGTTGAACGTTCAATTGACGGATCAACATTTGTAGCAGCAGGAACTGTTAAAGCTGCTGGAAATTCAAACACTTACCGTAGCTATTTGTTTACCGATGCAGATGCTAAAGCATTGATGGCAACAGGAACCATGTACTACCGTTTGGCTATGTACGATAGAGACGGACACATGGAATATTCAAAAGTTGTTAGCGTAAGCAACAACAACGATGTAGATGTTTCATTGTTCCCAAATCCATTCAACAACCAATTGGTATTGAACATCAACAGCAACGAAGCTGGGAATGTAACAGTTGCAATCCTTGACATCAACGGAAAACAACAATACAGTTCAAGCATTGCAGTTAGCAAAGGTTCAAACACGAAAGTTCTTGAAGGATTCGAAGGATTGTCATCAGGCATTTACTTCGCACGAATCAATAGCGAAACTTCTGTAAAAGTTATTAAACTTATCAAAAAGTAAATAACCGATAATTAATTAATCAAAACCCTCGCAAATTTCTTTGCGAGGGTTTTTTGTTTTCGGATTTTGCCTGTCACCCTGAGCCTGACGAAGGGTTGTTTGATTGGTCTTCGTCAGGCTCAGACTGACACAGCCAGTTTAGCGAAGAATCTTCATGCTGACGAAGGATTCTGATTTGCGAAGTTTTTTATTATTTATTCTTTCTCCAGCAAGTATCCATGTGGTCATCCACCATTCCGACAGCTTGCATAAAAGCATAACAAATTGTAGTGCCACGAAATTTAAAACCACGATTGCCCATATCTTTGCTCATCGTGTCGCTTTCCTTGCTTGTTGCTGGCATTTCATCTAAATCTTTATAATGGTTTTGAATTGTTTTTCCGCCAACAAAACTCCAACAATAGGTATCAAAACTTCCAAACTCTTTTTTAATTTCCAAAAAACATTTTGCATTGTTTATGGCAGCTTCAATTTTCATTCGGTTGCGAATTATTCCGGCATCGTTTAATAAAAGTTCGACTTTTTTATCGTTGAATTTTGAAACTTTTAGGGGATCAAAATTTGCAAATGCCTTGCAAAAATTAGCGCGCTTTTTTAGTACCAAATGCCAGCTTAATCCTGCCTGAAAACTTTCGAGCACTAAAAACTCAAACAACTTTTCATCCTCATGAATTGGCGTACCCCATTCTTCATCGTGATAATTCATATACAATTCATCTTTCAAGCACCAAGCGCAACGCTTTTTATTGTCTTTCATTTTGATATTTATAAGAGCAAATGAAACAAAAATTTAGTGTTCCTTCAAAGAAAACATTTTATGATTTCAACAAATAAAACTCTAAGTTTTTGGAAATGTTAAAAAATCATTAATTTACGCCCTTTAAAATTTAAAAAAATCAACCAAAAAAAATAAAAAAAAATGAAGAAGTTATTACTAACAAGCGTATCGTTATTCTCTGTTGGAATGATTGTCAATGCACAATCGATGATAGCAGGCGATACCAAAAAATTTAAACCCGCAAACGAAGTTTCGGTTATTAAATCAAAATCAAATGCAAGCGGAAAAGCTGCAGCATCAAACTGGTACGAGCCATGGAACATGGCAGGAAAAGCAGGAGCTGAAACAAGTTGGGTTCCGTATGTTAATTTTTTGTTTCCAGATTCTATAGTAAAGTATATTGACGAAGCGGGTACTTTAAGTTACATGCCTGGTTCTACTAATATAGGACAAGTGTTAGATCCAAAAGATGCAAACATTGCTCTTACTGACAACCCAGAATACACAATGAGTAAATTTACAAGTTACACACTTGACTCTTTGTATTTCTCTTATTTATATGTTAGAAATGTAGATTCGCTACCCGATGATTTAGGAAATAAAATTGCTGTAGTTGACACATTGCTTATTGATTACTTTATTACATCAGCATTGCAAATGGGCGGTTTCCAAGTTGGCCTTGAAAAATTTGCTCGCCCTGGTTTCAATACAAGCTTAAGACGCCCAACAGGAATGTCTTTCACACAAAAAGTATTATTAACTCGTGCAGACAGCACAGCCGCACTTCCAGACGCTACAGGAAATCCTGAGAGTAGTTGGAGAACTGGTGTTATGGGAATTGCAGTATCAACTCCTTTAAGCATTAATTCATCAAGAATGGCAGCACAAAATATTGTTGGTTTTAGTATGCGTTTTAAACCAGGTCATTCATACGATACATCTTCTATAATGGTTTATCAAAAAGCTGCTTCTACATTTCCATCGGGTGCTACAAGAGCAAATTATTTTGGATACCGTTTTTATGCAAATGGAACTGGCGCACCTTATCCACCACAGGTTGAGCAAACAACTTACATTAACAACACTTTGGTTGCAGGAAAACAATCTTCGTATGCAACATCTGGTTGGGTTGGATTTGTACCAGGCAATGCATATTACGCACACCAATATTTTCAGTGTGGATTTCAATTAACATCATCAAATATTGGAATTAACGAAGTTAAAAATCCGAATTTTGAATTAGGAGATGCATACCCTAATCCTACAACAGGAATAACCACATTTGACTTCAACTTAAAAAACGCAAGCGATGTAAAAATCAGCATTGTTAATTTAGTTGGACAAGAAGTATTGTCGGTAGCAAACAATAAATTTAATGCTGGAGTAAACGAAGTTCGCGCTGATCTAAGCAGTTTGACATCTGGTGTATATTTGTATACAATGACTGTTGATGGACAAAGCCAATCACAGAAATTGATTATCAGTAAATAAATTTTTTATTGCCTATTTTAAAAAGCCATCGCTTAATTGCGGTGGCTTTTTTTATTTCTTTGTAATTTCAGAACAATAATTTCGTTTATACATTTATGCTTGAAAAACTAGTAATTCGTAATTTAAATAATGTGACATGTCTTTCTGAACGAAGTGAAGAATCTGGCTGTTTAAGAATATTTCGTTTTAATGCAGATGCTTCGTTCCTCAGCATGACAGCCGATTTAAAATTATTTTATTGAAACGCTTTTTAATCATATCGTATTTTTTATTTGTGAGCTTTGCTTTAAAAGCTCAGTTCCAAAACAGAAAATTTGTTTTGCCAGCAGATTCATTTCAACTTGATTCGGGAATATTATTTAAAAACTCGATTCAGATTTCATCTGCTGGAAATAGTTACAGCGAAGGAATTGATTTTCGAATCAACTATTTTTATTCGGCATTTATCAATTTAAAAATTCCCAAAAACACATTTATAACTTTTCGATACAAAACACTTTCGTATGATTTCAGAAAAAGCTATCAAAATAAAAACATGCGGATTATTGATCCAGAATATAATCAAACGCAAAACCCATTTTTGTACAACTCGAATGAAGAGAATAATTTTGGGACATTAAATAAAAACGATGGCTTGAAATTAAACGGAAGTATTAGTCGTGGTTTGGGTTTTGGCAACAATCAAAATTTGGTTTTAAACTCAAATTTAAATTTGCAAATGAGCGGTAAGCTTAACAACGAAATAGATGTTGTGGCTGCGATAAGCGATGATAACAATCCAATACAACCTGAAGGAAACACACAACAACTGCAGGATTTTGATAAAGTTTTTATTCAATTAAGTAAAAACAATAACAAACTAACGGTTGGCGATTTTGAAATGAAACGCCCCGATGAAAGTTATTTTTTAAACTACTATAAAAAATCGCGAGGCGGACAATTTCAAACTGAAATTCCATTGAAGAAAAACAAATTAACTATAGGTGCAAATGCTGCCATTAGCAGAGGCCGATTTGCAAGAAATACAATTAACGGAATTGAAGGAAATCAAGGCCCATATCGATTGACAGGAGATTATGGCGAATTATTTATCATCGTTATTTCTGGAACTGAAGCCATTTATTTGGATGGTCAAAAACTAACTCGTGGTGAGCAAAACGATTATATCATAGATTACAATTCGGGCGAAGTTGTATTTACTCCCAAAAAAATAATTACTCAGTACAGTCGAATAATTATCGAATTCCAGTACAGCGATAGAAATTATGCACGAACTGTATTTACCCTGAGTTCGGCTTACCAATCAAACTATTATACTGTTCGTGCAAACTATTTTTCTGAGCAAGATGATAAAGACCAAGCTTTTCAACAAACACTTTCTGCTGATGACAAACAAACACTTTCAAGTTCTGGAAATAAATTAAACACTGCTGTTATTGCTGGTGAAAAACGTGTTAAAGAATTTTCGGAAAGCAAAATTTTATACAGAAAAATTGACACACTAAATGCAAGTGGCGTATTTGTTTATACAAACACAGCTGGAAACGATACCGTTTTTTACGAAGTAAAATTCAGTTTTGTTGGAAATAATAAAGGGCGATATATTCAATCTGCAAATGCTGTTAATGGAAGAGTTTTTCGATATGCTGGAGTTGGGAATGGAAACTTTGAACCTGTTATATTATTAATAGCGCCTAACCGCAAACAAATGCTGAATGCGGGATTTGATTACTTGGGATTGCGCAACACAAAAATTTCGCTTGAGTTGGCACGAAGCGATTTTGATAAAAATACATTCAGCAATTTGGATAAAGAAAACAATGCTGGATATGGAATGAAAATCGATTTGGCAAACGATCAATTTTTCAAAGGCAAAAAAATCAAATTGCAAAATTCGTTGAACTATGAGAATGTAGATAAAAATTTTAGATATGTTGAACGCTACAGAAATGTTGAGTTTGACAGAATTTGGAATCGACAATTAATTAATTATTCGAATAACGATACAGGTTATAACGAACAAATAATCTCGGCAAAATCTGATTTGCAAATCGAAAAAAAAGCAAACTTATTCTACCAACTTTCGCATTACAATCGCAACAATATTTTTTTAGGATGGCAAAATTCCGGAGGGATTTCATTCAATACTTCAATCGTATTTTTAAAAATCAATGGCGAACTATTAAGTATTTCCGACAAAAATCCAATTGCAAATTCATCTATCAACAATGCAGTAAAGTATAGTATCGAAAACGGATTTCATTTAAATAAAAACATACTGGCAATAAAAACTGAAAGCGAAGAAAGTCGTTTTGTAAAAAGCAACGACACTTTGTTAAGTGGAAGTTTTAAGTACAATCAGCATTCCATTTATTTAACAAATCAAGACAGTGCTTTTTTCAAATACAAGATTGAAGCAAACTTGCGAGACGACTACTCTCCTACCGCAAAAAATTTCGATCAAGCAACTCGAGGTTTAAATTTAATTGGATCATCGCAATTGATTCAGAAAAATTTCAATCGCTTGAATGTAAATTTTACTTATCGTGAATTTAATTTACTCGCCAATGCAATTCCAAATTTAAAACCCGAGAAAACAATTGTTGCTCGAATTGAATACGATTACACTTTTTTGAAACGAATGGTTTCAGCCAATACCTATTATCAAATAAGTTCAGGCAATGAATTGATTCGCGATTTCAGTTTTATTGAAGTGCCAAATGGACAAGGAATTTATGTTTGGAAAGATTTTAACGAAGATGGAATTCAACAATTAAACGAATTTGTTTTGTCGGGATTGGCGGATAAAAACACTGCCAATTTTATTAAGATTTATTTGCCCACAAGTTCACTCATTCGCACCAACGGAATTCAGTTTAATCAAACCATTCAAATTAATCCATCGGTATTTTTTAATAACAAAACAGGGTTACGAAAATTTATTTCGAAATGGAGCGAACAAGCCGCATTTCGAATTGATAGAAAATCAAAAAACGAGAATAATTTTAATTTTCTCAATCCGGTTTTTACACCCATTAGCGACACTTCATTAATCAGTGCAAACATTCAAGCACGAAACACTATTTTCTTTAACCGAAGTCATCCGATTTTTGGTTTTGATATCAACTGGCTGGATAATCAGAATAAAAATCTTTTGACAAATGGAACGGATAGCAGAAGAAAAACGGAACAAAGCATAAACCTTAGATGGAATATGAATAGCACCGTTTCGCTAAATGCATCGTATAATTATGGCAATAAAAATTATATGTCTGAATATTTTACTGCTCAGAATTATAATTTTTTTTACAGCGAATGGAAACCGAAATTGATTTATCAGGCAAATCCGAATTTGCGGATAACACTAAATTTAAGTTATACCGAAGCTGCCAATTCAAAAACATTTGGCGAACAAAAAGGAACAATAAATGAAACGGGGTTTGAACTGCGTTATAATTTTACACAAGTTGCAGCAATAACAGCAAAATACAGTTTTTACGAAGTTAAATTTATAGGCGATGTGTCGAGTAATTTAGGTTATGAAATGTTGCAGGGATTTATTGTTGGCGACAACCAGTTATGGAATTTAAATATTCAACAACGCATTGGTCAAAATTTACAAATAAATGTTGCGTACGATGGCCGCAAGTCGATTGATTCAGATATTATTCACAGTGGCAGAATGGAAGCGCGGTATATTTTTTAAATGACTGAAACGAATAATTAAATCAAAACTTATTCTTCCACATCATGCTTTCAACGGGCTTAACTGTTCGTTTGGCGTACTTCGCATTTTTCTTGTCTTTGTACATCAATTCAACTTCGCCCGAAATTTCAAAATAAATTAATTGCCCAATGGGCATATTGGCATAAATCCGAACGGGTTGTGCGCAAGAAATTTCCAATGTCCAAGTATTGCAAAAACCAACATCGCCTTTTCCTGCTGTGGCATGAATGTCAATTCCCAATCTGCCTGTGCTTGATTTTCCTTCAAGAAAAGGAACGTGTTTATGTGTTTCGGTATATTCAGATGTAACTCCTAAATACAAAGTGCCGGGTTGCAATACGAACCCCTCGAGAGGGATTTCAAAAATTTCAATTTTATTGTGCTCGCGAGCATCCAACATCCGGTCTTTGTATGTTCCTAAATGCCTTCCCAAATGCACATCGTACGAGTTGGTTCCGAGGCAATCTCTTTTGAATGGTTCAATTAAAATTGTTCCTTTCTCAATTTCTTCAAGAATTCTTTTATCTGTTAAAATCATACACTAAATTATTAAATAAATACAAAGCGCAATTAACAAATTACAGAGCAACAAATTCAAATTATTTTACCAAACTTAATCAACAACAATTTAATACTATCAATTGGCAGATTTGTAAACAAAAAGCCTCCACGAAAAAATCGTGAAGGCTTTTTGTTTATTCGTTAATACCTATTAATGATGTTTCATTACTTTGTGAGTAAGCACTTTGTTAGAAGTAACAATACTTACAAAATAAACTCCATCGTTCAAATCCATCAAATCAGCAAACAGATAATCGTTCAAACCTTTATCTGCTTTTATGTTGCTTTGATTAATGATTTTACCACTTATGTCTGTCATTACAATTCTAACATCCGATTTTTCGGCCACGTTAAATGTAATTGCAAATCCGACAGTAAATGGATTAGGCCTAACAGAGGTTATCAATTCATGATTTCCATAAGAGTTAATTTCTTCCACTCCAGAAGTTTTACCAGTACGAACTGCATATGGTGTCAATGATTTCAAGCCACTTATTGATAATCTGTATGGATTGTTTCCTGATGCAAAGAAATCACTCTGATCATCATGCCAGTAATCAACATAATGAGAAATGTGTGATGACAAACGTGCAAAATTCGACAATTCATCATCTGCATTCCACTGTAATGTCAAATCTACATTAACAGATGAATCAGAATTAGATGGAGCAATAAACCAAGTTTTATTTACAACTCTATCGGTAAATGGAGTTCCAATTGGAGTTTGACCAGTGTAATGCAAATAAACCTCATCCATCACTTTTGCACTGATATCGTTGAGTTTCCCTTTGTTCGATACCGTTGCAGGTGTAAATGAAGTTTTATTGCTACCAATTGGGAATACAAATGCTGTTGTGCTTCCGCCAGTTCCCAAAGATGCTTTTATCATAGATCCAGCTCCATTGGTTACAATGTATTTCTGATTATCGACACTCAAAATAGTTGCGTTAGCAGCAATTTTCAGGCTATTATCTTTTAAGAATAATTTACCTGCATGGAATGATAGATAACCATTGATTGTAGTTAATCGAGATGAATTAGTTCCATCTAAATTCACTCCATTAAAGTTATCAATTTCTACATTGTTATAATCACCAAAGGCCATTTGTTGAGATGTTGAACCACCTAAACTTACAAAGTGAATTGTTCCTTTTGTATTGGTCATTATACTTGAAGTGTCACGCAATAAGTCACCCATTAAGGTCAAATCAGAAGTATCTTGATCCATAATTAATGAAGCTAATGCATTTAATTGTAAAGTATTGGCAATTGCCCCTGGACTATAAATATGCGGTTGGAATGGTGTTCCGCTGTTAATTTCAACAGAATCTGTTAACATTGGAATGCGACCACAAGCCCAATTGTACATTATTGCCCAATTGTCGCTTGTATCTCCAGTCCATGTGTTTCTTGCACTCATACTTACAAGTATTGCTGCTGATGTATCAGCACATCCGCCAGACCTTACCAATCTCTTGTACCAAGTATTTTGATTTAAGTTGATTGTTGTGTAATCTTCTAACGAATTGCTGTCAGGTGCATTTGAATAAACTCCTGAAGTATCAGCATTTTGCCATAAATAAGCGTATGCAGTTCCATCGCCACCACTTGGAGCGCTACCATTTATCATGGCTGATGTGTTGAAACATTTAGTCAAGTCAGCTCCGGCATTGTTATCAGCAATTACAGGATTAACCGTAATCTTAATTGCAGTAATTGTACTTGAACATCCCCCTGAACTCACAACACGTCTGTACCAAGTAGTTGCAGTTAATGCTGAAGGGCTATAGTCTGAATTTCCAGCTGTTCCGCTTGCTGCAGAAAATCCGCTTGTTGCATCTGTAGTACTGCTTTCCCAAGCAAAATTGTATGTTCCGCTACCGCCTGTTGGTGTGCTACCTGTTAATTTTTCAGGAGTCATTCCAGTACAAATTGTTTGATCAGCTGTTGCTGAATTATTAGCAATAACAGAACTAACTGTGATTTTAACTACATCTGAATTGCTCGTTGCGCAAACTCCTGAACTAACAACTCTTCTAAACCAACTTGTTTCAGTTAATGCACTTGGGCTATAATCCGATCCAGTGTTTGATCCTGAAGCTGAAGTGTATCCAGTTGTCGATGAAGTGGTACTTACTTGCCATAAGTTAGTAAATACTCCGCTTCCCCCTGTAGTTGTAGAACCCGCCAATGTTGTTGGAGCAGTTCCAGTACAAATAGTTTGATCTGCTGTTACTGTATTATTTGCAATCAACAAATCAACAGTTATACTTATCACATTAGATGTATTATCAGTGCAAACTCCAGAACTAACTGTTCGTTTGAACCAAGTAGTTTGAGTCAAATTTCCTGAGAAATAATGCTGACCATTATTTGGCGAGTTAGCTGCAGTAAATCCACTTGAAGCACTTGTTGTACTCATTAACCATAAATATGAATATACAGATGCACCACCCGAAGGAGCGCTTCCTACTAATGCCGATGGTGTTGAAGTTATACAAATTGTTTGGTTTGAACCAATCGAGTTATTTGCAATTCCAGGATTAACTGTAACCTCAATTACATTTGAAATATCACTTGTACAAACTCCTGCGCTTACTACACGTCTATACCAAGTTGTATTTGTTAAATTACCTGTGCTATAACCAGCAGAGCTGCTTGAACCACTTGCATCGTTAAATCCACTGCTAGCGCTAACTGTGCTGCTTTGCCATTGGTAAGTATATGAACTATTTCCACCTGATGGATTGCTTCCTGTAAGTGCATTTGCTGCAGTACCTGAACAAATTATTTGACTTGCACTTATGCTATTGCTTGCAATTACTGGATTCACAGTTATCTGAACAGTTGTTGAGGTATTTGATGTACAAACTCCTGCACTTACTGTACGTCTGTACCATGTTGTTACACTCAAGGTTCCGGTATTGTAGTTCTGTGCATTGTTCACTCCACTTGCTGCTGCAAATCCTGCAGTTGCACTTGTCGTGCTGCTTTCCCATACATACACTGGACTTCCACTTCCACCTGTTGCTGATGCTCCTGTTAACATCGCTGCTGATGTTCCTGCACATATTGTTTGTGCAGTTCCAATCGTATTGTTTGCTATTACTGGATTTACAGTTACTTCAATGCTTGTTGAAGTGTTTGTTCCGCAAATTCCAGATGTAACTGAACGTCTGTACCAGCTTGTTGCTGTCAATGTTCCTGCTGTGTAGTTCTGTGTATTGTTCGTTCCACTTGCCGATGCATATCCTGCTGTTGCACTTGTGGTGCTGCTTTCCCAAAGATAAGTGTATGTTCCAGATCCACCACTTGCTGCTGTGCCTGTTAAGCCTGCTGGGGCTGTACCTGAACAAATTGTTTGACTTGCACTTATGCTATTGCTTGCAATAGCTGGATTCACTGTTATCTGAACAGTTG
>CAMAWM010000044.1 GCA_945861965.1 Chitinophaga pinensis | reverse complement strand
TATCGAGGGTAATACTTCCATTTGAAAAGGTAATTGTTGTATCAATAGGCATAAAACAGACTTGACCATGACCGCATGGTCGATTATAACCAAACTGTATTTTATAATTGGTATATATACTTGATTTAAATTGCATACCTCCTCTGATAATATCCTGATAAGAATTTCCGCTGCTGTCTTTTATATCATAAAAAGTCAAAGTGTAATTTACGTCCAATTGAGGTTCGTTTTTTTTAATTGGCTCGTCTTTACTGCAAGTTGTAAAAACTAATAATATAACTATTATATAAATATTTTTTTTCATTTTTAGTTATCACAGGTACCATTAACAGTTGCAAAAAATTCCGTATTTAAATGCATCTATTGAATATAATAAACCAGTAGTATAACTGTGCTGTTTATCGGTTCTATCATTAGGTCCAGCAAGCCAAGTTTTACCATAATAGGTATTAACTGCTGGCGATTCTTGTTTTGAAATAAGTCTTGTATAAGTGGTAGTGCCTGAGGTTAAAAACAAATGATTATTATGTAAAAAATTATAGGGTTGGGGTGATACCCAAGGGTGGTATGGTGTCGTTGTATTATAGGTATTATCCATCACTAAATCTTCAGCCGTAAAAAAGAAATCATCAATGTCAAAATGTTCTGCTTCATTATAGCGCCAAACTGATTTGGTATAGGTTTCACTATTAAAATCATCCGAAAATTTAAGGGTAGTTACATCCCAGTTTTTATCATTTAAAACTGGGTTGCCGCTTTGCAATAAATAATAACCTGTGCTTGGGTCATATTTGTAAGGTGTTTGCGCGAAAGTGCAAAAAAATAAAAGAAGTAAACCAAAAGAAACAAATAGTTTTTTCATATCGATTTCAATTATTTAATACAAATGTTGTAGTTTATTTTTCTAATTCCAAATAAAAATTTCTTAAATAAAATTATCGTTTCATTCATCTAACCCAGCACCAAATTATCAATCAGCCTTACATTTCCGCAATAAACAGCAGCAAGGGCAACTAATCTTCTGCCTTCAATTTTCCGTGGCATAATTTCAAACGTATCGGCATTGCAAATTTCAATGTATTCGGTTTTTAAAAGTGGCATTTCTTCTATAATTTTTCTGGCTTCCATTTTCAATTCTGCAACTGTTTTCGCTTTGAAATTTAGTTTAATCCATTGCAAAGCAACATATATTTGACTGGCTTGTTTTCTTTCCTCATTGCTTAATCGCATGTTGCGGCTGCTCATTGCCAAGCCATCCTCTTCGCGCAAAGTTGGGCAACAATTCAACTTAATATTAAAGCCGTTTCGTTTAATTAATTCTTTAATTACCGCACATTGCTGAAAATCTTTTTGTCCAAAATAAGCAGTATCAGGATTTATTGTTGCAAACAACTTTGTTACAATATTGATTACTCCATTAAAATGCCCTGGACGAAATTTTCCCTCTAATCTAGACGTAATATGTCCGTAATCTTCAGCCGAGTTAATTTCTTCTTTGGGATACATTTCGTTGCAATCAGGATAAAATAATACATCACATTCCGCTTCAATCAGTTTTTTTATATCCTTTTCAATAGTTCTTGGGTATTTTTTTAAATCTTCTTCGCTATTAAATTGTGTTGGATTTACAAATATGCTGCAGATTGTAACTTCGTTTTCTTTCTTCGATTGCTCAATTAATGAGATGTGCCCACTATGCAAGGCGCCCATAGTAGGTACAAAACCCAATAACTTTTTCGACTTTTTAAGTTTCTTCAGATATTCCTGTATTTCCTGTATGTTTTTAAATACAATCACTTTTAGTATTGATTTTTAGTTGTTTGAAAGATTTAACAGATTAAAAGTTGCGAATATTAAACATTCTATTAACATTATGCTTACCTTCGCATACTTTTTTTACTTAACGAAAACTATGGCCAAGAAAAAAATTCTATTCGTCTCTTCCGAGATGACTCCTTTTTTACAGGTAACAAGTGTTGGAGAATTAGCAAGAAGATTACCACAAGCTATTCAAGAAAAAAACAACGAAATCAGAGTATTAATGCCGCGTTTTGGATGCATTAACGAACGCAGAAATCGATTGCACGAAGTAGTTCGTTTATCTGGTATTAATATTACCATTGATGATAACGACAATCCCTTGACAATAAAAGTAGCTTCGTTGCAAGAGGCAAAAATGCAAGTTTATTTTTTGGATAACGAAGATTATTTTCATCGCAAATTTGTTTTTGCAAATGAAAAAAATGTATTCTACAAAGACAATGATGAACGTACCATTTTCTTTTGCAAAGGTGCTTTAGAAACCGTAAAAAAACTTGGTTGGCAGCCTGATATTATTCATTGCCAAGGATGGATGACCAGTTTAATTCCGCTTTATTTAAAAACTATATACAAAGACGAACCTGTTTTTCGTAACGCCAAAGTTGTGTACTCGGTTTTTGAAAATCAATTTGTCGAAAACCTCGGAAAAGACTTTGCTCGAAAAGCAAGTTTAAACGAAATTGACAACAAACAGGTTTCTTCATTAAGTAAGTCAGACAGCTCTGCGCTTTATATGACCGCCATCACTCATTCTGATGCAGTTGTTAGAGCAAGCGCTGATATTGATTCAGAAGTGAATAAATTTATGAAAAAACAAAAAGGCAAAGTTATATTTGAACACGTTGAAGAAGCTTATGGCGATGCCTATAATAAATTATACGATGACTTGCTGCAAAGGCAGAACTAATTTAAACCTTCTGTTTTTGCGTTTTTTTGTTTTCCTTTTCTCTATTTCCATTTTTTTCTTTTCCTGTAAAAAAGACTTAGGTACTGTTGGTGCCAATTTGATTGAAGTTAGAAATAATTTAAATCCCCTTTTTAACGACACGCTTAACCTTAGCGCATATACCACTGAAATGGATTCGCTTTCAACAGGGTTTTTAAATTATTACATTTTAGGCGCAATAAACGATCTTGATTTTGGCGAAACAAAATCAGATATCGTAACCAGTTTTAGTCTTCCAGGCGATGTTGAAACTTTTTCATTAGATTCTGTAAAAATAGATTCGGTTGTATTGCAATTGCATTACGGAAGTAAATTAAATTTTTATGGCGACCTAAATAGTACGCACACTATAAAAGTGTATGAATTAGCTCAGTCGCTTTCTAAAGATTCTACGTATCACTCCACAAGAAAACCCGTATCAAAAACAACTGCCATTGGCGATTTTTCAGGAAAATTTAATTTAAACGATAGCATTAAAAATACGTTTTACAATCCAACTACAAAAGTTCCGCCTTGTTTTCGTATAAAATTAAATGCAGATGCTGGAGTGTTTCAACAAAAATTTAGAGCCAAATTGCAAAAAAGCAGTTTAAGCACTTTGTTTCCAGGATTAGTTATCAGCGATGAAACTAATTTTAATTCCAATCAGGGAGCATTTGTTTACTTTAATTTTGGATCTATTTATTCTAAAGTAATAGTTTATTACAACGATTCGGCTCGTGCCGAATTTCCAATTTCCTGGCGTATTCCATTAGCTGATAGCGATCCTCGATTTAATTATTACGAACACAAAAACTTGCCAAACGGATTTTTGCAAAACAGAACAAATGGCGTTCATCGCGATACCTGTTTTTTGCAATCAATGGCCGGAACAAAAATTCATATTGATATTCCAAATAGTATTTTCAATTTTGTTGCATCAAACAAAAATGTAGCTGTGAATGCCGCTGAAATGGTTTTTACTTTGCAAGATAATTCTACCAGCACATTTGCTGCGCCTTCGCGATTGTTGCTAATCAGTTCCGATTCGCTTGGATACAACAACAGTATACTGGATGCAATTCTTGAAGATTCGTCTTATTACGGTGGTGTATTAATTGGAAATCAATATCGCTTTAATATTGCCAGACATATCCAAAATTTATTTTATGAATATTCGTTTGGGTATAATGTGAATTATGGATTAAATCTAATTGTTCCAAACGCTACTTTGGGTTCTATTTTTCCAGCAACATCGTCACGCGCAATTTTTAATACTCAAAAAGGCGGAAAAAATTTTAAATTAAATCTAACTTTAACCGTTGTTAAATAAAGTAAACTGCTTTGATAATTAGATTAAAGAAAAATACAAATTCTGAACAGCTCAACTCTATTCAAAATAAAATAAAGAGTTTGGGTTGTGATTTTTTTTACCGCGAAAAACACAATGAAATAATTGTAAGCAAACTTAACAACGAAAAACCTTTTGAGATTTTTGATTTCGTTGATGAAGTTTTGTTAATTGAAACCAGACATCAATTATCCAATACTATTTATAAAAATAAAACCCGTTTTTCGGTTAAAGATATCGAAATAAATTCAGGCGTTGCAACCATAATTGCTGGACCTTGCTCCATTGAAAATGAAGAGCAAATTTTTGAAACCGCTGAATTTATCAGCAAACTTGGCGTAAAATTTATTCGCGGAGGAGCCTTTAAACCCCGCACTTCGCCATACAATTTTAGAGGTCTTGGAATTGACGGATTAAAATTTATTTCCGCAGCTGCAAAAAAATTTGATTTACGAGTTGTCACTGAACTAATGGATTTGAGTTTGCTTGATGATGTTTATAATTATGCAGATGTTTTGCAAATTGGTTCGCGCAACATGAGTAATTTTTACATGCTAAATGAGTTGGGAAAAATTAACAAACCCGTGATGTTAAAACGTGGCAGCAATTCAAAAACATTCGAGTGGTTATTGGCTGCCGATTATATTATGTGCGGTGGAAACGAACAAATAATTTTATGCGAACGCGGCATCAGAAGTTTCGATCCCGAAATGAGAAATGTTTTTGATTTAAATGTTATTCCACTCGTAAAATCAATGTCGCACCTTCCAATTTTTGCAGATCCAAGTCACGGATGCGGAAATGCAACATTTGTTCCGCAAATGTCTCTTGCTGCGCTTGCTGCTGGAGCAGATGGACTTATGATTGAGATTCATCCAGAACCTGTAAAAGCACTTTCTGACAGCCAACAAGCTTTGAGTTTTTTTGAATTTGAAATGCTGCTGAATAAAATAAATAAAATGACGTCTGCAATTTCAAATCAAACACAAAACATAACGGAACAGAATCAGATTTTAACTTCTCCAAAGTAAAATCGCAAAAAATTATTTACACGGAATACTAAATTCGAAACTTAATAAAAAACTATTTTATGAAAACGAATGTTTTAAAAATCACTTCTGCATTATTTTTATTTTTTGTTTTTACATCGTGCGGAAATAAAAACAACTCGCAAAAAAATGATGCATCGCAAAACGATTATACAAGGCTTTTTTCGCGAAGCATTGAAAACAAAGACTACACCACAGCTATAATGGCAGCACAAATGATACTACTTAACGACAGTACACAATTGCTTTATGCCGATACTTTGCCCGAATTGTATGCAGCAATTAACAATGTAGATGCCTGCAGCAAATCGCTTGATGCGGCTATTATTCGAAACCCAAACAAAGAAAGATTGTTGTTGATTAAAGCATTAATTGCTGAGCAAATGCAAGATGTAAATACGCAATTGGACATCTATAATAAATTGTATGCCATAACACAAAAAGCAGACTATTTATACCGCATTACAGCTATTCAATTTGGAACAGGACAACAACAAGAAGGAGAAAAAAACTTGATGCAATTAGAGAAAATTGCAGAGAGTAAAAAAGACAGCGTTGATTTTATAATTAGCGAAACCGAAAAACAAAAAGTTCCATTAAAAGCAGCCGTATATAATATGTATGCTTTCTTGTTTGCTCAAAACAAAGACATGGCCAATGCAAAAAAAATGTGGAATTTAGCACTAACCGAATGCCCCGATTTTGTTATAGCTAAGCGTAATTTAGCACAGATTTCAAAAGGTGGATCTAAATAGGTTAATAAGTTTTTTTAAATAAAAATTTGTTTTATTAAGAAAAATTTAAGACTTTTACACTGGAAATAAATTTCGCCTATGAGCAGCGTAACGTTTACTAGAATTCTTTTAGCCTGTAACGACTCTCAAAATTCTGAGTTCGTTTTTCAATTTGCCGCAAAATTGGCTTGGGGCTTTAATGCTAAGCTATATGTAAGTTTGTACGACAAAAGCAAACACGACTTAGCAGCTATTTTCAATAAAGTTGAACATGAAATAGTTGTGCGACCAGAGCTATCTATCAAAGAAATTCAACATACAGTTATTGAAAAAGACATAGACTTGGTTATTACAACAGTAAAACAAGGCGACTCTTCAAATGGTTTGTTGACAATTAAAGACGCTTGTCGTTTTATCGATCATGTAAATAAACCAGTGCTTACAATTCCTGGAAATTACAGCACAGTAAGTGTGAATACAATCGTTGCGCCCATTGACACTTCGCACGAAACGAGACAAAAGGGTCCTTATGTAATTGCCATGTCACGTAAATTAAATTGCGAAGTAAAAATTTTAGGCGTTTCAAGTGATAAGGGAAAAGATGCACTATCAACTATTTGTAATTATTCAAGACAAGTAAGCAACAAAATGGCGGATGAAGGTACCGGTAGCGAAATAGAAACTATTGTTGGCGGAAATATTACAAATCTTACTCTTGATTATGCCAAAAAAGTTAATGCTGGGTTAATCATTATTATGACCGAGCAAGAAGTAAATTTCAAATCGTTTTTCTCGGGAAAATATTCTGAGCAAATGATAAAATTTTCTCCTATTCCTGTTTTAAGCGTTTGCCCCATTGATTTGGTGGTAAGCGAAGCAAGAATGTAACACTGCGTTTTTTTATTTCTAATACGAAGTGGCGCCAATTACTCTTGGTTTATATTTAGTTGCCATTTCGGCAATAGCTTTTATGTGTTCAGGAGTAGTTCCGCAACATCCACCCAAAATATTTACCAATCCTTCTTTGCAAAATTCTTCTACTTGTTTGGTCATAGATTGAGGACTTTGATCGTATTGTCCCATTTCGTTTGGCAAACCAGCATTTGGATAAGCGCTAACAAAAAAACTAGACTTATTTGCCAATACCTGTAAATACGGTCGCAATGCTTCTGCTCCTAACGCACAATTTAATCCAATGCTTAATAAGTGTGAGTGCTCAACCGAAATTAAAAACGCCTCAGTTGTTTGTCCCGACAAGGTTCTTCCAGATGCATCGGTAATTGTACCGCTTACCATAATTGGATACGTTTTTCCTATTTCTTCGAACAACTCTTCAATTGCGTACAATGCCGCTTTTACATTCAGCGTATCAATAATTGTTTCTAATAAAAGTATGTCTACACCGCCATCAATCAATGCTTTTGCTTGGTATTTGAATGCAACAACCAACTCGTCAAAAGTGATAGCCCTAAAACCGGGATCGTTTACATCAGGCGACAGCGAAGAAGTTTTATTCGTTGGGCCCATTGAACCTGCTACAAACCTTGGTTTTTCTGGAGTTTTTTTTGTGTATTCATCAGCTACTTCGCGCGCAATTTTTGCCGATTGAAAGTTTATTTCATAAACCCATTCTTGTAATCCATAGTCTGCTTGCGCTATCGTTGTTCCGCTAAAAGTATTTGTTTCAATAATATCTGCTCCAGCATCAAAATACAATCGATGAATTTCTTTAATAATTTCAGGCCTTGTTATGGAAAGCATGTCGTTGTTTCCCTTTAACGAATTTGGATGATCTTTCAACGCCTCGTTGCGAAAGTCTTCTTCTTCCAACTTATGGCACTGAATCATCGTTCCCATTGCACCGTCAAGTATTAGAATTCTTTGTTTTAATAAATCTTTTATATTCATACAATATTTTTTTTCGCTTGTGTTTTTGGCAAAAATAAGTCTGCTTTTTTGGTTTTAAACTATCAAAAGCAAATAAATTTTTGGCAACATAAATTGTTTTTCAAAATCCTGATTTTATTTACTTGTTGCCTCGCTCACTGATTTTTATATTTTTGCAATCTCAAAAAATAAAAAAGGAAATAATAAATCATGAAGAAAATAGTAATAGTTTTATTGGTTTTAAGTTTTTCAAATACGCGTTTTGTATTTGCTCAAAAGAGTGTTAACGGAAAAAAGGCAGTTAAAAAAACTGAACTTAAAAAACCTGAAGCAATAGTAGTAAAGCCCAATCCGCTTGTATTTACATTTGGTCAACAAGAAGTATTTCAAAAGGAATTTGAACGCCTGTTGTACAAAAACAAAACGAACAAAAATCCGTTTACAGAGAAAGAAGTTCGCGAATATCTTGATCTTTATATTAATTTTAAACTCAAGGTAAAAGAAGCAACAGTATTGCAATTGGATACAAATCCTACTTTTATTTCGGAGCTTGCGGGATATAGAAAACAATTAGCAACGCCTTACCTCACAGACAAAAAAGTAAGCGAAGATTTGATGAAGTTGGCTTACGAGCGTTTGAAAATCGAATTAAACGCAGGCCATATTTTAATTACTTGTAATGAAAACGCTTCGCCATCTGATACATTATCGGCTTACAACAAATTACTAGATTTAAGAAAACGCGCATTGAAAGGCGAGAGTTTTGACAGTCTTGCTTCAAAATTTTCGGACGATCCTTCTGCAAAAAAATACGGAAGTAAGTTGGGATGGTTTTCGGCATTTACAATGGTTTACCCATTTGAGAATGCAGCTTTTCAAACCAATATTTCTGAAATTTCATTGCCAATTCGCACTCAGTTTGGATACCACATTATTCGTGTAAACGAAAAACGCAATTCAAGAGGAGAAATAAAAGTTGGTCATATCATGATAAGAACCGGACCAGAAGCAAGCCCAGAAATGATAGCAGATGCAAAAGCTAAAATAGATTCGGCTTATGCCTTGAATAATCGTGGCGAAAGTTTCGAAAGTTTGGCCGAAAGATTTAGCCAAGACGATGGCAGCAACAAAAATAAAGGCGAAATGAACTGGATTGCAAGTCTTAGCGGATATCCCGAAGAATTTAAAGATATTTGTTTTGGCCTAAAAGCCGATGAAATTTCAAAACCATTTCAAACAAATTTTGGATTTCACATGTTAAAATTTATTGAGAAAAGACCCTTGGGCGAGTATAAAGACATGTTGGATGTATTGAAGCAAAAAGTTAATCGCGATAGCCGTTCAGAAAGTACTAAAGCGGCAGTTGTTGCTCGAGTAAAAAAAGAAAACAATTACAAAGAATTCACCGCTACAATTCATGCTTTTGATTCATCGCTTGATTCATCCTTTATAAAAGGAACATGGACTTACAACGAAGAAAAAATTTCTTCTAATCCCATATTTAGCATAGGAAATAAAACCTATACCGAAAAAGATTTTGCTAGTTATGTAAAAGCAAATCAACAGCCATTAGACAAAGCATCGCCAATAGTTATTGCCAACAAAATGTTTAGACAATGGGCAGACGATAAATGCATGGCGTACGAAGAAAGCCAATTGGACAGCAAATACGAAGACTTTAGAAATGTGATGCAAGAGTATCACGATGGAATATTGTTGTTTGACTTAACCGACAAACGCGTGTGGAGCAAAGCAGTAAGCGACACAACAGGGCTTGATAAGTTTTATGAATTGAACAAAGGCAAATACATGTGGAAAGAACGCGTTAAATATTCGACCTACACTTGTTTAAACGAAAAAGTAAAGGCTGATGCCATAAAAATGTTTGGCAAAGGAAAAACCCAAGCCGAAGTATTAGCAAAACTGAACAAAAAAACTGCAGGAACAATTTGGGTTAAAGAAACCAAATCGGAAAAAAATACCGATGCTACAACTGAAAAACTTTGGGACAAAAAAGGATTTGTAAATATTGCTGACACTGTTGCTGGAGCAAAGTTTTATTGGATTGATGGAATTATTGTAGCCGAAAACAAAACCTTGAAAGAATCAAAAGGATTGTGCACCTCCGATTATCAAAATTATTTAGAAAAAGAATGGATACTAGAGTTGCGCAACAAATATCCGGTAAACGTAAACGAAGAAGCTGTAAAGAATTTGTATAAATAATTTTTTTTCTTTTTCCTCGTTTTGTAAAATATGAATTACATTTATCAAACAATGAGAAATAATATTTGACAAATGCATATTCTGTTTTCCGGATGATGTTGGCGCCCCTCGCTAACATTATATGACACCTGATTGTTAACCCCGAAATTTAAATTAAAAACTTCGGGGTTTTTTGTTGATGAAAAATTTTATCTTTACCGCCTAAATCTTTTTCAGAGCCTTGAGTTTAATAAGCACTACTTCTTTTTTTGAAAAGTATATTTTTGTGTTTGCAACGATACTTTTCGCTACAAATAATATAGCCGCACAGCCTACAAGAGGCGAAACCATTGACGGTGTAGTGGCGGTACTTGGAAACAAAATTATTCTTCACTCCGAGATTGAATTCGAGTTTCAGCAATATAAAAAAGAGTTTGGCGAAAAAATTAGCGACACACTGCGTTGCGAAATTCTTAAACAAAAATTAACCGAACGCTTGCTTGTTTCAAAAGCAGAAGTTGACAGCATACCGCTAAACGATGAACGCGTTGATGCAGAACTTGATCAACGAATTGAACGATTTGCCCAACAATTTCCAAGCGGAATGAAAGGATTGGAAGAGTTTTATGGAAAACCCATCAGCGAAATAAAATCAAACAACCGCGAAAAAATTAAGGACGGAATATTGGCAAGTGAAATGCAACAAAAAATATTAAAAGAAGTAAAAATTACACCTACCGACATTAAGAAATTTTTTGAGGATTTATCAAAAGACAGCTTGCCTTATTTTAGCGAAGAAGTAGAATTGGCACAATTAATTATTGAACCAAAAGTTTCGAAAGAATCGAAAGAAATATCAAAGCAAAAAGCCGTTGAATTGCGCCAACGATTGTTGGAAGGAGAAAGTTTCCGATCGCTTGCCCGAATATACAGCGATGACAAAGGAAGTGCCCGCGAAGGCGGAGACTTGGGTTTTTTTGGCCGAGGAATGATGTTGCCCGAGTTTGAAGCCGCATCGTTTAAAACGCCTCAAGACAGCATTTCAAAAGTTGTAGAAACCAAATTTGGATTTCACATTATACAAGTGATAAAACGAAGAGGCGAAGAAGTAAATGCGCGACATATTTTAATTCGCCCTCAGATTTACAGCAGCGATATTGAGTTGGCAAAAAATAAAATAGACAGTCTTTTGAATTTAATAAAATCAGACTCGATGCCATTTAGCGAAGTCGCAAAAAAATTTAGTAACGACAAAGCAACCGCATCGCGAGGTGGTTTTATTACAGATGGAACTGTTGGAATAAGCAGAATTCCGGTTAATGAATTGCCCAAAGAAGTTTTTCTTGCCATTCAGCCAATGAAAGCCGGAGAAATAAGCCAACCCGAGCTTGTAACGATGTCGTTGAATGGCGAGCCAACAAGAGTTTGGCGTATTTATTTTTTAAAATCTGAATTTCCTCCGCACGAAATGAACATCAAAACAGATTATCAGAAATTGCAATTGATGGCAGAGTCGAACAAAAAAAATAAGACGCTTCAAAAATGGATTGACAAAAACAGAAAAATATTTTACGCGCAAGTTTCAGACGAATATAAAACCTGTCCGCAATTGCAAAGTTGGATAACTAAAAAATAAACCCTTAATTTCAAATTTTTTCGCTTTAAAAATTATACATGTATCTATGAATTACGCCAACGATGTAGCGGCTGCAGACGCATTGCAAGAAAAGTTTAAGTTATTAAAAAGCGAAATCGGCAAAAAAATTATTGGCCAAGATGCGGTCATCGAAGCCGTGTTAATTTCTGTTTTCAGCAACGGACATTCATTACTTATTGGATTGCCGGGATTGGCAAAAACACTGCTTGTAAAAACCATTAGCGAGGTGCTTGATTTGGGCTTCAATCGCATTCAATTTACACCCGATTTGATGCCCAGCGATATTACCGGAAGCGAAATATTAGACGAAAAGCGCGAGTTCCGTTTTTTGCGAGGTCCTATTTTTGCAAACATAATTTTGGCTGATGAAATAAACCGAACTCCACCAAAAACTCAAGCTGCATTGCTTGAAGCCATGCAAGAAAAATCGGTAACCATTAATGGACAATTACACAAATTAGAAGAGCCATTTTTTGTACTTGCCACACAAAATCCCATTGAACAAGAAGGAACTTATCCATTGCCCGAAGCGCAACTTGATCGATTTATGTTTAATGTAATATTGGATTATCCAAGCTTTGCAGATGAGCTGAACATAGTAAAAACTACAACCGGAGAAAACAATGTTGTGTTACAAAAAATATTACACGCCAATGATATTGTACATTTCCAAAATTTGATTCGAAGGGTTCCGATTGCGGACAATGTGATTGAATATGCGGTGAAATTAGTATCCAAAACCCGCCCCGAAAGCGAACACGCAACGGAGACCGTAAAAAAATATATTCAGTACGGTGCTGGTCCAAGAGCAGGACAGTTTTTAATTATTGGCGCCAAAGCAAATGCCTTGCTCAAAGGAAAATATTCGCCCGATATTGAAGATGTAAAAGCTGTTGCGTTAAATGTACTTCGACACCGATTGATAAAAAATTACAAGGCCGAAGCCGAGGGAATTAAAACCGATGATTTGATAAAAAGTTTGTTGTAAAACCATTAATTTTTTTATTTAAATGAAGAAATTTTTTCTGCTTTTTTCATTCTTGTTTTTTGCTTTTGCGATACATGCGCAAAAAATAAATTCCGACAGTTTAAAATCAAAGTTCGCATTTGAAAACATACAAAACCAAAAGCTGTTTGGCGACTCGCTAACAAGCAGCTTTGTAATTTTTATAAAAAAAGAAGTGCCGCTGCACAAACATATTTTTCATAGCGAGCATGTGTGGATTTTGGAAGTATCGTATAATCGAAGCAAATCGAACAATACCCCATTCTTTAAACCAATTTTTATCCTTTTTTTATGAAAAACTGAGTTTTTAGACAGTTTGACGTTTGGCAGCTACAAGAAGTTGGCGATTTCGGAGCACAAAACTGTCTGCCACCACCAAACTTGATACGAAGCACAAAGCTTCATTTAACCACTGAACCGCCAATTTATTGTAGGTGCTGTTAGCTGCTGGTTTGCTGTTCATACGAAGCGATACTGTTTGATGACCGCACGAAGGTAATTAAAAGCGATTTACATTAGATGCACAAATGTTGAAGTTTGCAGTGAACCCGTGCGGTGGAAAAAATAATTTTCTTTTTTTTAAGAAG
>CAMAWM010000043.1 GCA_945861965.1 Chitinophaga pinensis | reverse complement strand
AACCACACCTCTAACCATTTGATTGGCTTTTTTAGGATCAACACCTAAACGTACATCAATATCAACTGAAGAATCAAATTTAGTATAGCTTATTTCCTTTACTAATTTAGATGCATCAGACAGTGTATATGCTTTGTTGGCATCAAATTTCTTAAGCGCCTCTTTTCTTTTTTTACTAATCCTTGCCATTGTTTTATTTATTAAATTATTAATTTGAAAAAGGGTTGTCGCCCGTAACTGCTATACCCATACTGCGAGCCGAACCTGCTACCATTTTCATGGCCGATTCAACTTTAAAACAGTTCATATCCTGCATCTTGTCTTCAGCGATTTTGCGAACCTGATCCCACGTAACTGAGCCCGCTTTTTTGCGGTTTGATTCTGCCGATCCTTTCTGAGCCTTTGCAGCTTCCAATAGTTGAGAGGCTACTGGTGGAGTTTTAATAATAAAGTCAAACGACTTGTCGCTAT
This sequence comes from Chitinophaga pinensis, assembly GCA_945861965.1. Lineage (GTDB taxonomy): Bacteria > Bacteroidota > Bacteroidia > UKL13-3 > UKL13-3 > CAMAWM01. Next base: position 14,842 of record CAMAWM010000043.1, on the reverse strand, counting down.
AAACTGAAATTACAACTGGCAGAATTTTTCCTGCCTTTTCTTGCGTGCGAGCATTAAACTGCTTGCAAAAATCCATAATGTTTATACCTTTTGAGCCCAATGCTGGACCAATAGGAGGTGCTGGATTTGCTGCTCCACCTTTTACTTGCAACTTCACAAAACCTGTTAATGCTTTAGCCATTTTTTTTGTTTTTATTTTTGATTTTTAAAATCAATGTATTGTTTAATTTTCTTTTTCTACCTGAACAAAATTTAACTCCAATGGAGTTCTTCTTCCAAATATTTTTACCATTACCTTTAGTTTCTTTTTCTCTTCGCTTACTTCTTCAATCACACCACTGAAACCGGTGAAAGGTCCATCAATTACTTTTACTGGTTCGTTGATAATAAATGGTTCTGCAATCATTTCTCCTTGTTCAGAAATCTGATCCACAGTTCCAAGTATTCTTGATACCTCGGCAGGTCGCAATGGAACCGGTGTTGATTTGCCGCCTAAAAATCCAACTACGCCATTAACCGAATTAATAATATGTGCAACTTCACCTACAAGCTCTGCCTGAACTAATATATAACCTGGCAAATAAGATTTCTCCTTCGAAATTTTTTTCCCGTCTTTAACAGTATAAACTTTCTCAGTTGGAATTAATATTTGTGGAACATGAACGCTCAATCCGGCACGATCCAGTTCAACCTCGATCTGTGCTTTTACCTTTTTTTCTTTGCCGGTAATTGCTCGGGCTACATACCACTTATATTGTTCCTGTTGCTCGTTGATCACGCTTAGTTATTTTTAAATATTTGATAAAAAAATCCTAATCCTCCCCCACCTATAATATCCATGACATAAATAATACCTGCAATTACAAGCGAAGCTACCATTACTATAACGGTGCTTTCTTGTAACTCATCCCAAGTAGGCCAGGTTACTTTATTCATCAACTCATCGTATGATAATTTTAAATATTCTTTTACCTTGTTCATTTATGCCTGATTTTAATTTTTTAATTTATTTTCAATTCTATCAAAACCGTTGATACTTGCACGAGTGGAGAGATTCGAACTCCCATCAACGGTTTTGGAGACCGCTATTCTACCCTTGAACTACACTCGTATTAATCATTTGATTAAATTATTTTAATAGTAAAACCAAAAGATTAACAACAAAATTTATTTCAATATTTCAGTTACCTGTCCGGCACCAACCGTACGGCCACCTTCGCGGATAGCAAAGCGTAAATTCTTTTCCATTGCAATAGGATTGATTAACTTAACAGTTATTGTTACGTTATCACCGGGCATTACCATTTCCATTCCTTCTGGCAATTGCACTTCACCTGTTACGTCAGTTGTACGGAAATAAAACTGAGGACGGTATTTATTAAAGAATGGTGTGTGACGTCCACCTTCGTCTTTGCTCAATACGTAAATTTCAGCTTTAAACTCAAGATGAGGCATTACTGATCCTGGCTTACAAACAACCATTCCTCTACGGATTTGATCTTTGTCAACACCACGAAGCAATAATCCAACGTTGTCTCCAGCTTCTCCACGATCTAATATTTTACGGAACATTTCAACTCCAGTTACTACTGAGGTTAATTTTTCAGCACCAAGTCCAATGATTTCAACAGGATCGTTTGTATTTGTAATACCACGCTCGATACGACCTGTAGCTACAGTTCCACGACCTGTGATTGAAAATACATCTTCAACTGGCATCAAAAATGGAAGTTCAGTAGCACGAGGTGGTACTGGAATGTACTCATCAACTGCATTCATCAATTCCATAATTTTATCAACCCAAGCTGCATCACCATTCAAACCACCTAAAGCAGAACCGCGGATAATTGGAATTTCGTCTCCAGGGAATTCGTATTTGTTTAACAAATCGCGAATTTCCATTTCAACAATTTCTAATATTTCTTGGTCATCAACCATATCCACTTTATTCATAAACACAACTACTTTTGGAACACCAACCTGACGAGCTAACAAAATATGTTCGCGGGTTTGAGGCATTGGACCATCTGTAGCAGCTACAACTAAAATTGCACCATCCATTTGTGCAGCACCTGTTACCATGTTTTTTACATAGTCAGCGTGGCCTGGACAATCAACGTGAGCATAGTGACGCTTTTCAGTTGAGTACTCAACGTGTGCGGTATTTATAGTAATACCTCTTTCTTTTTCTTCAGGAGCCGAGTCAATTGATTCAAATGAGCGTGCTTCTGACAAACCTTTTTCAGCCAATACTTTAGTAATGGCGGCTGTTAATGTAGTTTTACCATGGTCAACGTGACCAATGGTACCAATATTAACGTGTGGTTTACTGCGGTCAAATTTTTCTTTAGCCATAATTTTAATTTATTTTATTTATATTTTTTAAGTTTTTATTTACACCAAAATCCCTCGAAGGGATTACTCATCAAAACAACCATTTTGTTGTTCTTTACATGAGTTTACTTTAAAGCCAACCCACGATTTAATTTTTTTCTAGAGCCGTTGATGAGAATTGAACTCACGACCTCTTCCTTACCAAGGAAGTGCTCTACCCCTGAGCTACAACGGCTTTTACCGTTATTTCATTACCACGTTATTTTGTTTTTTACGTAACAACGAAGTAACGTTTTGCTCAACTATCTGAGCGGGAGACGAGACTCGAACCCGCGACCTACAGCTTGGAAGGCTGTCGCTCTACCAACTGAGCTACTCCCGCAATTTAATTTGAAAATTTGTGAATTTGAAAACTTAACTTTTCAAAACAAAACCATCACACTTTTTTCAAATAGTGTTTGTGGGGAGAATAGGATTCGAACCTATGAACTCCGAAGAGAACAGATTTACAGTCTGTTGCCGTTGGCCACTTGGCTATCTCCCCAGACAAACTTTGATTTCAATTACAATAGAATAAGTTTTAGCTCATCTTTCGTTTATTAAAATCAAAACGAGCCACTTGCCGGGATCGAACCAGCGACCTACTGATTACAAATCAGTTGCTCTACCAGCTGAGCTAAAGTGGCTTGTATAAAAGGTTTTTGAACTACATGCAAGCCAAAGGCTCAATAAATAGGCACTGGTACAGCATTGCTGGCATGCCAAATTCACAATTATCAATAGTTAAAGAACTCTTCTACTAGATTAGGTCAAAAAAAACGGACTGCAAATGTATGGTATTTCAGAAATTTTCAATGCCTATTGAAAAAATATTTTTAATTTTTATCCCTTGGTTTTCAACAGTTAAAAAACTTATGACAAAAGTTTTGAAAAATTTTCAATTGCAGAATTCCATTTTAAAATTCTTAATCTTCGTCATTTTGATTGTAAATTTCAATTTATTGAATTTAAAAAATAGTTTACTTCAAAGTGTTTTTAATGATATTTTCGCTGCAAAAAAACACAAAATAAAATGAAAAAAATAACCTATTCAATTCTGACTTTGCTTATGCTAAACATTAGTTCATTACGCGCTGACGAAGGAATGTGGCTGCCAATTTTGCTCAATGAAAACCATGCCGACATGAAAAAGAAAGGGCTTAAACTTACGGCTGAGCAATTGTACAGTGCTAATCACTCGAGTTTGAAAGATGCTATTGTATGGTTTGGCGGTGGATGTACTGGTGAAATTATTTCAGAGCAAGGATTGGTTTTAACTAATCACCATTGTGGTTACGATGCGATAGCAGGAAAATCAACCCCTCAGGAGAATATTTTGGATAATGGATTTTGGGCTAAAACAAAATCAGAAGAAAAACCCATTGAAGGTTTAACTGTGGCGTTTGTAGTTAGAATGGAAGATGTTACTTCAAAAGTTTTGGATGAAGTAAAAGGAATGGATGAAAAAACCCGCAACTCAAAACTATCAGAGATTTATAAAAAAATAATTAAAGCATCAACAAAAGATACTCATTACGAAGGACTAATTCGCGAAACTTTTAAAGGAAATGCTTACTATTTATTTATTCTTGAAAGATTTACAGATATCCGTTTGGTTGGAACCCCACCACAAAACATAGGCAAATTTGGTGGCGAAACTGATAACTGGATGTGGCCAAGACATACTGGCGATTTCAGCATGTTTCGCGTTTATAGCAATGCCGAAGGAAAACCTGCAAAATACTCGGAAAACAATATTCCATTTAAACCAAAACATTCGTTGCCAATAAATATTAAAGGCGTTAACAAAGGCGATTTTACTATGATCATGGGATTTCCTGGACGTACAAATCGATATGAATTTTCGCAAGGAGTACAAATTGCAACAGACTTGGTTGACCATGCAATTGTTGCATTGCGTGATGTTAGATTAAACGCTTGGAAAGAACAGATGAACAAAGATGTTGACATTCGTTTAAAATTATCATCTGATTTTGCAGGTGTTGCAAACTATTGGAAATATTTTAGAGGAGAGTACGAGCAGTTGAAAAAAAATAAAGTATATGAACAAAAATTAAAAGAAGAAAAAGCATTTGAAAAGTGGGCTGAAAGCAAAGAAGATTATAAATCCTTGCTTGCTGATGTTGAAAAAACATTTTCGATTTACAAGCCATATAGTTTACAACGTACTTATTTAAACGAAGGCATCCTTGCTACTACAATTTCAAAATTTGCTGGCATGGCAATGAGCATGGAAAGCATGCTTGAAAAGGCTGATGCTAATTCCTTCAACGACCTTAATGAAAGAATGCTCGAAGCCTTGAAAGACATGCCTTATAGCAAAATGATTGTGGCTGCCGACAAAAGAATTTTTGATAGCCTATTGGTTTTGTATTGCAACAACATTCCAAAAGATCAGCAAGCGCCTTTTGTAAACGATGTGATTGCAAAATACGATGCAAACAATATGCGTGAAGCAATAAAATTATATACCAATTTTGTATTCAACAGCAGCTTTTTTGCTGACGAAAACATGGTTGAAGCATTTTTTAAAAATCCAAGATTAGAGATTTTAAAAAACGATCCTGCGTATAAATTTGTGAAAGCTTTTCGTGATTTTTATATCAAAAATTACAAACCTAAAGTTGATGAATTTAACGACAACAGCTTGGCACTTGGAAGAAAATATATCAAAGGTTTGATGGAAATGAATACCAAAAAGAAATTCTATCCCGATGCCAATTCATCGTTGCGACTAACTTACGGAACTGCTCGTCCATATATGAAATACAATATGGTAACAAATTTGGATGAAGTGATTGAAAAAAATATAAAATATGCAAACCATCCCGATAAAGAATTTACAATTCCACAACGAATGAAAGATTTGCATCAGGCAAAAGATTATGGAAAATATGCAATGAAAGACGGAAAACTTCCTACATGTTTTTTGACTGATAACGACATTACAGGCGGCAACAGTGGAAGTCCGGTAATGGATGGAAATGGAAATATTATTGGTTTGGCATTTGACGGAAACTGGGAAGCCATGAGCGGAAACATTCACTTTGATCCTGCTAACAAAAGAACAATTTGCGTTGACATTCGCTATGTACTTTGGTTAATCGAAAAATACGGCCAAGCACCACAAATTGTAGCTGAAATGAAATTGATTAACTAATTATTTCGGCTTTAAAATTCATAGCATGAAAAACAATTTTTAATATAAATGATACAAAATCACGAAATAGATTACAGAATAATTGGAAGCGAATTACAATGTATCGAAATAGAACTTGATCCACAAGAGACTGTAATTGCTGAGCCAGGAAGTTTTATGATGATGAACGATGGCTTGCAAATGGAAACCATTTTTGGTGATGGATCGCAAAATCAAGGCGGTGTTTTTGGAAAATTAATGTCGGCCGGAAAGCGCATTCTTACAGGCGAAAGTTTGTTTATGACAGCGTACACAAACATTAGTCAAAACAAAAGACAAATTACTTTTGCTGCTCCTTACCCAGGAAAAATAATTCCACTTGATTTGCACAGAATGGGTGGTAGAGTTACTTGCCAAAAAGATGCATTTCTATGCGCGGCAAAAGGAGTAAGTATTGGTATTGAATTTCAACGAAAATTAGGTACTGGATTATTTGGTGGCGAAGGTTTTATAATGGAAAAATTAGAGGGCGATGGAATGGCTTTTGTTCATGCTGGCGGACACGTTGAAGAGCGCGAATTACAACCAGGCGAACTTCTAAAAATTGATACCGGTTGCATTGTTGCATTCAGCAAAGAAGTACATTACGATATTCAATTTGTAGGTGGAATTAAAAATACTTTATTTGGTGGCGAAGGAATTTTCTTTGCTACACTAACTGGCCCTGGAAAAGTTTGGATTCAATCCTTGCCAATTAGCAGACTTGCAGCCAGAATAATGTCCTATGGAGGAATGGGAAGACGCAGAGAAGAAGGCGGTATTTTGGGTGGATTAGGAAATATTTTTGATGGCGATGGAAGATAATAATAGGTTGAAATAAATACTTTCAGAAACAAAAAAAAATGGGAAGAGTATTCGAAAAACGAAAGCATAAAATGTTTGCTCGCTATGCAAAAATGAGCAGAACATTTACCAAAATTGGAAAAGAAATTGCGATAGCTGTAAAAGCCGGAGGTGCAGACCCAGATGGCAATTCCAGACTTCGCGTATTAATTGCCAATGCAAAAGCCATCAACATGCCAAAAGTAAATATTGACGCTGCAATTCAACGTGCAAGTACCAAACAAGAGAAAGATTTTCAAGAAGTAGTTTACGAAGGAAAAGCACTACACAGCGTGGCATTGGTTATAGAAACTGCAACTGACAATCCAACGCGAACCGTTGCAGCATTAAGAAGTTATTTCAGTAAAAAAGGAGGACAAATGTTGGTTTCAGGTTCGCTTGATTTTATATTTGAACGCAAAGGAATTTTCAGAATAAAATCTGCCGGATTAAACAAAGACGAATTGGAGTTGGAATTGATTGACGCTGGTCTTGAGGAAATGGAAGACGATGAAGAAGGAGGATTAATTCTATCAGTTCCCTTTAACGAATTTGGCAAAATGCAACAGGCCTTAGAAGCTAAAAAAATTGAAATTACAAATGCAGAACTACAAAGAATTGCTACAACATTTATTGAGTTAACTGAAGAGCAAGAAGAAGAAATAAATAAGCTAATTGATTTGATTGAAGATGACGATGACGTTACCAATGTGTGGCATAATATAAAATAGAAAAACTATTTCACTTTTTGCTCCACTAGCAGGCTCCACGCTTGAGGTTTATCGTTAAATAAAATTTTTGTTTTGGCCCAAGTGCTTTTAAATAATTCTGAAAATCTATATTTATTCAAGCAATCTTCATCGCGCCAAAAACTGTAAGTAAAAAAAACATTTTTGTTTTCCGAATCGCGCAGAAGTGATAAACCTTCGCATCCATCACATGCAATTATTTTATCTTTTGATTCGTTAAAAACTTTTAAAAATTCATCTGTTTTTTCAGCATCAAAACTCAATCGTACTATTCGGTTTATCATTTATAATTTTCTATTAAAATCATGCAATATCGAATTCAACTATCACCTTCTGCCCTACTCTCAAACCCAACAACTGCGCTGCAGCACCTTTGTTAATTGCAATTTCAAGGTATCCGTTTTCATTGAACAAAGCCAACTCATTTCCTTCTTCAATTTCGGTGTAGTGTTTAGCTATTTTAGTCAAATAATTTTTGCCGAAATAGTATAGTTTAAATTTCCTTCCCTTTCTGTTTTCTTCAAAAAGTTTTTGGCTAATGTTAACAAATGCATTTTGGTATTTATCTATAAAAATGATGCTTGCTCTAATTGTATTTTCATTAACAACTGCTTGCATTGAATTATGAAGAATCGTATTAATTTTAGATTTAATTAAAAACTTTTCAAAAGGAATTTCACTAACAATATTTTTAATGGCTTGCGCAAACACATCCTTTTCAAAAAATAAATTTTCCGATAGTTTTTCTTCAAATTTTATTTGCCATACATCGTCTGAAATTTCATCAAACATGAGATTGAAAATTCCATTATCGGCCGAAATAAAATAATGTCCATCGTTTTTTACCACTAAAAATTGTTTGTGCATCTTAATATTGCTGTCAACAAAAAGGACATGTATCGTTCCAACAGGAAAATTTTTAAACGAATTTCTCAATAAAAAAGAAGCCTGCAAAACATCGTAATTACTAACTTCGTGGCTAATATCAACTAGTTGTGTATCTGGAATTAATTGAAATATTTTCCCTTTAACTGCAGCCAAATAATGACTGTTGTTTCCAAAATCAGATGTAAGCGTAATAATTTGCAAGTTTGCTAAGGTATTTTTATAAATTCGTTGGCGAAAATAGAATTTAAGTAGCACAAAATTTGAATAGTAAAGAAATATTGATTGACGACATTGATCCAGCAGATTTTTTGGGTTCAAACAGCAAATACCTTAAGATTCTTCAGGCGCATTTTCCAAAACTAAAAATTGTTAGCCGAGGAAATCAGTTAATGCTTACCGGAAATGATTTGGATATAAAATTATTTGAAGAAAAATTTTATCAAATTACTCAACTGCATTCACAGAATGGAACTATTTCAGATAGTAAAATGATGGATTTACTTTCAGGAAATGCAGAAAAAAAATCACAAGAAATAAACGGTTCAACTGACCCATTGAACGATATGATTTTACACGGAAATGGCGGAAAAATTATTCGTGCAAAAACTCCCAACCAACGAAAAATGGTTGAACTATCAGCAAGCAACGACATCTTATTTGCTATTGGACCAGCAGGAACTGGAAAAACTTACACCGCAGTTGCACTTGCTGTTCGCGCTTTGAAAAACAAAGAAATAAAACGAATTATTTTAGCTCGTCCAGCAGTTGAAGCTGGTGAAAGCTTAGGCTTTTTGCCTGGCGATTTGAAAGAAAAAATCGATCCGTTTTTACGTCCTTTGTACGATGCATTAGACGATATGATTCAACCAGAAAAATTGAAATATTATATTGAAACACGCGTGATAGAAATTGCGCCAATGGGTTATATGCGTGGCAGAACTTTAGACAATGCTTACGTAATATTGGATGAGGCACAAAACGCCACCGATATGCAACTCAAAATGTTTTTAACTCGAATGGGACCCAATGCAAAGATTATTATTACGGGCGATTTAACTCAAATAGATTTGCCTAAGAGCCAACAATCAGGTTTATTGCGTGCAACAAAAATTTTAGATAAAATAAAAGGAATTCATTTTCAATATTTATCTTATGAAGATGTGGTTAGACATCAGTTAGTAAAAGATATTATTAGAGCGTACGAATAAAAGTTTTTTGAGCACTCAACTTTTTATATAAAAATTATGTCAACATTAATTAGTACAAATTACTTTTTCAACCAGCAAAAAAATTTCTACCGAGGAAAGGTCCGAGATGTTTATTATATTTCAGATAGCATTTTGGTGATGGTTGCAACAGACAGAATTTCGGCATTTGATGTCGTAATGCCAAAAGCAATTCCTTACAAAGGTCAGGTGTTAAATCAAACAGCAGGATACTTTTTAGATTTGACGAAAGACCTTGTTCCAAATTGGAAAATTAGCAGTCCGCATCCAAATGTAACTTTAGGTTATCGATGCGAACCCATTCATATCGAGATGGTAATTCGCGGCTATTTAAGCGGACATGCTTGGCGCGAATACAAAGAAGGGAAGCGCATTATTTGTGGCGAAAAAATGCCTGACGGAATGCTTGAAAATGATAAATTCCCAGTGCCAATTATTACGCCAACAATTAAAGCGCATGTTGGTCACGATGTGGACATTTCAAAAGCAGAAATTTTAAAACAGAAATTAGTAGCCGAAGAAGATTATTTACAATTGGAAGAATACACACACAAACTTTTTAAATTTGGTAGCGATTATGCCAAACAACAAAAATTAATTCTTGTTGATTCAAAATATGAGTTTGGAAAAAAAGATGGGAAAATAATGCTGATGGATGAAGTTCACACTCCCGATTCATCGCGGTATTTTTATACTGATACGTATGCCAAGATTCAGCAAAAAGATCAACAACAAAGACAATTGTCAAAAGAGTTTGTTAGGCAATGGTTAATAGCAAAAGGTTTTCAAGGACAAGTAGGCGCTGCAGCTCCTGTATTTCCAATTGATTTTATTGAGATTGTAACAAACAGATATGTTGAATTATACCAACATATAACTGGCAAAAAATTTATAATGGAAAGCTACGATGGAATTGAAGATGCAATTGAAAAATCAATTATTAATGAGTTAAGAATTTTATCAGTCTAGCTGAGTTCAAACTCAACTTAGTTTCCATTTATTAAGTCAACTAAAATTTCTTTTGTTTCATCAAGAATCAGATCTACATTTTCCGAATTCTTTCCCTTTTTTTCTTTCGCTTTTTTTCTTTGTTCGACCCTTAATTTATTTTTTTCTTCGTTGATTTTATTTTCACTTTTGAACTTCTCTTCGTTCAATGAAACAAATTGTTTTTTTCGTCCTGCCTCCATCGTTGCAATATCTTCGAGCAAATAATTGTACTCATCGTTAATCTTCATTCTTTCATCGTGTTTTGATTTCAGAAGAGAAATTCTGTTACTTAAATCAGCAACCTTTTCAAATTTCATTTTGTTGATTTCATCGTAAGGCAATGAAAATTCATTTCCACTTTCGCTGTATTCTTTGCCCGAATAAATGCCAGGAAAATGAATATCCGGAAAAACTCCATGATGTTGTGTACTTCCTCCGCTTATTCTATAAAACTTAGCAATTGTTAACTTTATTTCGCCAAATTTTAAATCTCCCATTTGTATAAATCCATTAATGTCTATTGGATTTTGAACGGTGCCTTTTCCAAAAGTTTGTTCACCAATGAGTATTGCTCTACCATAATCTTGCATTGCTGCCGCAAAAATTTCGCTTGCCGATGCGCTGAAACGATTTACGATAACAGCAAGTGGTTTATTCCATAAAACCTCTTCGTTATTGTCTTCATAAGGTCTGATCATTCCTGACGATTCTTTTACCTGAACAACAGGTCCTTTTTTGATAAACAAGCCCGATAATTCAACCGCCTCTTGCAAAGAACCACCACCATTGCTTCGCAAATCAATTACCAATCCATCAATGTTTTGTTTGCTTAATGAATCAATAATTTTCTTTACATCACGTGTGGTGCTTTTATAGTTTCTATCTCCGCGACTTGCAGCAGCAAAATCCATATAAAAAGAAGGGATATTAATTACTCCCATTTTGTATGTTTTATTATTCCGAATTATTTCTTTTATACTTCCTTTTGCAGCTTGATCTTCTAACACTATTTTATCTCTTACAATTTCAATCACTTTTGTTTTGTTGTCTGTTGCATCGTGAGGAATAATTTGCAAGCGAACCAATGTCCCTTTTTTGCCACGAATAAGCCCAACAACTTCGTCAATTCTCCAATCCAACACATTTACCATTTCGCCATCTTTGCCTTGCGCAACACCAACAATTTTGTCGTTGTTAAAAATCTTTTTACTTCTATCAGCAGGTCCGCCTTTTACCAAAGTTACAATCTTTGTGTATTCATTATCGGTTTGAAGTGTAGCTCCAATTCCTTCTAAACTCAAACTCATGCTTTGATTAAAATCTTCGGCAACTTTTGGCGAAAAATAATCAGTATGTGGATCCGCAATTTCTGTCAATGAATTCACATAAAAACTAAATACATCTTCATTTCGCGTTTTGCTCAATTGTTTATAAAGATTGTAGTATCGTTTTCTAACAATTTCAGCCACCGATTTATAATCCTTATCGCCCGTTTTTGAAGCCAATACTTCGTACTTTATTTTATTGCGCCACAATTGATCCATTTCCTTCATACTCTCAGCAAAATCAACATCCTCACGTTTATACGAAAACGAATCGTTTGAAGAAAAATATAGTTGGCTATTTAACAAATCAAATGTGTAATTGATACGTTCCTCCAAACGAGTTTGGTAAACATTATACATCTCAAATCCAGCATTTGGTTTTCCTAATTTTAAATCATCATCAAGCGTTTTTCTGAATTTCTCAAAATTTTGAATATCGCTCTTCAAAAAATAAATATGCGATGGATCTAAATGCTTAATGTAATTATTCAAATACTGTGACGAAAGGCTATCGTTTAGCGTAAGTTTTCGATAATGATTGTTACTCAATACCCAACCTACAAATTCGAAAATAGTATTGTGTTGCAATTCGGGTTTAAATGTTTTTAAAACAATTTTACTTGTATCGTTTGCAAAACCTACCTGCGAAAAAAATAATATTATTGCTATAATCAGTGTACTGCGCTTCATGTATTTTTTTTTAAAAAATTGGAGTTGCGATAATACTAAAATCGCAGCAGATTATTTAACCTAATAAGTTTGAATTTTTTAATTGTAAATTAATTTCAACCCTTCTACAACTTTAGCAACGGCAGGACAAATCAATGTATTTTCGAATGTGATTTTCAATTTCTGAATAATTTTGCTTTGCTGTGTGTGCGGATATTCTCGACAAGCATTTGGACGATTTTCGTAAACAGAACAACAATTGTTTTCTTCTAAAAAAATACATGGCATTTTTTTAAAAACATAATCCTTGTCTTCGTCAATGCGCAAATAGTTTTCGGTAAAAGTTGCTGGTTTTATTTTTAAATATTTCGCCAATCTAGCGATGTCTTTATACAACAAAAGCGGTCCTGTTGTTTTGCAACAATTGCCACATTGCAAACAATCAATTACTTCAAAGGCTTCATCGTGTAATCGGTTGCAATCTTTATCTAAATTAGTCGGATTGTTTTTTTTTAGCTTTTCAAAAAACTTTTTGTTCTCTGACTTTTTGCTAATGGCATAAGTAAGATGTTTTTGATATGCTAAATTCATTTTTACTTTTTTCGAAAGCTGCAGAAATCAAAAATCATGGCCCATTTTATTTTTCTTGGTATCAATGTATTTTTCGTTGTGCGGATTGGTAGTAACAGCAAGTGGAATGTTTTCTACAATCTCTAATCCATAACCAATCAAACCTGCTCTTTTTGTTGGATTATTTGTAATCAATCTCATTTTGTGAACTCCAATATCGCGAAGAATTTGTGCTCCAACTCCGTAGTCGCGTTCATCCATTTTAAATCCCAATTTCAAATTAGCATCTACAGTATCCAATCCTTCCTCTTGCAATTTATAGGCTTTTAGCTTATTCAGCAATCCAATTCCTCGCCCTTCCTGATTAATATATAACACAACCCCTTTTCCTTCCAATTCTATCATTTCCATTGCTCTGTGCAATTGCTCACCACAATCGCAACGAAGACTATGAAAAATATCGCCCGTAACACAACTTGAATGTACACGAACCATAACTGAATCGGTTTCACTCCAACTTCCTTTTTGCAAAACCACGTGCTCTTGTCCAGTATCAATTTGTTCGTATGCGGTTAGTATAAAATTTCCATAACGCGTTGGCATATCAACTGAAATAACGCGCTTTACTAAGGATTCGTTTTTCAATCTGTATGAAATTAAATCTTGAATTGTAATCAATTTCATATTGAATTTTTTCGCTACTTCAATCAATTGAGGAAGCCGAGCCATTGTTCCATCTTCATTCAAAATTTCAACAATACAACCTGCTGGTTCAAATCCAGCAAGTCTAGCTAAATCAATTGCTGCTTCTGTATGTCCCGCTCTTCGTAGTACACCTTCGTTTTTTGCTTTTAACGGAAAAATATGTCCTGGTTTTCCTAATTCTTCTGCTTTGGTATTGGGATCAATTAAGGCTTGAACAGTTTTGGCGCGATCTTGTGCCGAGATTCCAGTTGTACACCCTTTTCCTAGCAAATCAACCGACACAGTAAATGGAGTTTCGTGTAGCGTTGTATTGTCACGAACCATTAGGTCAAGATTTAATAATTCGCAACGACTTTCAATCAGCGGAGTGCAAATCAAACCGCGCCCTTCCCTACTCATAAAATTTATAATCTCTGGAGTGACATTTCGTGCAGCAGTAACAAAATCACCTTCGTTCTCGCGGTTTTCATCGTCAACCACAATAACCATTTTACCGTTTTTAATTTCTTCTATCGCCTCTTCTATTGTATCAAACATTTTCTAAAACTATTTTCAACAAAAATACTACCTGCTATTTAATAGACAAGTTTTTCTATTATGATACTTAAGCTGTTTTTCTAATAAAATATAAGTCTTCTAATCGCAATTCCGTGTTGCGAGATGCACTTAACAATATAGAATCCTTTAGCTGGATTTAAATCAAAAGCAGCAATTTTCGAATTGATTATTCTTGTTAATATATGTTCGCCATTTATTGCATACAATTCAATTTGTCCTATTTTTTCATTTGATACAATTTCGAAAAAACCATTTGATGGGTTTGGATAAATATCAATTAGTATTTTGGCGTCAACTTCTATTATTCCTGCACTTGCAAAAAGAAATCCATCAGAAAAATTAACACAATCAAAAGAATTTGTAATCGAAACAAAATAAGTTCCGTTTTGAGTTGGTTGATAGGTTTGATTCTTGGCGCCCGAAATCATTGCACTTCCGAAATACCATTGATTGTTGCTGGTTGAATTTGATTGCAATAAATTTCCTGATTGTGAGATTACAGGTTTATTGGGTATTGGATTTATTGTAATCAACACAGAAGGAGAAAGAGCTTCACAACCATTATTAATTTTTACTTTGTATAACGCATGTTCTTTAACTAAAATTCTATTTGAATTTGCGCCTACAATGATTACATCATTTTTGAACCAAGTGTATTGATAATTATTTCCCGTGCTGGTTTGCAAGTACACAGAATCTCCTTCGCAAAAAACGGTATCGCCACTGCTAAAAATATACGCTGATGGA
>CAMAWM010000042.1 GCA_945861965.1 Chitinophaga pinensis | reverse complement strand
AATGGATTTGTTGAAGTTAAACTTGCTTCAAGTGTTAATAATTTAGAATAGGATTGTACCAATTGTCCAACCAAAGCATTAAGCAAAGGATCCGCAATTCCCATTACAGTTGGTGCTATAATGGCATCTAATTTTTTATTTTTTTCGATGTATTCTGAAAGATATTCGTAGTACTTATTTTTCAATCCTTCAATGGCTTTCTCATTTTCCAACCCGACTAAAATTCCCATTGCGTTTTTCCCGGTTTCGCTAATATCCAACATTTTGTTATTGCTTCTGAAAAGTTGCAATTGGTCTTCTGAATTTGCAAGCGAATCGCTTATGCTGTTTATTTGATTATCAATAAATCTTATAGTATTCGTAGTTACACGCGTTTTGTCATTCAAACCCATTTGAATATAAGTATTGCAAAGTGCATCCAAAAATGCTGCATCCTTTTCTGGTCCATTGGTTTCTCGAGAAATTTCAATAATGGATGAATTTTTATTGATGGGTTTAATTGTGTAACCACCGTTGTATTTATTTACAATTCCTGATTCGGTATTCAGTCTAAAATAATTTTCTGTTTCGTCATTTACAATAGATGGATTAAGTAATCTGATTGTAAAATTATAATGCTCTCCAACTATCGGAACATTAGTTTTATAAACGCCATTTTTAAATACAGCACCTCCACCATACGATTGATTTGTTTTGGGGGCAAACACATGCGCATCTTTTGTTTCGCATTTAATTTCTACTTCGTTTTCATTTAAAAACTTAAGAAAAAAGTAGGGACCGTAAATCTGCAAGTGATTGCTGTCAACATCAACTAAATAAGGTGTGTTTTCAAACAATTCATTCTTTTTAATATTACCTCTTGAAAAATAACTCACTCCAAACTGCAAATTTTTGACAGTTGCCTCCACCATTGATTTTGATTTGAGAATCCCGATTTCGTTTTCAATATTTTTGGTTTGATTGGATAAGGACATTCCCTGCAAAAAAGTTTCAGCTCCATCAAAAGAACCTCGGCTTTTATCTTTTATCAGTAAGGTTGTTTTTACTGTAAAGCGTGGTGTTGTGTATCTATTTACCAGAAAAGCAACAAACAGACTAATAATTATACTTAATATAAAAAAAGGTTGGTAGGCAATAATTTTGCCTATTATCATTCTTAAATTAAAAAACGATTCTGTTTGTACAGGTTCGTTTGTAATCGCATCGTTGCCGCTAATATTTCTGCCGTTTATTTCATTGCTCATAAATCGTTTTTCCGGAATTATTTTATGTTTCTAAAAATCAGATAGGTGTTCAGTACAATCAACATCGTATTTAATAATGGAGATATTGTACTCAGAGAAGTTTGAACAGAGGTTAAATCTCCAAACTCTCGCATTTTTAAAGGTTCTACATAAATCACATCATTGGGTTTGATAAAATAAAAAGGTGATTTTACTATGTTTATACTTGTCATATCAACTTGGTGTATTTTTACTCCATCTGGATATTGACGAATGATGTTAACTTTTTTCCTTTGTGCAGTTGGTAAAAAATCTCCAGCATTGGCAATGGCTTCAATTATTGTAACCTGATTGCGCATGATCGAAACATTTCCAGGTCGTCCAACGGCACCCATTATACTGAATTTGAAGTCAGCAAGCTGTACAAATAAATGATATACTTTCAGGTATTTATCCAATTCTAATTTTACTGATTCTCTCAGTTCGTTGATTGTTTTACCTGCAGTAGGAATTTTCCCAAGTATTGGCAACAACATCTCGCCTGCATCATTTACCGAATATCCAGTTAAATAAAATTGAGTTCCCAGTCCTCCGACAGCACCTTGCATCATATTTCCACCTGCTTGATTTGATGAAAATGCTTTGGTTATTTTTTCGTCATCGCAAACTATGCTGATGTACAAAATGTCATTTATTTGAAGTCTGTAATCTGTGCGGTTCAATGGTATTATGGCTGTGCTATCAACAGTTCCATTGTTCTTGCTTTGCAAAAGTACAAATCGTTTGTTTGATACGCATGAACTCAGCATAATTAACAATGCAAATGCTGAAATTAAAATGTTGCGTTTAAGTGCTATAGTTTTCAATTTTATATTCATTTATTTAAAAGCTCTAATTATATTATCAGGCAATTGAACTAATAACGAATAACCGATTGTTTGAATGTCAATCATCACCGATTTTTTTTGTTTGTATTCTACCAATTCTCCAATTTGCCCTCGCAACGGACCGGCAATAATTTGCACTTTGCTTCCGCTTTCCAGTTTTTTAGGTGTTGCTTCAATCTCTTCGTAGTTTGCAATCATTAATTGAATTAACTCAATATCCGACTGTCTTACTACTACAGGAACCTTTTCGAGGGCGACAAATTTAACAATTCCTGTAATATTTAAAAGTTCATAATAGAAAGAAAGGTTAGTGTTAACAAAAATATAAGAATTGAAAAGCGGAGTATCTATCCATTTTTTGCGATCGCTCCAAATTCTAAGTTTTTTTTGAAGGGGCAAAAACACCTCAAAACCATGCTTTGTTAATTCGATAAAAACCTTTTTCTCAGCACGAGGAGTTGTGTATAATAAATACCACTGTTTAGACTTGTCATTTGTATTAACTTTCAAGGGCTGAAAAAACTAAAATTTGAAGCGCAAAATATGGAGATTATTTAACTTCTTGCATTAATTTCTTTACCAAAGGCGAAATTAAAATTAAAACAATTCCTGCAATTAATGCATAAACAGCTAATTGTTTGTATCCATCAGCATACACAATTAATTTATCAAAGTTGTTTGAATTTTCAGAAGCTTCAGCAATATTAGCGCCAAGCAAACCGGCAAAATATTGGCCGTATGCGCTTGCCAAAAACCACATTCCCATAACTACTGCTTGTGTTTTTTGGGGCGATAGTTTAGTCATCACAGACATTCCGATTGGAGACAAACACAATTCGCCAAAAGTGATGATAAACCAAGCAAAAGTGAATAAATCCAAAGATGTTTTTCCGTCAGAATTTGAAAAAAATTTGGTATAATAAAACACATAAAAACCTATAGCGAGGAATAAAAATCCCAATCCAAATTTTACTACAGTATTGGGTTCGATTTTTCTTTTATTCATCCAAATCCATACCATGCCAATCAATGCTGCAAATGCAATAACAAAGAAAGAATTGGCTGAATTGTTTATTCCGTTTGGATCAACACTTACACCTAAAACAGTATTTTCAAGATTGTTTGCTGCAAACAAACTTAATGATCCGCCACTTTGCTCAAAAAATGCCCAAAAGAAAATCGAGAAAAGCATAAAAATAAGTGCAGCAATCAACTTTTTATTTTCATTAAGCGAATAATTTCGCATTTCGTAAAACAAATATAACAGTGCGGCTGGTCCAATTATAAACATGAAAATATCGGTATATTCTGTTTTTGAAACCATCGTCATGATGATGGGAATAATGGCTAAAGAAAGTATGTAAGTAATCCATTCGTACAATTTTTGTCTTGAGTTGGATAAATTTGATAAAGGTGAAAGTCCAATTGTTCCTAATGTTTTTTGAGTTCGAATAAAAGTGAGCAAACTAATTATCATCACAAATGCTGCAAAACCAAATGCTACATTCCATCTCAAATTGATTGGAATTAAATTGGCAAATAAATTTCCGTTTGCTACAGCTATACAAAGGTATCCTCCAATCAATGCACCAAGATTTATTCCAGCATAAAACAATGAAAATCCTGCGTCTCTTCTGTTGTCGTTTTCGACATATAATTTTCCAACCATTGTAGAAATATTGGGCTTGAAAAAACCAGTTCCAATTATGTTAAAACTTATACCAAAAAAGAAAAATTCTTTTGGATCTATGGATAATAAAATGCTTCCAACGATCATTAATAATCCACCCCAAAAAAGCGATTTTTTGTATCCTAAAATTTTATCTGCAAACAATCCGCCAATAAATGTAAAAGCATAAACAAATGCTTGTGTAGCGCCATATTGAAGGTTGGCAATTTTTTCGTCCATCATCAATTGGTTAACCATAAAAACAACCAACATTCCACGCATTCCATAAAAACAGAATCGTTCCCACATTTCGGAAAAAAATAAATACCAAAGTTGTTTTGGGTATTTGCCTTTAAAGTTTTGAATTTCTTCTAATGAAGAGTCAGTCATCTTAGTGAATGTTTTTCTCTTTCATTATTGTATTTAACCATTTTAAAATGGCAAATAATAGCAAAGTGGCTACAAGCAATAGTCCACAGTTCAATAAAAAAAAGTTGCTTTTGTCTTCGTATTTATCCCACATACTTGCAAGTACACCGCTAAGTTTATTTCCTATGGAAGTGGATAAAAACCAACCGCCCATCATTAATGCTGTAATGCGTGGCGGACTCAATTTTGAAACTAAGCTTAATCCCATTGGACTTAAAAATAATTCGCCAATTGTTATAACACCATAACATCCAATAAGCCACCAAACACTCACTTTTTCAGCTCCGTTTTCACCAGCTTTTACAGCAGCAAG
Source organism: Chitinophaga pinensis (assembly GCA_945861965.1). Taxonomy (GTDB): domain Bacteria; phylum Bacteroidota; class Bacteroidia; order UKL13-3; family UKL13-3; genus CAMAWM01. Next base: position 11,074 of record CAMAWM010000042.1, on the reverse strand, counting down.
CATAACCAATGCAGACAGTGCTGAAATAAACAATCCGAAAGCGATTTTTGTTGGTGTCGATGGTTCTTTTTTTCGTCTTCGCAACCAGGTAAAAAAGGCGACAACAAGGGGAGTTAAAATTATAACCCATCCTGGATTTATAGATTGACTGAGGTTGGTTGACCAAACACTAATTGAATTTCCTTCTTGAGGTAAATTTTCTGTTTTTACATTTCTATAATAAAGCGGATAATTAAACTCTTTTTGAACAACGCCTTTTACTTTCATCAACCTGAAATATTGATCGTAACTGGCAACAGAATCTTTTGTATAAGATATGGATTTTGATTGTTTAAGTGTTTCGCAAACTTTTTCTGTAGTTCCTTCAACTTGCCTGTCAGTGTACCTGTCAGCCCAAGTATTTAGTGCAGATCCATTTTGTTTAAATACAGCCCAAAAAAGAATTACAACTGCAAATATTGCGAGCAAAGCTGCAATGGGTCTTTTCTCTTCTTTGTTTGCTTTACGGTATAAACTTGAATAAAAATAAATAACAGGAAGACAAGCAAAAATGAATGCATCGGTGCTATCGCTGCCAAAGATATTTCCATTTGGATTTTCAATACTTGTAGTGCCTTTAATTAAATAACCAATTACACCGCCAATTATTGAAGGAACTAATATTAACAATACGATTTTTAGCATAGGCATATCATCGGGTTGAACGCCTTTTTTCTGATCAAAACCGATGAAATGTTTCGTGCCAATCAAAAAAACAATTACACCGATAAACATTCCAATTCCGGCAGCCATAAATGCCCATTCCCATCCCAAAAGTATTTGCAAAGCAGCGCCAAAAAAATTACAAATAAACGCACCAACATTTATACCCATATAAAAAATATTGTAACCATCGTCTTTTTGGTGAATATGTTCGGGTACTGAATAAACATTGCCCAACAAGGTAGAAATATTGGGTTTGAAAAACCCATTTCCGACAATTACAAAAGTCATTGCAATGTATAAAACGGGTAGGCTATGAATTCCCATCATGCAATAACCAATGCCCATTAAAATACCACCAAATACGATAGATTTTTTGTAACCAAAATACCTGTCGGCAAGCAAACCACCCAGAAATGGAGTTAAGAAAACAAGGGCTATAAATGTTCCGTATAAATCAGCCGATTCAGCTTCATTCATTGCAAATCCATTTTTTACATCTTTTAAATACAATGTAAAAATGCCAATCATCAGGTAATAGCCGAATCGTTCCCACATTTCGCTGAAAAACAAATAGGGGAGAGCTTTTGGATGTTTATTCCACATAAAAATTGAACGCTAAAAAATGAGAAAATTATTTTATTCCGTGCATCATTTTTCTTAATATACCACTCATTAAAAATAAAATAATTGCGGCAACGCCACTTAATGCGATGAAAACCGTAAAAAATTCATAAAGATTGGTAATATTAAATCCAACAATTGAAGGATATTCAACAGGAGCACCTGCAGCAGCTTTTATTTCCTCGGCTCCTGGAGGTATTAAAGCACTAAGTGTTCCGGCCAATTTGTTTGCAGCAGCATTTGCCAAAAACCATGTTCCCATCAACAATGATGAAAATCTTAAAGGTGCAAGTTTTGATACCATTGACAATCCAATTGGAGATAAACATAATTCGCCCATTGTATGAAGTAAGTACAAAGCCAATAACCACCACATGCTGATTTTTACTGAACTATCGACACCGTTTACGGCAAATGCAATAACTACATATCCTAGGCAAAGTAATGTTAAGCCCCAAGCCATTTTCATTGGCGATGCAGGTTCAAGATTTCTTTTGTATAACATTCCCCAGAAATAGGTAAAAATAGGAGCAAGAAGAATAATTCCCAATGGATTTACTGCCTGAAACCAGCTAGCTGGCATTTCCCAAGCTCCAATAAATCGATCAGTTTGTGTGTCAGCAAAAAGTGTTAAAGATGCTCCGGCTTGTTCAAACGCACTCCAAAAGAAAATTACAAAAAAGACCAAAATAAATATAACCGATATGCGTGATTTTTCTTGACTTGTCAATGATTTATCGGTCATAATAATTAATGGAACAAATACCATTGCGCCATAAATCAAATAGCCAATTAAGTCGATATCGCTTTTGAACATATTTTTAAATCCAAGTAAGAAGAATATTAAAACAATGCTTCCCAAAACGATAGCTATATTTTTTAAGTCCATTTTTTTAACTGGCATTCCAAGTGCTTTTCCGTTGGGTCCGGTTAGGTATTTATTTTTTAATAGTTCAAATGAAATAATGCTAATAACCATTCCAATTCCTGCAGCTAAAAATCCGTATTTAAAATCGCCAATATTTCCTGTTTCTCCAAATCCACCACAAATTAGCGGTGCGAAAAAAGCGCCTAAATTAATTCCCATATAAAAGATGGTAAATGCTCCATCTACTTTTCTGTCACCTTCAGAATAAAGATGACCAACCATAGTAGAAATATTCGGTTTGAAAAATCCATTTCCAACAATTAAAACGGTAAGTCCAGCCCACATTAATGTCATTGCTGAAGAAGGAATTGATTCTGCTGTGGTACTAGCATCAATCATACTTCCGCAAAAGAACATTAGGAATTGCCCAATAGCCATCATTACACCACCGATAAAAATACTTCTTCGGTTTCCTAAAAATCTGTCGCATAAATATCCTCCAAGCAAGGGAGTTAAATAAACCAATCCTGTAAAACTGCCATAAATATTTGAAGCTTCTTTTGAATTTAAAAATAAAGCTTGTGTAAGAAAAAGAATAAAAATAGCACGCATTCCATAATAACTAAAACGTTCCCACATTTCGGTAAAAAACAGAAGGTATAATCCTTTAGGGTGTCCCTTTTCTGAGCTTGTTGCTTTTAAAATTTCTGACATAGTTTTTTTTATTTGTTTTGCGCAATATATTGTTTGAGAAATAAAATGCAACAGGTTTTTGAAAAGTTTTTAATAAAATTGCCCTCATGAAAAGAAAATTTACACTATTTTTTTTGGTAAGTGCGATGATTTTTACATCCTGTGATGTGATACAACAAATGGCTCAGCAGAGTATTCGTGCTCCATTATCAAACGAAGAAGTTATAAAGGGATTGAAAAATGCTTTGGCAATTGGCACTGATTCTTCGGTTAGTCAATTACGAAAAACGGATGGATATTTTAACGATGCAATGATAAAATTAGCATTGCCAGAAGAAGCAAATCGGATTGTGCTAAATCTTTCAAAAATTCCGGGTGGACAAAAGTTGTTAAATGATGCAATAATGGCAATTAATCGAGCTGCAGAAGATGCTGCTCCTCAAGCAAAAGATGTTTTTGTAAATGCAATAACGAGTATGTCAATCGATGATGGTTTTAAAATTCTAAGAGGAGATCAAACTGCCGCAACTGAATATTTAAAAAGCAAAACATTTCAGGAGTTGACTAATGCATTTTCGCCTAAAATAAAATCATCATTAAGCAAGCCGTTAATTTTGGGAGTAAGTGCGGAAACTGCATATCAAAAATTAATTGATACTTATAATTTAGCGTCATTAAATGGTGTTTTATGGAGTAAAATAAATCAGAACTCATTAAGCGCATACACTACTCGGAAAGCTTTGGATGGATTGTTTTTAAAAGTAGCAAATGAAGAAAAACTTATCAGACAAGATTCATTGCACAGAGTAAATGAACTGTTGGAAAAGGTGTTTTCTGGCAATTAATAAAGTTTATTTCGATACAAATTTGCCCAAGCATTTTATTGGATTTAGTTTTTTGCTTTTTTCAATTCGAATTTTTGGACCGAATATTTTTTTATGTGTGCAATTGTTTCTTCGACTGAATCGGTAATTAAAAGCAAATCCAAATCGGGTGCCGAAATGGTTTCTTTTTTCACCATATCATCCATCAATTCGATTAAATTTTTCCAATATTCTTTTCCGAAAATTACAACCGGAAAATTTTTTATTTTTCCTGTTTGTATTAAAGTTAATGCTTCAAATAATTCATCCATTGTTCCCCAACCACCGGGCATAATTACAAAAGCATAAGAATATTTTATCAGCAAAGTTTTTCTGACAAAAAAGTAACGAATGTTAACCCATTTATGAAGATATGGATTTTCTTTTTGTTCGTGTGGAAGTACAACATTGCAACCAATGCTTCGGCCATTATTTTCAAATGCACCGCGATTTGCAGCTTCCATAATTCCAGGTCCACCGCCTGTTAACACTGCAAATCCAAGTTCAGTAATACCTGCGCCTATTTCTTTTGCTTTTTGGTAGTAAAAGTGGTTTTCGTCAAATCGTGCGCTGCCAAAAACCGTAACGCAAGGCCCAACAAAATGCAATGCCCGAAATCCATTAATAAAATCTTTGATGACTTTTAATGTGAAGAGAAATTCTTTTAGTCGTGATCGTGGACCTTCTAAAAACCTTCGCTCGCTTTGAGAATAATTTTCGTTTGTATTTGGTTTGTTTATCATCTCAAAGTTTTTGTAAAAAGCAATTGAGTTTTATAAATTTCCACGTAATTCTTGTTCGCGTTCGAGTGCTTCAAACAATGCTTTGAAATTTCCTTTTCCAAAACTTTTTGCTCCTTTGCGTTGAATGATTTCGTAAAACAAAGTTGGTCTGTCTTCAACTGGTTTGCTAAATAATTGCAGTAAATATCCTTCGTCATCTCTGTCAACCAAAATGCCTAATTCTTTTAGTGGCTCAATGTCTTCTTCAATTTTTCCGACACGGTCAAATAAATCATCGTAATAACTTGAAGGCACTTTTAAAAACTCAACTCCTCGAGCCATTAGTTGTTTTACTGTTGAAACAATATCTGCAGTTGCAATGGCTATGTGTTGTGTTCCTTCGCCTTCGTAAAAATCAAGGTATTCTTCAACCTGTGATTTCTTTTTGCCAACAGCTGGCTCATTAATTGGAAATTTTACAAAGCCATTTCCATTGCTCATTACTTTGCTCATCAATGCAGAATATTCGGTCGAAATATCTTTGTCGTCAAACGAAAGAATATTTTTAAATCCCATTACTTCTTCATAAAATTTTACTCGTGGATTCATCTGATTCCAACCTACATTTCCAACGCAATGGTCAACATAAAGCAAACCAGTTGGCTCAGGATTGTAAGTGCTTTTCCATTCTACAAATCCTGGCATAAATATTCCGTTGTAATTTTTTCGTTCGATGAAATAATGTTCCACTTCGCCATAGGTTTTAATTCCACTCATGCGGACTTCACCGTTTTTATCATTTAAAGTTTTTGGTTGCAACGAACTAATTCCTCCTCGTTTTGTTGTTTGTGTATGAGCATCGTAGGCATCATCAACCATCAATGCAATTACTTTTACTCCGTCACCATGTTTTCGATGATGTTCAGCAATTGGGCCGTCAGAATGTAAAGGAGTAGTTAACATCAATCGCATTTTGTTTTGAACTAAAACGTATGAAGCACGATCTTTAATTCCTGTTTCTGGGCCTGCATAAGCAAGGCTTTGAAATCCAAATGCTGTTTTGTAATAGTGTGCAGATTGTTTCGCATTTCCTACGTATAATTCAATATAATCCGTTCCGTTTAAAGGAAGGAAATCTGAAGTTTGAATAGTGTCTTTTTCGTTTAATTCTATAGATTCCATAAAATGTTTTTTTGATTTGTTAATTCTGAAGTGGCGTTTTATTGTTTCGTATTATTCAACCCAACTTTTATAATATCCTGCATCTTCACAATTCATAGCGGCTTGAGTAATTTGTAATGGGTAAAACGGATCAATCATTACCGCTAATTCTTTGGTTTCTTTTGCACCAATACTTTTTTCAACTGATCCTGGATGTGGCCCATGCGGAATTCCTTTTGGATGCAAACTTATCATTCCTCGCTCAACATGTTTGCGACTCATAAAATCTCCATCAACATAATACAACACTTCATCGCTGTCTACATTGCTGTGATTGTATGGAGCTGGAATGCTTAATGGATGGTAATCGAATAATCGTGGAACAAAAGAACAGATTACAAAATTATGTGCTTCGAATGTTTGATGAATTGGAGGTGGCATGTGTATGCGTCCTGTAATGGGTTCGTAATTATGAATGCTAAAACCAAAAGGATATTGAAAGCCATCCCATCCTATTGCATCAAATGGATGTGTTGCATAAGTGTAAGGAAAAATTAAATCCTGTTTTTTAATTAATACTTTAAAATTACCCTGTTTGTCATTTGTTTCTTTAAGTATTGGTAATTTTATATCGCGTTCGCAGTAGGGCGAATGTTCTAAGAGTTGACCATGCGAATTGGTGTATCTTTTTGGTGGGCGAATGGGCGAAAAACTTTCAATAATAAACAAACGATTTTGATCGTTATTAAAATGTATTTGATAAATTATTCCTCTTGGAACAACTAAATAATCACCGTATTCAAAATTAATTTCACCATACAATGTCTTCAAAATGCCCGATCCTTCGTGAACAAAAATTACTTCATCGGCATCGGCATTTTTATAAAAATAATCTGTCATGCTCTTTCGTGGAGCAGCAACTGAAATATACAAATCGCGGTTGAATAATTGAACAACACGACTTTCTAAATAATCATCTTTTGCTTCAGTTTTGAAAGTTAAAAAACTGCGGTTCTGCATGTTTTTTGCAATGGCTGCTTTTGGAGAAACATCTATTGGCTCACCAATTTCTTTAACTAGTGTTGGCGGGTGACAATGATAAACCAATGAATATAAACTACTGAATCCTTCAGTACTTACCAATTCTTCAGCGTATAAAGATCCATCAGGTTTGCGAAACTGAGTATGTCTTTTGGCGGGTATTTGACCTTGTTTGTGGTAGAATGACATTGGTTATTTTAGTTTGATAGGTTTATAAATAAAAAAATATTTTTTCGTTCAAACAACAAATTTATGTTTTTTTGCGACTTGATAATAATAAGCCAAATGATTTTGGACATTGTTAAATAGGATGAATAAATGAAAAAAAATAAATTACTTTCAATAACAATAATTCTACTTTTTTCGTGTGGAGTTGATACATCAGAAAAAAACAATTCAAATAACGAAAACGATTCTATTGCAATTCAAACAGGAGCAGTTGAATTAAATAAAAAAATTATAGATCAACCAGAAAATGCTGAATTGTATTATCAGCGTGGTTCGATTTATTTTAATTCGAAATATTTAAATCGTGCCGAAATTGATTTTGATGAAGCCATCAGATTAGATTCAACTAATGCCTTGTACTTTTATTCTCAAGGCAGAAACTATTATGCAATGGGTAAAACCATAAAATCGTCAGAATGTTTTGAAACATCAATTCAATTGAAACCTGATTTTGCTGAAGCCAAAACAAAGTTAGCGGATTTGTATTTTTTTGCTAAAGAACATAAGAAATCGCTTTTGCTTACAACTAGTTTATTGCATGACGACAAACAAAATTCGTATGCATATTTCTTGCGCGGAATGAATTTAAAAGATTTAGGTGATACGGCATCTGCAATTGTAAATTTTCAAAAAGCAATTGAATACAATAACAACGATTTTGATTCGTACATGCAATTGGGAATTATTCATACAAATATCGGAAATACAATCGCAATTGATTATTTAAATGGAGCGTTGAGAATTAAACCAAACGACACCAAAGCGTTGTTTGCTCGTGCTGTGTTTTTGCAACATCAAAAACAGTTTGCAATGGCATTGCACGATTATAGAAAAGTTGTTCAGTTTGATCCTCAAAATTATCAGAGTTATTACAATGTGGGCTGTATAAATATTGAAATTTTTAAGATTAAAGAAGCACTGCGAAATTTTGAAATATGTATTAAAATGAACACGGAATTTTCATTGGCTTATTTCAAACGCGGCCTTTGCCACGAGATAGAAAAAAAATACGAAGACGCCTTGCTTAACTACAAATTCGCATTGCAACTCGATCCAAATTTGATAGATGCAAAGGAAGCTGTTAAGCGCTTAGAAAAATAAATTTTATGCGGCTTTATTTTGTATTTTTTCTTTTTGTTTTTTAACCTGATTAATTATTTTTTCCATAACTAAATCTGTTGCAGTTTCAAATTTACTTGAATGTATTTTTGCAAAGATTTTGTGACTTAAAAGATTTAATTTTATTTCAACTGATTTGTTTTCGTTATGCGAATCTTTTTCCAGTCGCAGATAAACATTTACCTTGTTTATGTTTTCAAAAAATCTTTTTGTTTTCTCAACTTTGTGAGTGATGTAATCCAACAATTTTTTGTCGGCATCAAAGTGTACAGACTGAATGTAGATTTTCATAATTTTAGATTGTATATTTTTAATAAAAACGAATCAACTTCTGGGATGTTTTTTTTTATAAACGTCTTTTAATCTTTCAATGCTGTTGTGAGTGTAAACTTGTGTTGCAGATAAATTTGTATGGCCAAGCAATTCTTTTATTGCATTCAAATCAGCACCTTCGTTTAATAAATGTGTTGCATAAGTATGTCGCAACACATGCGGACTTCGTTTTTGAACTGTACTTACCACACTCAGTTTCTCTTTAACAATTTTGTAAACAAGTTTTGGATAAAGTTGTTCGCCTTTATTTGTAAGCAACAAATAATCTATTGAAAATTTGTTTTCTTTTTTTGCTTCGTTATATACTTTACACAAAGAAATAATTTCATTGGTCAATGGAATTATTCGTTCTTTATTTCTTTTGCCTAAAACTTTTACTTGTTTGCGAAAAAAATCCATGTCTTTGTTTTTTATTCCAATCAATTCAGATAGTCGAATGCCTGTTGAATAAAATAATGCAATCAATAATTTATTTCTTAGTCCTTCAATTCCGTCTTCAAAAATATTCCCGCCTTCTATTTGCGAATTGTCATCCAGCAGCTTTTCCATTGCATGATTTTCAATAAAAACAGGAAGTCTTTTTTCTGTTTTTGGAGCTTGCACTTTTGTTAAAGGATTGTTTTCAACCAATCCTTCTTTCATCAAAAATTTATAAAATGATTTAACTGAAGAAAGCTTTCTGCCAATACTTCGTGCTGTAATTTTTTCATTCATTAAATGCACTATCCACGAACGAATTTGATGATGTGAAATTTGTTCTATGGATTCGATTTTATAAATATTTTCAAGGTAATTTGAAAGCTGTTCTAAATCGTTTTTGTAAGCTGTAATTGTATGAGTAGAATGATGTTTTTCGTATTGTAAAAAACTTAAGAAATCCGATGCTTTATCCCGAAAAATCATAATGCAAAAGTACAAAAAAATCAGATTGATATTTATTTTTAATTAGAATTTATTTCTTAAAAAATCCCTTAAAATAATTATTTATAAGTATTTAATAAAATGGAATAGTTACTTGCATGAAAATATTTAATCCATGAAATTGTTTTTGACACTTATTTTGTTTTTTTTATTCCATTCAAGTTTGAATGCCCAAACAGAAAAATGGACTAAAAAAGCAAACTTTGCCGGTGCTGCTTTTGCCTCACCATTCGCATTTACAATTGGAGCCAAAGCGTACATTGGAACAAGTTATTTTTGGGAGTATAATTCAAGCTCAGATGTGTGGACACAAAAAGCTGATTTTGCAGGTTTTGAAAAACAATCCGCAGTAGGATTTAGCATTGGCACCAAAGGGTATTTAGGAACAGGATGGACAACTCAAGTATCGTATACTAGAGATTTCTGGGAATACAATCCATCAACAAATTCTTGGACACAAAAAGCAATTTTTCCGGGAACTGGAAGAATTGGAGCAACTGGTTTTTCTATTGGCAATAAAGGATACATGGGTTTAGGTTACGATGGATCGCAAAACAGACTTGATTTTTGGGAGTACAATCCTGACTCGAACAGATGGAGAGCAAGAGCGCCTTATGCAGGTGGCCCAAAAGTGTATTCCGTTTCATTTGTAATTGGCAACAAAGGATATATTACTTTAGGAGGTGGTAGTAATTACGAATTGTGGGAATTTTTTCCGGATTCAAATAAATGGTTTGCAAAAACTAATTTTCCTGGTGCTCCACGAAATTTTGCAATTGGGTTTAGTATTTTAAGCAAAGGATATATTGGCACTGGCGATACAGGATCAAGTAGGTATGCCAAAGACTTGTGGGAATACAGTCCTAAATCAAATGCATGGACAAGAAAAATGAATTTAACGGGCAAAGCTCGGTCGCAAGCAGTTGGATTTAGTATTGGGACGAAGGGATATATTGCATTAGGCGACACAGGCAACAATAATTTATGCAACGAAATTTGGGAGTACTCTCCACCCATTGGAATTTTATTTGGAAATATAGACACCAATGTTTGCGCGAGTTCTAATTTTAGTGTTCCATTTACTTTTACAGAATCGTATGCTGATGCAAATATTTTTAAAGTTCAATTGTCTGATGCTTCTGGCAATTTTGCATCTGCAATAAATATAGGTCAGCGTGCTAGCAATGTTTCGGGTACAATTCAATGCATTATTCCGGCATTTATGCCGATAGGATCTGCATATAAAATTAGAATAATTGCCACTGAACCATCAGACACAAGCAAGGTTTTTTCGGGCAATATTTCAATAAATCCAAAGCCAAGTTCTGGATTTATTTCCAATAGTTTAATTAAGCAATGCTTGAGTGGAAATAGTTTTTCGTTTACTGATTACTCAACTTTAAGCGAAGGAACATTGAGTAGAATCTGGAATTTTGGCGATAATACATTTTCAACAGTATCAAATCCGATAAAGAAGTTTACAACTGCAGGAAACTTTGATGTGAGAATAATTGCCATAAGTAATAAAGGCTGTAAGGATTCAATTAGTCAAACTATTACCGTGTTGTCAGAACCGCAAGTTGCAATTACAACTAACGATTCAACTACGGTTTGTTCAGGCAAAAAAGTAAAGTTAAATGCAAGCACAAATTCATCAGGAATCTTTTCGTGGTTGTTAAATAAATCAACAAATATTTTGGTTTCTGATTCGTTTTATGAAGCCTATTTGACTGGAAATTATTCGGCAATTCTTACCGATTCAAATGGATGCAAAGACACCTCTAACGAAATAAATATAA
>CAMAWM010000041.1 GCA_945861965.1 Chitinophaga pinensis | reverse complement strand
TAACTTGTTTATACCAGCCACAAAGTAGCACATATCCGCCCAAATATGGTTGGCTTTGTGCCATAAATGCCCGTTTTTATATGTACAAATATATTTCATAAATCATCAAAAGGAGATTTAATTTGTTGTATGTTTTTGGTTGATACATGAGTGTAAATCTCAGTTGTTTTACTGCTCTTGTGCCCTAATAATTCTTGAATATAGCGCAAGTCTGTTCCACTTTCTAATAAATGGGTTGCATAGCTATGTCGCAACCAATGCAAACTGACCGGTTTTGTTATTTTCACTTTTTCTAATGCCTGCTTTAATACATTTGATAAACTACGTTCATCGTATTGTTCGTTTTTTAATTGCCCTTCGAACAACCATGTTTTTGGACGGTATACAGTATAATAATTTCTCAACAGCATCAATATTTTGGAAGACAATGGCACAATTCTATCTTTTTTCCCCTTAGATTGTTTAACAATCACAATGTTTCTTTTTGAATCAATATCTGCTGGTTTTAAATGCAACAGCTCGCTTCTTCGCAACCCACAACTGTATATAAGCGATAACATTGTTTTATGTTTAATGTTGTTGTGTGCATTAAGTATTAATTTTATTTCTTCTTTGCTTAATACATTAGGAAGCTGGTACGCTTTTTTAGGTCGATGAATTATATCTATATCAATTGCTTTGTTTTCTATCGTTCTAAAAAATAATTTTATAGCATTCACAATTTGATTTTGATACGAAGCAGACAAATTGTGTTTTAAAATAAAATCATTGTTGAATGCAATAACATCGCCATTGGTAATTGTTTCAATTGGCTTGTGCGAGAAAAAAACAAGAAACGATTTTAGTGCATCGCTATAGGTTTTCACGGTATTATCGCTATATCTTTTTGACCGCATCCACCGTAAGTATTGTTGCGTTTTTTCAATATGCACATTGCTTAATTCATTTTTAAGTGGTAGTCCAAATACAACTCGGTTTTCTTGTATATCTGGCAAATGCCAGATCCTTAAATTAGCACTCCACTGTGCATCGTCAATTGATTTTACCTGTTTAATTAATTTGGTATCATAGCCAAACGCTATAGAAATTCGCGACTTGCCTTTGTACATTATTGGATTTGCAACACACACGTTTACCAGTATTGGCGATTCAACTTGGTTTGTAGTTTTTAAGGCAACGGCAGCCATTACTTATACTGTTATTTTTTTAGTACACCAATCGTTTGAGAGTAAAAATCCGCTACTAAATGTTTTACGAATATTAAAATAAAAACCAAACGAACAAATAAAAATTTAGTTTTCTTGCTATTTATTGGATAAATTCAATTCATTTATTTTTTTGTTCATGATGCTGAACCAAAGTTTGGGAATGGCTGCAACAAAAAATAAACCTGCGTAACCCGATGGCAAAACTGGGCTATTGGGGTAAGTTTTTAAAGTATGATATGGCTTTGAAGCATAATAATGGTGGTCGGCATGTCGCGACAAATCAACTAACACAAAGCGGCTTGCAAATTTATCGCTTTGCCAACTGTGCTCTTCTGTAACGCGTTGGTTTTCGTCTCGCCTTAATCCATAATGCTGAATATAATTTACGTATTCTAATAAAAAATTAGCAAAAAAACATTGAATTAACCAAGCACCAACAGTTATAATTCCAATAAAATAATACAAACAAAATATTAAAACGGATTGTAAAACCAATTGCCTAATTACATAATTCCCTAAACCAAAAGGCATTTTGTTTTCCGTTTTTAATCGTTGCGATTCAATATTTATTGCTCCCAAAAACTGATCAGAAACAGAACGTACAAAAAATGCATACAACGATTCTCCAAAACGGGCAGTAGCGTGGTCTTTGTTTGTTCCAACCCATTTGTGATGAACCTTTAAATGGTCGATATAAAAGTATGAATTTCCTGCCAAAAACAGTAATAATTTACCCAACATTCTTTCATATTTTACTTTTCTGTGAATGTATTCGTGCGACACAATAATGGCCGAAGTGCCAGAATTTAAACCCGTACTTAAAGCTGCGCCAATTATAAAATATTCAGTTAAAACATTCGTGTAAATTCCATAAAACAAGCTTGCCACCGAAATTAATTGAAATGGAATATGAAGGATGAGAATAAATTTGGGAATTATATCGTCTTTATCGCTAGCAGCATTCGAAAGAAAATCTTTAGAAATCCATTCAGAAATTGCCAAAAAAACAAGTGAAAAAACAATATTGCCAAAGGTAAAAACACCACCGGTTAAATTGCCATAAATGGTTATTAAGCCTGGTGTTAAGCTAAGAGTATAAAGCCAATTTCTATTCATAAGCTCTATTTATTTTTATATAATTGAATTGTATAAACCCAAATAAATGGCATCGCAAACCAAAGCAAGACCAATGGAAACTTCGTTCAAATATGGAATATTTTTATTAAAAAAACGCAAATTATCCAAATCTAAATCGAGGCCAGCAGTTTCCTAAACCCAATTCGTGCGCACGAATGGCAGCAAGTGTGTATGGTTTAATTGCGATTTCTTTGTTGGAATGAACGATTGATGCATTTAAAAGAAGATTCTTCGCTAAGAGCTCAGAATGACAGGCGCTAAAAAATTCAACCGCACAAAGGGTTAACTAATTGCCAAAATAATTATTCAGCGCTTCGCCCACACGGTAAACATCTTCAAAGCTGCTGTATAGCGGAACGGGGCTCATGCGTACAACATTGGGTTCGCGCCAATCGGGCAATATTTGATTAGCAACCAGAAAATCGAACAGCTTTCTGCCATCTTGTTTCACAATTACCGAAAGTTGACAGCCGCGCTCCTGAGGATTTTCGGGCGTTATTATGGTTAAATGATCAGCGTATTGTTTTAAAATAAATTCAAGATAGCCAGTTAGTTTTATGCTTTTTGCTCTTAGGTTATCCATACCGGCCTTGTCAAAAATTTCTAAGGATGCTTTGTGAATTGCCATAGGAAAAATTTGAGCGTTGCTAAGTTGCCACCCAGCAGCACCTTGCATGGGAACAAACCCTTTTTTCATCTGAAAACGAGCCGACTCATCGTGTCCCCACCAACCGGCAAAACGAGGAAGGTTTCGGTTGTTGCCATGTTTTTCGTGCACAAAAACACCAGAGGTTCCGCCCGGTCCCGAGTTTAAATATTTATATGTACACCAAACCGCAAAGTCTACATCCCAATCGTGTAGCAACAAAGGAATATTTCCTGCAGCATGCGCCAAATCAAATCCTGCAACTGCACCAACCGAATGAGCCGCAGCTGTAATCTTTTTCATATCAAAAGCTTGGCCACTGAAATAATTTACTCCGCCCAACATTACTAAAGACAGTTCGTCAGCATTTTCTTCAATTGCAGAAATAATATCTTCGGTTTTTATATTGTTTTCTCCATCCTTTGCTGAGATTTCTACGATTGCGACATTTGGATCAAAACCGTGTAATCTTGTCTGACTTTCAATAGCATATTGGTCGGATGGAAAGGCTGAAGCCTCCATTAATATCTTGTATTTTTTTTCTGTAGGGCGATAAAAACTAACAAGCATTAGGTGCAAATTAGTTGTAAGATTATTCATCACAACTACTTCTGAAGGCAATGCGCCTACAAGTTTTGAGGTGCTTTGCGAAAGTAGATGATGGTATGAAAACCAAGGGTTTTTGGCATTAAAATGCCCCTCTACTCCGTATTTTTCCCAATCCAACAATTCTTGTTCGATGGCAGCACGAACTGTTTTGGGCTGTAATCCAAGGGAATTTCCGCATAAATAAACTTGTTGTTTTCCATTGTGTGTCAACAAATGGAATTGGTCGCGAAACTTAGCCAATGAATCTTCTTGATCCATTTTCTGTGCATAGGAAAACGAGTTCTCAAAATCCATAGTTTGGATTGTTTTATTAGAAAGAAACTACTTTACATTTACCAACTCTACATCAAAAATCAAGGTTGCATTTGGAGGAATAACACCGCCCGCACCTCTATCGCCATAAGCCAAATTGGGTGGAATAATCAAGCGCAATTTATCGCCAACTTGCATATAAGCAATGCCCTCTTCCCAACCTCGAATAACCATTCCGGTTCCAAGCTGAAAACTAATGGGTTCGCCTCTATCCAAAGAAGAGTCGAATTTAGTCCCATCCATCAAATAACCAGTATAATGTACATCAACCGTACGGCTTGCTTCTGCACGAATTCCGTCACCAGTTTGCACTTTAATAAATCGCAATCCGCTTTGCATGGTAATCGTGTCTTTTCCGGCCACAGCGTAAGGCTCGATTTTTTGAGGCTTTGGTCCATCAACAGCATCCAACACATCAATGTCAAATATTAAAGTTGCGTTTGGTGGAATCGCACCATTTCCTGCTCCGGCCGCGCCATATCCAAGTCCAGATGGAATGGTAAATGTGGCTCGGTCGCCAACTTTTAAAAGCAAAATGCCTTCATCCCAACCTTTTATTACTTGACCCATTCCAACAGTAAACGAAAATGGTTGTTCGCGATCGCGCGAACTATCAAATTTTGAGGTGTCGCTTAGGTTAAGTTTGCCAGTATAATGTACGCTTACTTTGTCAAAAGGCATCACCTGTTTGCCTGTTCCGCTACGTGTTATAGTATATTTTAAACCGCTTGCGGTTGTTATTTCTTTTGCTATTATTTCCACTTTAATGGGGATTTGATTATTTGTTTTTGGCGATTCGGTTTTACATTGAAAGGTAGAAACCAGAAGTAAAGCCGCTAAGGATTGGGGAATGAATTTTTTAATCATTTTGTTTTTTATTTTATTCCGACAAGTTTTACATCGAATATCAATGAGCTAAATGGCGGAATAGGCCCAGTTCCGCTAGAACCATAAGCCAAACTCCAAGGAATGACAAAACGAAAAGTTTCTCCTTCGCGCATTAAAGCCAAACCTTCGTCCCAGCCTTTTATTACACCACCAGCACCCACCGTAAATTCAAAAGGAACATCGCTTTCTTTGTTTTGGTCAAAAACATCACCGGCCGGAAGCCAGCCCTTGTAATGAACCTGAACAATGTTGCCGGCACTTACTTTTTTACCTTTGGGGTTTGATTTTAGTACTACATACTTTAATCCCGTTCCGGTGCTTTTGATATTCTTTTGGGTTTTTATATAGTTGTTTATAGCTATTTTATCCTCAAGACTTCTTTTTTCGGTTTCCTTTTGTCTTTCCAATTGCAATTCGGTTTGATTGTATGCCTTTACAATTTTAATGTTGAAATGGATTAAAGAACCCTGTTCGATAAATACAGGAGTAGTATTTACACCAAAACTTTTAATGTAAAGCGTATCGGCTGGCAACACAAATTCAACGCTATCAAATTCGCGAAGTTGACACAAAACCGCTCCCATGCTGGGTTCGTTGGCTGGAATGTAAAATGGTTTTTCGTTTCCTTGAGTATTAAAAATAACCGTATCGCCTCCGTTCGTTTTTTTAGCTGTTGCGTTCATCCCCAATAACAAAAACATCTCGGAAGAAATTGGCCTAGATTTTTGGGCGCTTACAAGCACGCGATAACTAGACGATCCCGCTTTTTTCCAATCGCTTTGTCCAAAACAAAACAAGGGAAACAACAAAGCAGAACAGAGAATTAATTTTTTCATTATTTTATGCTTTTGTTGGGCTTGGCATTTACCAATTTGATATCAAACACAAGCGTTGCAAATGGAGGAATAACTGGCTGTGCGCCACGTTCGGCATAAGCCAATTTCCAAGGAATAATAAAAGTATATTCATCGCCAACATGCATCAGCAAAAGTCCTTCTTTCCAGCCTTCAATTATTGGGCTTATTCCTGCAATTAGTCCGTAGGTTTGTTTTTCGTCTATTTGTTGGTCAAATGTTTCACCGTTTAACAACATGCCTTTATAATTTACAAACACAGAATCGCCTTTTGCAACAGCTTTTCCTTTACCCGCTTTTTTAATTTGATAAAGCAAACCCGAGCCAGTAGCTTTCACATCTTTTAGCGTTGCAACATAAGCTGCAAGCGCTAAAGAATCTTTTGTTTTAAACTCTTCCGTCTTTTGTTTTTGCATTTTCATCAAATCTTCTTCGGTATATGCATCAACAATTTTTACATAGAACGACAATCGCGCATCTTTTTTGAGAAAAGAAGGTGTTGGTTGTCCAAAGCTAATGTTGTAAAGCGTATCCGCATCAACGTTAAACTCAGCACTGTCGCCAGTTTTCAATAAAAGAAAAACCGATTTTAAAACGGGTTCATCGCTTGGGATAGAAAATGGTTTTTGATTTGCAAACGTGTTAAAAATAATTGTGTCGCCACCGCCAAGCGAGTCAGCAATTGGCGCTTTCATAATCATGTGCAATAATATTTGGCTGTTTTTGGTAATTGCTTTACCGGTGTCCGAACTTGTAATAATGCGGTACTCAATGCCCCTTTCGGTAGTTTCCATCGAATTTCCGCACGAATAAAGTAGAAGTAAAATTGAACTTAGAGATAAAAAGAATAAATTTTTCATTTGTGTTTTTTAGTGGTTTAAATTTAGTTGCAAAGTATAGTTGAATAATTTTTTAATAAGGATTTAAATTTTTTCTCTACCGCTTCAATCGGCTCTGAACTTTCGCCACCGGCTGCACTAAAGTGTCCGCCACCATTAAAGTATGTGCGAGCAAACTCGTTTGCCGGAAAAGACCCTTTTGAACGAAAACTCATTTTTCGCGCGGCCAATCTGTCAATAATCAAAACCGAAAGTTTTATTCCTTTAATGGATAATCCATAATTTACCAATCCTTCGGTATCGCCAGTTGATACTTGAAATTTCTTTAATTCGTCTGCAGTCAAACATATTAATGCAGTGGAATATTCTCTCAAAATTTGCATTTTTTCGTTCAATGCAAAACCAATAAGTCTTGTCCTTTCGGGCGAAAAATTGTCGTAAATGGCTTCGTAAATTTTGGTGCTACTAGCACCAGCTTTAAGCAATTGTGCTGCCACGCGATGTGTTGTTGCGGTTGTGTTATTGTGTTTGAACGAGGCGGTATCGGTCATAATACCAGCATACAAACACTCTGCAATGTTTGCGTTTATTAGATGCACACAATTTAATTTTTCGATAAATAAATAAATCAATTCGCAGGTGCTACTTGCCTCGGTTGACCACAAGCCGTAATCCTGAAACCCTTCGGGTTCTAAGTGGTGATCAATTAATACTTTTTTGGCTGACGATGCCCTTACTACTTCGCCAAATTTATTAATGCGCGAAAGCGAATTGAAATCAAGACAGAAAACAAAATCGGCTTCTTGCGTAAGCTTCACACATGTTTCAGGGGATTGCTCAAAGTTTAAAACGCTTTTCTCGCCAGGCATCCACTTTAAAAAATTGCCATAATCGGTTGGCGATATTACTGTTGAAACAATACCAAGTTCAAGAAAAAAATTATACAAACCAAGCGATGATCCCAACGCATCTGCATCGGGTTTGTGGTGTGTTGTTATTATTATTTTCGGCTTGGTAGCAGCTTTAAGCAGCGGTTCTATTTCTGCTATGTTGTTTATCATTGTTTTTATCGAGCTGCGCAAATGTCGGCAAAAACATTTCAAAAGCAAGTGACACTTAAATGATTTCGCTTGTTTTTTATATAATTAAAAGTGAGTCGTTTTTAATGATAAAAACCAATTTTATTCGCATTTTTCAAAAAAAAAGTAAATTGCAACCCCAATATCAGAAAAAATCAAAACAAAAATGAGCAACACAACCGAACTCTTAGGCGACAAAGCCGATTTTTATTTAAAGCATGAGTGCAAGACAATTTCTAAAGAAATGCTTCACTTGCCAGGCAATGACTTTGTTGACAATGTATTTGTAAATTCCAATCGCAGTCCACAAGTTTTGAGAGGGCTTAGCGACCTGTACAATCATGGAAGATTAAAAGGAACGGGCTATGTTTCTATTTTGCCGGTTGATCAAGGTATTGAACATTCGGCAGGCGCTTCTTTTGCTCCAAACCCAATTTATTTTGATCCTGAAAACATTGTAAAATTAGCCATCGAAGGCGGATGCAATGCAGTGGCTTCTACGTTTGGCGTTTTGGCTACTTGCTCAAGAAAATATGCGCACAAAATTCCCTTCATTGTAAAAATAAACCACAACGAATTTCTGTCGTACCCCAATAAATACGATCAAATAATGTTTGGTTCGGTAGACGAAGCTTGGAATATGGGCGCAACTGCAGTTGGTGCAACTATTTATTTTGGTTCGGACGAATCGGCCAGACAAATCCAAGAAGTTGCTCAAGCTTTTGAGCGTGCGCACGAACTTGGAATGCCAACTATTTTGTGGTGCTATTTACGAAATAGTGCTTTCAAAAAAGACGGAGTTGATTACCATGCGGCAGCAGATTTAACAGCACAAGCAAACCATCTGGGTGTAACAATTCAGGCAGATATTATTAAACAAAAACTTCCAAACATAAATGGCGGATATACGGCCATGAATTTTGGTAAAACGCACGACAAGGTTTACACTGAGTTGTCGTCTAATCATCCAATTGACCTTACTCGCTACCAAGTTGCAAACTGCTACATGGGCCGACAAGGATTAATAAATTCGGGTGGCGAAAGCAAAGGTGCAAGCGACATGGCCGAAGCGGTAATGACAGCCGTTGTAAATAAACGCGCAGGCGGACAAGGATTGATAAGCGGAAGAAAAGCATTTCAAAAACCAATGAAAGACGGAATAGAATTGTTAAACACGATTCAGGATGTTTATTTAGACAAAACAATTACCATTGCGTAATTGAAAAAATACGTTGTTAATTGCGCTTTGTGTTTTATTAAAAACACGACACTGAAAATCTTAAAAAGCAATGAGCTGGTACAAACGAGTTAAAGAAGGAATAACAACACTTACTTCAGAAAAAAAATCTGTACCAGACGGATTGTGGCATAAATGTTTTAGATGCAAAAAAGCAATTCTTTCATCAGACCACGAAGCCAATTCTTATGTTTGCAGTCATTGTAATTACCACGACAAAATTGGTTCGCGAGAATACTTTACAATTTTGTTTGACGAAGGAAAGTTTGAAGAACTTTTTAGCAATATCAAACCTAGCGATCCACTTGAATTCGTAGACACTAAAGCATACAAAGATCGCTTAGAAGATACTATTCAAAAAACAGGACTTGACGATGCATTGCGCGTGGGCGTAGGAATGCTTTCAGAAACGCCTCTGGTCATTGCGTGTATGGATTTTGGTTTTATAGGCGGTTCTATGGGAAGTGTTATGGGCGAAAGAATTGCGCGAGCAATTGATTTTTCGAGAGAAAATAAAATCCCCTTATTGATTATTTCAAAATCGGGTGGCGCACGAATGATGGAAGCTGCTTTTAGTTTGATGCAAATGGCAAAAACTTCAGCAAAACTTGCCCTGTTAGACCGAGCAGGCGTGCCCTTTATTTCATTGTTAACCGATCCGACAACGGGCGGAGTTACTGCAAGCTTTGCGATGTTAGGCGACTTAAATATTGCCGAACCCGAAGCGCTAATTGGTTTTGCCGGACCACGAATTATTCGCGAAACGATAGGAAAAGATTTGCCAAAAGGTTTTCAAAGTTCTGAGTTTTTGTTGGAGCATGGGTTTATCGATATGATTGTCCCAAGGTCGGCACTTAAAAGCAAACTGAGCCAAATACTTCATCTGCTTGCCGAAAAACAAATCACCCCGAAAAACAAGTCAGAAGCATCTGCGTAATCAATAAATTTAATTGTATTAAAATCCTCCTTCTGGTGCGTAGGTTTTAATAGGAGAAACGGGCTCAACGGGTTTTTCAAGCACTGTTCCTTTTATTACCAGTTGGACATTTCCATTGGATGCGTTGCTTGAAACGGTAATTCCTTTACTAAAAGTTCCTTTGTAAGCGCCCGGATTATACACAGCTTTTATTGTTGATTTTTGTCCCGGCATTATAGGTTCTCGTGGCCATTCTGGCGTTGTGCATCCGCAGCTTGGCTGTACATTGCCCAAAATTAAAGGTGCTTTTCCGACATTGCTAAAAACAAATTCGTAGCTAACAATTTTTCCTTCCAAAAATTTTCCGAAATCGTGAGTAGTGGTATCAAATTTTATTAAAGGGTTTTCAGAATTATTTTGAGCTGATGCCACAAAAACAATTGTGGTTGAAAATAAAAATAAGAGAAACTTTTTCATTGTTCAGTTTATTGGCATGTACAAAATAAAACCTGCACAAAAATATGATTGTGCAGGCTTTTGTCAATAGATTAAAAATTATTTTTGTGGCGAAGGAGCGTTTCCTGCAGGTGTTGCGTTTTCAACAGGTGCAGCAACTGGTTCGGGCGCTTTTACGTCTCCTTTAATATAAAGAGTTACCGTTGATCTTTTGGCGTTGCTTAACACAGTTACACCTTTATTGAAAGGCCCTGCAGCACCAGCGTTAAAAGTTGCTTTTACCCATCCTTTTTGACCTGGCTTAATTGGTTCTTTGCTCCAATCTGGAGTTGTGCAACCACAACCGGCTGCAGCGTTAGTTACTATCAATGGCTCTTTGCCTGTGTTTTTAAAAACAAAAGTGTAAGAAGCAGGAATACTCTGTGGAATACTTCCAAAATCGTGCGTTTCTTCTACAAACTGAATGTCTGCCTGATTTGGATTTTCAAGTCCTGGAGTTTGTGCTGGTGCTTGAGCATTAACTGCAAAAGCACTTGTAATTGCAAATAAAGAGGTGATGATTAATTTGTTCATTTTATTTTTTTAAAAATTGATTTACTTGGAGTATCAAATTTTGTACCAAGCAAATATATCGCAAATGTAATTTATTTCATTTAGGGCGCAAAAAGATTTTACTTAAAAAACTATTAAAAGTGCATTTGATATTTTACTCAACGATTACTTTTTTAAGAATGCTGTGGTTTTCGTCTGATATTTTTACAATATAAAAACCGGCTTTTCCAATATTTATTTCGGTTTTTTCTTGCGTTGTTTTTCGAGAAAAAATAGTTTTACCCGTTATATCAAATACTTCGATTAACAAATCTGATTTGCTTTCCGATTGAATAATAAAATCACCCGAATTTGGATTTGGATAAAGTTTTAAATTTTCGGACAACAGTTCTTTTAATGAGGTGGTTTTGCCACAAAGAAAGTAAACGCTGCTTGCGCTCATGCCTGTTTTTTTGTCTTCGATTTTTACAATTCCATAACTATTTGCAAAAAGTATGGCAGGAACTTGTATAGTTAACGAATCTTTATTGCTTGGAATATTTGAGCTTAGTACTGAAAATGTTTTAGCGGAATCCTGACTGAAATAAATGTTTATTGTATCTACATTTTGTGTTTGCCATTTTACTGTTTGCGTTTTGTTTTCAACCCAAATGCTTGAGCCCGTTGGTTCAACAACAGCAAGCGCTGGACTGTTTCCAGAGTTGGGCAAATAAGTCATGTTTTTAAAGTTGATTCGCAATGCAAATTGAGGGCTATCGGTAAAAGGATTGCGGTTGTGTTGAAGAGAATTTATAAACTCGTGACGTGCAATTTCCCAGCTATCGGGCAAGTCTTCAAAATGCCATTTCAGCAACAACGAATCGCTTTGGTTTGCAATAAGTTTCCAGTTGTTTGAGCTAATTCCGTTGTAGCAAGTTGCCATGTAAAACAAGGCTCTTGCCAAATCGCCTTTGTGCTCGTTGCGTGGTTCCCAAACGGTAATTCCATTTTTATCGGTTCCAAGTTTTCCAAATCCGGTTGGTGATGTATATGTTGCATTTACCACTTCGCCAAAAGGGTAGTTTGATCGTCTTGCATTTGCATTTATTTGATGTGCCGGAAATAGATTATGCAAATCGTTGTATTCCGGAAATTCCTTTCCGCTTCCGTTGTCTGGCCAAGTAGATATAGAGCTTGTCGGCATCCAACTTTGAGCATAGGTATGTTCGCGTGTTAGGGTTGCGCCATTTGCGCCATTTGCCCACTGAAAAGGTTCGCTGTAAATATAGTGATGACCAGTATAAACGCAGCTCACAACTTTTTTTCCAGCGCTGGTATCTCGTGTCAAAATTACATCCGTCATTTTTGAAATATATTGGCTGTAATAAACCGTATCGTGAGGATTAATTTTTGCGCTTAGTTGCGTTAAAAAATTGCTGTTGGATGAGTTGATGCCCGAATAATAATTTCCAATGTTTGAACCCGTAGTTGTAATATTTCCACTTAATGGATTTGAAATTAAATAGTTTTCAAAACCCGCTGGACCATTCAAGGCAAAAACTTTAAAATAATATTGCGAAGACGAAAAAATATAACTTGGTTTAAACGCAGTGTCGGTTCCAATATATGCTACTTGCGAATTGCCAATGTAATCGCCACGCATATACGATTGTCCATCAAGAGGCGCATCGGTAATTGCCGATCCTTTTTTTCGCAATACCAAATATGCTTCTGGTTTAGTTGATGCGTTCGAAAACTTAGCATTGAAACCGTATGCTTTAACATTTAAAAAAGTAAAATCCGATGGCTGAACGATTGGTTCGCTTGCATAATTTCCTGCAATGGCATAAAGGTTTAAAACGAAGGGGTTTTTGTCTACATCGTTATTGTTAATAGTAAGAGTTGCAAAACGAGAACCGCTTGAAGCGGACGAAAAATTCAAAGTAAAATTCTCAGAACTAGTTGCACCAACGCTGTCTGGCATATTGTTAATGCTAAACTCAGATGCATTTGCTCCGCTTATTGTAAAGCTTGAGATATTTAGCGTTTGTTGTGTTCCTTTATTTTCTAAAGTAAATTGTTTTGTCGCGCTATTTCCAACTACAAAAGTTGAGTTGTTAATCAAAGAAAGCGCTCCTTGTTTTAAATTTAATGTGGGTGTAATGGGTGGTGGCGATTGTTTTAGCAAAACGCTATCAAGTCCAAAATTTCCTGAGGTTTTTGTGCTGAGCATAAAACGCAAAAAGCGCGAAGTAGATTTCAAATTGTTGTCGGTGCATTTTCCGTTTATGTAATTTGTAGTGGTTGTGGGCCACGATGTAAATTGCCTAACTGCAGTCCACACAGATCCGTTATCGCTTTCTTGTACATCAAAAACTCCTATCCAAGTATTTCCGGCATTTTGCGGACTAACATAATAAGTCAAAGTACCGGGTTTGTCGGTAAAATTTATAGTAAGGTATTCGCCTGTTGCATCAAAACGACAGGAAATGGCATCGCCAATTCCGAAGGCATAGGTTTGTCCACCGGTAGATGCTGGCAATGTGTTAGCCAATGTCCAGCCAGTTGGTGGAGTTGCAATACTTGGTGTTGAAAAATTCCACGAAGTGGGCAATGTGGTTTGTGCATTTGCAAATAAATTAGCGAAACAAAATACAGAGAAAAGTAATATGTGTTTTTTCATAAAAAATTTAAAGCGGCAATGTAGTTTCATTTGATTAAACAAAACAACCTTGAATGTAAAATAAAAGGTAAATTTTATACCTTGCAGTTTGGATGAAAGAAGAGCTATTGCATTTTTTGTGGCAAAATAAAACGCTTGCAAAACAAGCGCTGGTATTGTCAAATGGCGAAGAGACAACTATTATAAATGCAGGAACTCTCAACCACAATGCGGGCCCCGATTTTTTTAATGCAAAAATAAAAATCGGAAAAATAACACTCGTTGGAAATATCGAAATTCATCTACGAGCCAGCGATTGGAAAAAACACCAACATCAAAAAAACAGAAACTACGACAATGTAATTTTACATGTGGTGTACGAAAACGATGAAACAATTTTCGATTTGCACAACAAGCCCTTGCTTACTTTAGAATTGAAAAAATACATTTCGCCAAAACTACTTCAGCGCTATCAAATCCTTTTTGAAAACAAAAATAAAATTCCTTGCGAAGCTATTTTTTCATTGCCCGAAAAAATAAAAATATCGCATTGGTTGCAACGATTGGCAATAGAAAGATTGGAGCAAAAATGTAAAAGAATCGAACAGCTTTTCGACTCTACAAATCAAAATTGGGAACAAACATTTTATATACTTACGGCAAAATATTTTGGTCAAAAAATAAACGATGAACCTTTTGAACGATTGGCGAAAAATGTAGAGTTAAAAATTTTGGCAAAACACAAAAATAAACTCAGCCAAATTGAAGCATTGATTTTGGGAACTGCCGGATTTTTAGAAACTAAATTCAATGACGAATACCTGAAATTTTTGCAGCAAGAATTTTTGCATTTAAAAAAGAAATACGATTTAAAAACGATAGAAAAGTCCGTTTGGAAATTTGCCAGAACAAGACCAGCAAATTTTCCTACCGTGCGACTTCTGCAATTTGCTTCCTTGATTTACCAAAGCCAACATTTGTTTTCAAAAATACTAGAAGCTGATACAATTGAAAAGCTGATTAAACTGTATCAGCTAAGCCAAAGCCACATTATAAACATGGCCGAACTCAGCGATAAAAAAATCAACAATCAAAAAAGCGAATTGGGAATGCAAGCAATCGAAACAATTATCATCAACACGGTTTCGCCCATTTTATTTTTGTATGGAAAAATGAACGACAGCGAAATTCATTGCGACAGATCCATTGCCTTTCTCGAAAAATTATCGCCAGAAAAAAATGGCATTGTTTCGTTTTTTAATGCCTTGAAAATTGAAACAAAAAATGCAGCACAAACACAGGCATTGCTTCAACTAAAAAACGAATATTGCAACAACAAAAAATGTTTAAGTTGCGCTTTCGGAAATCATATTTTATGCAGCTAAGAATTGCAATCGTATTTATTCTTTTTTCATCAAGTGTTTTTTCGCAAACGCTATCGTTTATCAATGCATCAAAAAACAAAGTTGTTGATGTTAAAATTGGTCAAACACTTGTGGTGCAATACACAGGATATTTAGGACAAACTTATTTGGACAAAAACATTGTAAGCGAAATAAACGACACGATGATTACATTGGGTTATTCGCCCAATTCTATTCCTAAATTTTTAATCAAAGCACAAGAAAAAAACGGACAATTGCATCGTTGTGTTTTGCTAAAAGACATACTTGCATTTAGAAAAATTACACTGGAAAGGCAACTTTTGAAAAGTACACTAACTGCAAGTGCAGTGGTATTAAGTTATTTGTTTTTTTCAGAAATTATGTCCTCAAAAAATACGAGCAATCTCGAAAATTTTGGTATCTCATTAAGCGTTGGTATTTTATCGGGATTAATTATTAATGGCTTGTTTCCCGAAAACACAAAACACAAAATGAGCGAAGGTTGGGTAGTTGTAGTGAAGTGAAATTTAAAATTTGTTTCTTGGAATGAAGAAAGAATACTTTCTTAAAATCTTTGGCCGTGCGGTTGGGTTTGTGGGTTTTTTAAAAATTGACTTGTCCTGAAATAGGTTTACACAATATTCATCATTCAAAAACAAAAATTAAAACAGAAAGATTATGGAAAAACTACTATCGAAAAAAACTACATTTGTAAACTTATTGCAGGATTAATCAATTAAACTGTAAACTTTTTTTAGGACGAGTCAAGTATTTTTTGTGCCACCCAAGAAAAATATTTGCCATCCCTTCTTAAAAAAAAGAAAATTATTTTTTCCACCGCACGGGTTCACTGCAAACTTCAACATTTGTGCATCTAATGTAAATCGCTTTTAATTACCTTCGTGCGGTCATCAAACAGTATCGCTTCGTATGAACAGCAAACCAGCAGCTAACA
>CAMAWM010000040.1 GCA_945861965.1 Chitinophaga pinensis | reverse complement strand
TTGAATGCCTCTATCGCTGTGATGGATGAGATTCAAATGGGTCTCTGCCCTCAAGGCAGAGAGAGCCATTTGCAAGGCATGGATGCTTTCAATGGCTTCCATTGTTTCAGCTACTTGATAGCCAACAATTTTATGTGAGTAAGCATCGGTAATAAAACTGATGTAAAGATGTTCGCCAGTGTTGATTTTCCAGTAGGTAATATTGTCTCGTCCTAAAAAAAGTTTACACTATTTGATTAAAAAACCTGGCTTGCAATTTTTTGGGTTGCATCGGCAAGTCCCATGGTGTAGTAGTGCAATACCGGAACTCCGGCTGCTTTTAGCTCTTTTGATTGTTGTATTGCCCATTCAATACCTACTTGTCGTACAGCTTTGTCGTCTGTACATTTTTCAATTTCGTTTACTAATATTTCGGGTATGTCAATATGGAAAATTTTAGGCAAAATGGATAATTGTTTTTTGGTAGTCAATGGTTTTAAACCCGGAACTGCCGGAACAGTAATTCCTGCTTGTTTCAGCATGTTTACAAAATCAAAATACTTTTGATTGTTAAAAAACATTTGCGTTACCATGTAATCTGCACCTAAATCAATTTTTTGTTTCAGCCAATTGATATCGCTTGATAAATTTGGCGCATCGTAATGTTTTTCGGGATATGCACCAACACCGACACAGAAATTAGAATGACTTGCGTTTTCCAATTCAGGATCGAGGTAAATGCCTTTGTTCATTTTCAGAATTTGATCAAGCAATTCCAATGAATTTTTATTCCCATCGGGTTCGGGCACAAACGAAGATTCGTTTTTGATGTTATCGCCACGAATGGCTAAAATATTGTCAACGCCCAAAAAACTCAATTCAATCATTGCATTTTCGGTTTCTTCTTTGCTAAATCCACCGCATATCAAATGTGGAACCGTGTCCACTTTGTATCTATTCATCAATGCGGCACAAATGGCAACTGTTCCTGGTCGTTTGCGAGTAAACACTTTGTCAAATCCACCATCGCTGCGTTTGCGAAATACAAACTCTTCGCGGTGATAAGTAACATCAATAAATGCAGGTTTAAATTCCATTAAAGGATCAATGCCGTTGAAAACGGATTGAATATCTTTTCCTTTTAATGGCGGAAGTATTTCGATTGAAAATAAAGTGCTTTTGGCGTTTTTTATATGTTCAGAAACTTTCATTGTTTAGTAATAGATGATTGTTAATTGTGAACGCTAAGCAAATTCAACTTTATCTCGATAGCTATCGAGACAGAAACCTAAAACTATTTTGAAATTTCATCTGCCAATTCTGGATCAACAAGCACACGTCCACAATTTTCGCAAACGGTAATTTTTTTGCGCAATTTAATGTCGGCTTGTCTTTGAAGCGGAATACCAGCAAAACAACCACCGCAGCTTTCGCGCAATACTGTTGCAACGCCAATTCCATTTTTTACACTTGCACGAATTCTTTGGTATGAAGTTACCAAACGATCGTCAGCAACTTTTGCTGCTTTTTCGCGGTCTTTCATCAATATCGCTTCTTCTTTTTCAGTTTCGATGATAATGGTTTCGAGTTCGCTTGTTTTGTTTTTTAAATCTTGATTGCGGCCTTTTAAATCTACCTTTAAATTTTCGATGGCTACTTTCTTTTGCTCCAAATCAAATTGTAAATTTTTAATGCGTTTGTCAGCAGCTTGTTGCTCCAATCCTTGCATTTCAATTTCTTTGTTTAATGCTTCAAACTCGCGGTTGTTTTTTACATTATCCAACTGTTTTTCGTATTTTTTTTGCAATGCTTTTGCATCGGCAATACGCGCTTTGTTTTGAAGAATATTCTCGTCAATTTTTTTAACGTCTGCATCCAGATTAACTACACGGGTTTCCATGCCTGCAATATCGTCTTCAAGATCTGCTACTTCTATTGGCAATTCGCCACGAACCGAGCGAAGTTTGTCAATTTTTGAATCTATAATTTGAAGCTTGTATAAAGCTTTTAGTTTTTGTTCGATGCTGATTTCTTGTGCTGCTGCCATTGTTTAATAGAAATATTTTATTGGATTGGTGTTTACTTTTGATAAATGGACGGCAAATGTAGGAATTTTTTTGATAATTAAGTCGGCTATAAGTTCTTTGGTAAATTTTTCACTTTCGAAGTGCCCAACATCAGCAATCATCAGTTTGTTTTCGGCATCAAAAAATTCGTGGTATTTGAAGTCTGCCGTTACAAAAGCATCGGCATTTGCAGCGATTGCATTTTTTAGCAGAAAACTTCCTGCACCGCCACAGATAGCAACCGTTTTAACCGCTTTGTCAATGGGTGTGTAACGAATCATTTCAAGCTCAAGATTCTTTTTCAAGTGGCTTAGAAATTCCATTGGGTTCATTGCGGTTTCCAACTCGCCAATCATTCCGCTTCCAACCTGATTAAAATTATTTTCCAATGGGTAAATATCAAATGCTACTTCTTCGTACGGATGACTTGATTTTAAAGCGGCAATAATTTTCTCTTGCAACCAAACCGGAAAAATAGTTTCAAAACGAGTTTCCTTTTCAGAATGCAGCGCTCCTTTTTGTCCAACAAATGGATTTGCATTTTCATTTGCATTGAAAGTTCCATTTCCTTCGACAATAAATCCACAAGCACTGTAGTTCCCAATTTGCCCAGCTCCAGCATCAAAAACAGCTTGCTGTACTTTTTCCAAATGTTGAATAGGAACAAAAGTTACCAGCTTTTTGAGCAGCGAATTTTTAGACGAAAGAATTCTTACATTTTTCAAACCAATCTGTTCGGCAATTTTTTTATTTACGCCTTCCGCCACATTATCCAAATTGGTGTGCATGGCATACAAAGCCACATCGTTTTTTATGGCTTTAATAACTGTCCGTTCGACATAATTTTTGCCGTTAATTTTTTTCAATCCACTAAAAATTATTGGATGATGAGCCACAATTAAATTACAACCCAATGAGATGGCTTCATCTACCACATCTTCGGTCGAATCGAGCGAAACAAGCACAGCATTTACTTCGGTATTTGCATCGCCAACAAGCAAACCAGCATTGTCATAATTTTCCTGCAAACTAAGCGGAGCAAGGGTTTCTAAGTATTTTGTAAGGTCTGAGATTTTCATTTTTTATTTTTTCTTGGCAAACACAAACTCGGCAAAGCCTAGCAAATCCCAAAACACACCGCCCGGCACAAATTTATATTTTATCGTTTCGGTAATTAAAGTTAAAGGCAGCAAAACAATATACGGCCAATATCTGCGAGTTCCGCTTTTTAAAATTTCGAAATTGTTTGTGTTTAAAATAGTTGAAACCTCATTTACCGAATAAATTCTGACATGCGTTTTGTCGTCATAAAAATTCAAGGTGCGTTTCATGCTGGGAAGTTTGGTGCTTTTTAATCCAGGGTATTCAATGTAAATATATCCCCCCGATTTTAATTTTTTAATCAATCCCTCAATTACTTTATCGCCATTTTCCAAATGTTCAATAATATGGCTCATCACTATCACATCAAAAAAATCATTGGGAATTTCGTCAAACTGCAAAGCCGTTAAATCCATTTGGTAAAAACCACTCATGGATTTAAAATCCTGTTCATCGTTTTCGTATTCGCGGGTTCGGTCTATTCCGTAATAATTGCATTGCGGAAAAATGGCTTTTGTTTTGGTAGCGCTGTGGCTTCCGGCACCAACATCCAACAAGTTGAAACTTTTGTTCTTGTATTTTTTTAAAAAAATAAATTTATGTGGAGTAATAAATGCCATGTAAAACGATTTTTGGTTTTTGAATTGCTGATTGCAAATGTGCTGATTATTTACTGAAGAAAAAACATCAGATAATCTGTTCAGCGTGTTTTTTGCTTTCTACTTTTTGGATTACTTTTTCAATTTTTCCTTTTTCGTCAATTACAAATGTAGTTCGCAAAATGCCCATGTATTTTCGGCCAAAAAGCACTTTATTATCCCACACACCATACAGATTACAAATGCTGTGATCGGTATCGGCTATTAGCGAAAATGGCAATTTGTATTTCTTTATAAAATTCTGATGTTTTGTAACGCTGTCTTCGCTTATGCCCAAAATGGTGTACCCATTTGACAAAAGTGTTTTGTAATTATCGCGCAAGTTGCACGCTTCTTCGGTACAGGTTGGCGTGTTGTCGTGCGGATAAAAATACAGCACTAATTTTTTGCCTTTGAAATCTTTTAATGTCACCACTTCGTTTTTTTCATTTGTGCCTGAAAAGGCGGGGGCTTTATTTCCTTTTTTAAGTGTTATCATTTGTTTTAATTTTTATGGATAGAAAATTTTTGAGGATTTATTTCCTTTTCTATCTGTAACAACAATTTTCAATTCTAGTTTTTGTTTTGATAAAACTATTTGATCGTAAATTTCATCAAATTTATAACTCATCAAATTGTTTTTTGCATCGTAATCCATCAATATCCAATTGTTGTTTAAATACGCTGCATATTTTGCAATGCCCGAAAAATTATCTTTCATCTCAATATGCCAAGCCAACGAATCAAGCACTACTTTTTTGTCATGAATAAAAACCTGTTCAATGCTTGGTGAAATGGTATCAATTGTCACAAAATAATTTCCGAAACTTGACGCTTTTGCGCTAACCCAACCCTTTTCAAAATTTCCTCCTGCGCTGCGAAAATGCTTTTCGTTTTTATCGAAATATGCCAAAAGCAATTTGCTTTGGTATTCTTTTTTTACGCTAGTTGCTTTTATCGAAATCTCAAAATTTTTGTGCAAAGGTGTCAATGAATTGTGGATTTTATATATTTTCGAAAATGACTTTTTTGTCCCATTTAAAATTTCAAAATCGAAATACACTGTATCGTAAAACGAGTTGGGCGCAATGCTTATTTTAATGTCTTTTTTTGCCAGTGCATTGTGATTATTTGGATAGAATATTTTAGCTGTGTTTGTGTTCTGAAGCTTAATTAAGTCCTTCTTTTTCTTTATATAAACGATTAGTTTTTTGTAATTGCCCGAGAAATCTGCAACATTAAAAAGCAATTGATGTGTATTGAAATCATGCAATAAAAATTTGCCTTTATTTTTATCGTGCAAATAAAGTTTGATTTCATTTCCATCCTCTAAAAAACATTTTTGAATGCGAGTTTGTTGAAGTTTATAATAAGCATAATCAATGTGCGTATTGATGTATTTTGTTTCGTCAAACGCAAATTTATTTAGCTTGAAATTGAATATGTTTTTTGTGTCCAAAGTCAATCCAAAAGTATAAATTGTTTTTTCGTCTTTGTAATTATGAATGTAATCGAATGCTTCAATTCCCAGAGCGTTTAAACCATTTCCAATTTCAATGGTGTCTTTGTAAATCCAAACGGAATCGTTGTTTAAAATTTTATTTTCATTCAAGTCAAATTCAGAAACAATGAATGATTTATCGACACTAAAATTGTAAAAACATATTTTTTTGAAAACAGGTTTAATGGTATCAAACGGCAAAATTCCAAACAAAGCAGGGTTGATTATTTCTTCCGTTTTGTTGTCTCTAATTTCAAAATGTAAATGAGGTCCTGTACTGCCACCGCTATTTCCGCTAAAGCCAATGGTGTCGCCTTTTTTGACTAACAAAATAGGGATTTCAAAAACTTTATCAAACTCAAACGATTCGTTTTTGTATTGATAGGCATGAATCCATTGGGCAATTTTATTGTGGTATTTTTGCAAATGACCATACACAGTTGTGTAGCCATTGGGATGCTTTAAATAAATAGCTTTTCCATAAGCAGTGCTTTGTATTTTAATGCGTGAAACAAATCCATCGGCACTTGCAAGCACAGGAAATCCTTCGCGTTCGTTGGTTTTTAAATCTACTCCGCTGTGAAAATGATTGTCACGCAAGCCGCCAAACGGAGAAACGAAATTGGGCAGTGAATCTAATGGGTAACGAAAATAATTTTGAGGGTAATTTTGTGCTGATAATGTGCTAATTTGATAATGTGCTAATTTGAAAATCAAGGCAATTTTTATAAGTAGAAAAATAAATTTACCTGCTTTCATTTTCAAATTCTCGAATTGCCACATTCTCCAATTCATTTTACATTGCAATTTAACATCAATTGGTCTTCAATGTATCCTTCTAATTTATCGCCAATTTTCACTTCGCTAACACCTGCCGGAGTTCCGGTATAAATTAAATCGCCAATTTTTAAAGTAAAATACTGCGAAATGAAACTGATGATTTTATCAAATCCGAAAATCATTTCACTTGCGTTTCCTTGCTGTACCGTTTTGCCATTTTTTTTGAGTGAAAAATTAATTGGATTTGAAAGTTTATTTAGAGATACGAAATCACCAAGCGGAGCTGAATTGTCAAATGCTTTGGCAAGTTCCCAAGGCAAGCCTTTTGATTTTAAATCGTTTTGTAAATCGCGAGCAGTAAAATCAATTCCTAATCCAATTTCGTTGTAATAATTTTTAGCAAAACGCTCTTCAATTTTTTTTCCGAGTTTATTTATTCTTATAACCAATTCCACTTCATGTTGAATATTTTGACTAAAATCAGGCATAAAAAAAGGCAAATTGTTTTTAAGAATTGCCGTATCGGGTTTTAAAAATATTACAGGATTTCCGGGCACATTGTTGCCTAATTCTTTTGCATGTTCGCTGTAGTTTCTGCCTACACAAAATATTTTCATTCTATATTTTTTTCAGTGCAAACTAATGTCTTTAAATTCAAAAAAGAAATTTCCACATTTTTTCGAATAATAAAAAAACACATAATACTTGCATTGTTCAATTTTAACCTTAATATTGTCCAAACATTATTTTTTAATTTTTAAAAGTTTCGAGTAAATGAAAATAAAATTTACACTTCTACTTATTCTATGCATTATCATTACTGCTCATAAAGCAATTGCACAACAAGATCCGCAATTCACTCAGTTTATGAACAATAAGTTGTTTTACAACTCTGCATTTGCCGGAAGCACACAAGATAAAATTTGTGTAAATTTACTTGGCAGAACTCAATGGACAGGATTTGGCGGAGGAACTGCATTTGATCCAGGAAACGGACAACCACTTGTGCCACGTGGAGATTCGCCAAGAGATTTGGTTGGTGGAATTCATGGTTCTATCGGAAGATTTGGAATTGGAGCCCATGTTGTAAGCGATGTGCTTGGTTTTGATAACACGCTAAATGCTATGCTTGATTTGGCTTACAAACAACCATTGGACGCATTGGGCGCTAAGTTGGCTTTTGGAGTTGGCGTTGGGTTTATTCAAAAAGGTGTGGATGGATCAAAGTTGATTGCAAAAGATCCAAACGATCCATTAATTCCAAATATTGATGTTAAGGGAAATGAAATGGATATCAATGCCGGAATATATTATACAATGGACCAATTATCAATTGTAAATAATTTTTATTTTGGACTTTCAGCAACTCATTTAAATTCCCCATTGGTAACTTGGGAATGGGCTAGTTTTATTAAAAAAATACCGACTAATATGCACCTTTATGCAATGACAGGTGCTGAGTACGAACTTAACTCGTCAATAGTTTTAAATCCAAATATCTTGTACAAAACAGATATGGTAAAACATCAGGTTGATTTGAACTGTATGGTAATTTGGAATCAAAACCTAAGTGCTGGATTAACCTATAGAACATCGGATGCAATCGCTGTATTGGTTGGATACCAATTGCCAATTGGCATGCAGCTTGGATATTCATATGATTTAACTACCAGCAATTTGCTAACGTATAGCACTGGTTCTCATGAAATTACACTCAGATACTGTTTTGGTTTAAAGTTTCCACTACCCAAGCCACCAATTCCAGTATTAACACCCCGAAAAATGTAATTATTTAATGTCCTGATTATTAAATGATTTCAGATTAATTTTCTAAAAAATTGCTTTTGTACCAAGATTGTATATTTTTGCGTTGTAACATTTGTTTAATAAAAGATTAGCAAGATGAAAAAAATAAATTGGATTTTACTCTCCTTTATCACATTAATAATTGCTGCTTGTAGTTTTAGCGATCGTGGTGAGTTAGTTGGTACACAAGGCAGAAAAGCGTGGTTTCATCCACAGCCTTATGGTACTGTTTATATTCCTACCGGATCTATACACATGGGCGCAAACGAACAAGACGTTCCAATGGCAATGCTTGCACCAAATAAGCAGGTTTCAATCAGTGCATTTTATATGGACGAAACTGAAATAACCAATAACGAATACCGTCAGTTTGTTGATGATGTAATGGACTCTGTAGTTAGAACCAAATTAGGAGAAGTTGCTCCTGAAAAATACATGCAGAATGACGAAGAGGGAAATCCAGTTGGATTAAATTGGAGATCAAAAATAGACCAAGACGATATTAAAGCTAACAAAGATGCGTTCACAGATATGTACTATAGTCAAGAAGAGACTTACTACCGTACAAAGCAATACGATGTTAGAAAAATAATTTACAAATACGAATACATTGACCTTAAAAGTGCTGCACAATTTCACAAAAAAGATGGATATGCAAAGAATCGTAAAGATTTTAAACACGATGAAGAAGTAAAAATATATCCTGATACATTAGTGTTTATTCGCGATTTCACCTATTCATACAACGAACCTTTAGCAACAGTTTATTTTTGGCATCCAAAATATGATGACTATCCTGTAGTTGGAGTTAATTGGCATCAGGCAAGAGCATTTAGTGCTTGGAGAACCACTCATTTAAATTCATTTTATGCTGATAACGAAGAAAACATTGTAACAGCTTTCAGATTGCCAACAGAATACGAATGGGAATATGCTGCTCGTGGCGGACGCGATCAGAATTTATACCCTTGGGGAAATTATTATGTTCGTAATGCAAAAGGATGTTCGCTTGCGAACTACAAACCTGGACGCGGAGAGTATGATTCTGATGGAGGACATTATCCAATCAGAGTTTCTTCCTATTTTCCAAACGATTTTGGGTTGTATGATATGTCTGGAAACATTGCAGAATGGACTAGCACAGCATACGAAACAAATAGTAACTTGTTTACACACGATAACAATCCTGAATTTCAGGTTGACTTGAAACAAGATGATTCTGAAGTTAAAGAAACATACAAGCGTAAGGTTACTCGTGGTGGATCGTGGAAAGATGTAGCATTCTTTACTCAATGCGGAACTCGCACATACGAATACGCTGATAGCAGCAATTCATATACAGGATTTCGTTGTGTGATGAGTTATATCGGTCGCTCAAACAAAGACAAAAAATAATAAACTAAATCAATAATTCTAAATAATTAAAAAATAATCAAAAAAAATGGGAAACGGTTTCTTGGAAAGTAAAGTTTTTAAGTCTTTCATGGCAAAGGCTTATGGTATTGGTGCCGCAATTGTAATTGTTGGTGCTTTATTTAAAATTT
The DNA here is from genome assembly GCA_945861965.1 of Chitinophaga pinensis. Taxonomy (GTDB): domain Bacteria; phylum Bacteroidota; class Bacteroidia; order UKL13-3; family UKL13-3; genus CAMAWM01. The sequence continues at coordinate 6,449 of CAMAWM010000040.1, read as the reverse complement.
TGCACTGGAAAGGTGCTGATTTTATGCTTATGGTAGGTTTGTTAACCGAAGCGCTAATATTTTTTGTATCGGCATTTGAGCCACCTCACCAAGAACCAGATTGGACACTTGTTTACCCTGAACTTGCAGGTTTAGAAGTAAAGGACAATAAAAAAGCAAAAGGAACTATCACCCAACAATTAGATAGAATGATGGAAGAAGCTAGAATTGGACCAGATTTAATCAATAGTCTAAGCAATGGTTTCCGTACATTAAATGATAATGTTACTGGATTAAGAGATTTATCGAGCGCAGCAGTTGCTACCGATAAATATACTGCAACAGTAATGCAAGCTGCCGATTCACTTAACGGAATAAATGTTTCGTATACACGTGCCGTAACAGCTATGGATGGATTAATTACAGCTTCAGAAGGATCAAAAGAATATGGTTCACAAATAGAAAGAATGACCAAGAATTTATCTTCATTAAATTCAGTTTACGAACTTGAGATTGCTGAATCAAACAATCATTTGAAATCAATAAACGAATTTGTAGGTGGACTTTCGAAAGTTTCAGGAACTTTACATGAAAGTTATGCACAAGCAGAATCTGTAAAGAACGAAATTGGAAAACTTTCAGGAAACCTTTCGGCTTTAAATAATGTTTATGGCAACATGTTAACAGCTATGAACGTTAGAGGAACAAGCAATTAATCCCAATTTTATTTTAACCCAAACAATACTTAAAAAAAAAGATAAATAAGATGTCAGGAGGTAAAATAACAGTTAGGCAGAAGATGATTAACATGATGTATCTTGTGTTAACGGCTTTGTTAGCACTCAATGTATCAGCTGAAATTCTACGAGCCTTCCACATGGTTGAAGTTAGTATGGATAGAGCTGCTGAAAACATTGATAAAAAGAACAAATCAATTAGAGATGCAATTAAAAAATACGTAGAAGGACATGCAAACGATGAAAAAGGTTTGTATGCCGAGAAACAATCTCAGGAAGCGGATAAAATTGCGAAAAGCGCATTGAAATATATTGGAGCTTTAAAACAAGAATTAATTGCAGGAGCCGGTGGACGTAAAGAAGGTAAAGCAGATGAAGAAATAGAAGAATCTAGCAATATTGAGAAACATGCAAATCTTTTATTCAAATTTGAAAATGGATCAAAGGGATTAGAGTTGCAAAAACAAATTAATGATACACGCATTAAGTTAATTAATTTGTTACCAGCAGAACGCAGAGTAAATGTTAAAAGCGATTTATTTGCTAACAACGATCCTGCAAAAGCTCCACAAACATGGGCTTCGGAAATGTTTGAGCATACACCAGTAGCCGCAGTTGTAGCATTGCTTTCAAAAACTGAGAGTGATATTAAGAATACAGAAGCTCAGGTATTGGATGAATTGAACAAAGACATTACCGGTGACGTTGTTGTGGTGGATAAATTTGATGGAAAAGTAATTCCAACAAATGGTATTTATATCACAGCAGGAAGTGAGTATGCTGCTGATATTTTTCTTGCTGCATCAAGCTCGCGTATGCAAGCTGAGGTAATGGTAAATGGCTCTCCTATAAATGTAGAAGATGGCGTAGGTAAATATAAAATTACAGCATCAGGCGAAGGAGAGAAAAAATACAAAGGAGTTATTTCGACAAAAAAAGCAAGTGGCGAACAAATGAATGTTGAGTTTGAAGCAGAATATACTGTAATCAAACCATTGGCTGTTGTTTCTGCAACAAAAATGAATGTTGTTTACAGAGCAATTGACAACCCAATTTCAATTTCGGTACCAGGATATTCGGCTAATGAAGTTCAAGCGCGCCCTTCTGTTGGAGCATTAAAAAATGATAAACAACCAGGAACTTATAATTTAATGGTTGCTCCTGGAGATCAAAGTATGGAAACTGTAATTACAGTAACTGTAAAAGACAAGAGCAATGGTCAGATGCGTAAAATGGGCGAACAAAGATACCGCATAAAAAATATCCCAAGACCAACGCCTATGTTAGGTCCAATTGATGCAAGTGGAGATGTAACCATTGGAAAATTAAAAGCAGCAAATTTTGTTGCTACACAATTAAAAGATTTTGCATTTGAAGGAATTAAATATACACCACAAAGTTGGAAAATGGTATATGTTCCTCGTACAGGAAATGCAACTGTTATAATTGGAAGTGGTTCAATAATTTCGCCTCAAGCAAAAGCTTTTTTAAACAATGCCCGTTCAAACGATAAAATTATTTTGTATGATATAAAGGCTGTTGGTCCTCAGGGATTGGTTCCACTAACAAGTGCTTTGGTATTAAACGTACTATAAAAATAAAATATGAAAAAGTTAAGCATTTTAATCTTTGTTGTCACTTTAGCGGCTTCTTCATTTGCGCAAGGTGTGTATGATGATTTTATTTACAATCGTCAGGCTGTAAAAGAAAGACGTGTTGTTTCATGGCCATACCTTCGCGAAGCGGATGTATTATCAGCCAAAAGAATTGTACGTATAATTGATGTGCGTGAAAAGCAAAATCAAGTTATGGCATGGCCTAAAAATCCATTAAGCATTATTATATACAATGCAATTCTTAATGGTAAGCTAATTCCTTATTACAACGATTCGTTAAGTACTACAATGACTATAGAAGAATTTCGTGCAAAAGGAACAGATACAGAGTATGTAGAAGTTCCAATAAGCGCTGAAAATCCTGATATAACTGAGATTGATACTGTTGTAAATGAATTTAGAGCTGAAGAAAGAATAAAGAAATTTAAAATTACAGAAGACTGGATTTTTGACAAAAAGCATTCAACTTATTTTGTTCGTATTATTTGTATTGCGCCTTTATATAAAATGAAAGTTCAGGGATTTGAATTGCCAGAGCAAGAACTTTGTGTTTTGAAATATCATTCAAAAGATTCGGATAAACCAGGAGGCGAAAGCGATATAAGACATCAGTTGATTAATTATGAACTTTTCAATAGGCAGAATGATGCAGCAAGATTAAGTTACGATGATTGGTTTGAAGCCAGATATTTTTCAAGCTATATTGTCAAACAATCAAATGAGCATGATTTATCTATTAGAGATTACGCTGAGTTTAAAGACAACGGTGTTGCAGCAATTTTAGAAGGAGAAAAAATTAAACAAGACCTGTTTGAAAAAGAACACGATCTTTGGGAATATTAAGAGATTAATTTATTTATAAGCTAAAAAAGGGAACTAAATTATTAGTTCCCTTTTTTATTGTTTAAATGTATAAAAAAAGCCACAACAATGTGGCTTATTTTGTGGGAGCACATGGATTCGAACCAAGGACCCTCTGCTTGTAAGGCAGATGCTCTGAACCAGCTGAGCTATGCTCCCTAAAAAGGACGACAAATATACTTTCAGAATCTACATTTCCAAAACACAAAACAATAAATGTAAAAAATCATTAACTGTACAATTACCGCCTTTGATGTGAACACTTTGGCAATAATTTCAATCGTCAATTCGTTTAAATTGCAAACAAAAATTGGATAATTTGAAACGGCTTTTTAAAATATTACTATGGATTGTTTGCATTTTTTCTTTGCTAATTGTAGGGTTTGTCTCATATCTATATTTCAATAAAGAACAGATAAAATCTTTTGCAATAAGCCAGTTAAATAATCAACTAAATGCTGAAATTACAACGGGCGAAATTGATATTAGTTTTTTTAAAACTTTTCCCAATGTAGGATTAGATTTAAGAAATTTTCATTTGTCTGAACCCGGAAAAAAATCTTCGACACTTTTAAGTTCAGAGCATTTGTACATTGGTTTTAATATCAAGGAAATCATCAGAAAAACTTACAACATTCAATTGTTAGTGTTTGATAGTGCGGTATTAAATCTTAAAATATTTGAAAATGGAAATGACAACTTTTCCATCGTTAAGGAAAATAAAAACGACTCAACTGAAAACAGCACTATTAAACTAAAAGAAGTGAGGGCGAAGAATTTAAAACTGATTTATAATGACAAGCAAGACAAGCAGTATTATAATACAACGTTTACAAATTTGTTGCTTTCTGGAAATTTTAGTGCTGATGTTTTTGATTTGAGTTGTGATGCGGATGTTTTTGTACATGAATTGAACAGCGATAAATTAGTTTTAATAAAAGATAAAAATATCAAACTGAATACGGTTTTAGAGATTGATACCAAAAAAGAAATGTATGAGATTCGTTCATGCAAATTACTTTTAGACGACTTGAATCTAAAAGTTAGTGGTGGTATTTTTGGAAAAGGGAAGTCAACCTTGTATAATCTTGATTTTAAAGCTGAAGAGCTATCAATTCAAAGCTTAATGTCATTGCTGCCAATTAAAATACCCGAACAAATTAAAGAGTATAAAAGCAAGGGCAATATTTTTTTTAATGGATTTATTAAAGGCGAATCATCAGAGATTAAAGATCCGCAAATACGCTTTGATTTTGGAGTAACCAATGGTGAATTAAAAAACGAAAAATTAAACGTTAGACTTGAAGAATTATCTTTTACTGGAAAATTTGATAACGGAAATCTTCACACTTTACAATCATCTATTTTAAAACTTGAAAACATTTCGACAATACTTGGTTCAGAAAAAATTACAGGGAATATTGTCGTCAACAATTTTTCAAAACCTAAACTTGATTTGGTTTTACAAGGCAAAGTCAATTTGGATGATTTATTTAAATTATTTCCAAACGAAACGATTGATGATGCTGAAGGATATTTAACTTTTGATACAAATATACATGCGGATTTAAACAATCAAAATAAAACTGAAACATGGAATGATGCAAGAAATTATGGTGTTTTTAACATATTGATTGATGAGCTATCGTTTAAAAAATACGATAGAAGAATTAATAATTTAGAAGCTGATTTTGTTTTAAAAGGATCAGATTTGAATATCATAAAATGCGCAATTAAAATTGACAAATCGGATATTTATTTATCAGGCGACTTAAAAAATATGCTTGGGTATTTATTTATTGAAAACGAATTATTAGAAGCCGATATTTCATACAAAAGCAATTTTGTTGATTTGCAGAATGTAGTTTTTGTTCCAAAAGCTGACAAAGATAAAAAGAATGAAACCACACAAAATAATATACCATTAAATGTAAAGTTGAATTTAAATGTTAATGTAAAACAGATAGTTTATTATGATTTTAAAGCAACTGATTTTACATCGCAAATTCAAGTATTGCCAATGAAGGCGATAGTTAAAGATGCGAAAATGAATTGTGTAAATGGGAAAATTAATTTAAATATAAATGTATTGAATACCGAACAAGGCAATTTTTTTGTAACGGCAACTTCGCAATTAAACAATGTAAATATCACAGAATTATTTAGACAGACAAGAAACTTTGGAATACAGGAATTGACGTATAAAAATCTTAAAGGCACTTTAAACGGAACTGTTGATTTTGCTGCAGTTTGGGACAAAAATCTTGTTTGCAATCAAGATAAAATATATTCATTTCTTGAATTGAAAATTACCAATGGCGAACTGATTGATTTTAAACCTCTGGAAGCAATGAGTAGGTTTGTAAAATTGGATGATTTGCACAACATTAAATTTGCTGATTTAAGCAATACGATTGAAATTAAAAATAGAACTATATTAATTCCTGAAATGGAAATGAAAAATAATGCATTGAATATTACGCTAAAAGGAAGTCAGAATTTTGATTTTTATTGTGATTATAAAATAAAGTTGAAAGTATCGGAACTGCTAAAGAAAAAACGCAAATCAATCGATAATCAATTTGGTGAAGAGGATGAAAAAACAAAAGGAATGAATTATTTTATTACAATGAAAGGACCAATTGACAACTTAAAATTTGCATATGACATGGCAAGTGTCAAAGAAAAAATTTCGCAGGAAATAAAAACGGAAAGAGAAAATATAAAAGAAATTCTTAAAAAAGAGTTTGGAACTAAAAAAGAAGAAAATTTAAATAATAAAGAAAAGAAAAAATCAGATGATGAAATTGAATTTGAACCCGAATAAGGTTTTATTAGTACTTGTAATCGTATTGTGCAGTAAATTTATTTCAGCACAAATCAGTACCAAGTGGGGTTTTGGTGCAAGCTTAAATCCAATGATGACAGGAGCTTTAAATTACTCTTCGTCAAATGAAATGATGGATACAATACAAAATTATAAAATGTATTGTGATTCAATTTCAACGAAAGAAAATTGGCATACTACTATAGGGATAAGTGGATTTGTAACCTATCAATTCAGCAAAAAATTAAAAATACAAACTGGAATAACGTATTTAAATGTTGGTCATCAAAGACCTTTAAAAAATTTACAATACAGTAATAAAACGTATAAGGGAATTGGTAGTGGATTTAATAATGGAGTAATTCAGGAGCAAACAAATATTGAACGAAACATTGATTTAAACTATCGTTACCAATATTTACAAATACC
>CAMAWM010000039.1 GCA_945861965.1 Chitinophaga pinensis | reverse complement strand
TCCAGTTGGTCCATTTATAGAACCGCCAACTACTAAAGATGTTACTCTAATTGAATCAATGCTTGAAGTAGCTGTTCCACAAGTTCCATTTTGGACAACTGCTCTGTAATAAGTTGTTTGAGTCAATACTCCTGGCGATAAGGTTGCAGTTGTATTAATAATATTTGACCAAGTTGTAAATGGACTTACAGCACTTTCCCAATTAATTACCGATCCTGAATATCCGCTTAATGTCAAAGTTCCACCTGCAGATCCTGAGCAAATAGAATTTCCACCAGAAACTGTACCGCCAATTGCTGATGAAACTGTAACAGTTAATGCAACAGAATTTGCAGCAGAGCATGAACCGCTTTGTATTACTGCACGGTATGAAGTTGTTTGGGTTAAAGTGCCAGGACTGTATGTATTATTTGTGTTGGCTATAGTTGTCCAAGCGGTAAACGGAGAAACTGAACTTTCCCAACGTACAATAGTGCCAATATAACCACTTAACGATAATACTCCAGGATTTGAACCTGAGCAAATTGATGTTGTTCCATTTATAGAACCTCCAACCGATGTTTGATCAACTGAAACAATTGCAAAATTTGAATTGCCAGTTGGGCAAACTCCACTTTGCAAAACGGCTCTAAACGCAGTTGTTTGTGTTAATGATCCTGCACTGTAATTTGTAGTTGTATTGTTAATAATATTCCAAGTTGTAAATGGTATTAATGAACTTTCCCAACGCAAAACGTTACCACTCTGTCCTATTAAATTTAATGTTGTTGGAGAATTTCCTGAACAGATTGTTTGATCACTGCCAACACTTCCGCTTATGGTTAAATTTGAAACAGACATTGTAATTGCATTTGAACTTGCATTGAAACTTGAAACGCAATTTGAATTTGAAACCATATTGCAAGTGATTTGATCACCGTTTGCTAATGTATTATCAACAAATGTGTTTGAATTTGTTCCTACATTAATAGTATTTTTCTTCCATTGGTAAGTAGGAGCGTTGCCTCCATTTGCTGAAGCAGCAGTAAAAGTTACTGTTGTTCCTAAACAAATAGAAGTTGATGTTGAATTAATAGTTACAGTTGGTGTAGCTGGAGCGTATTCACCTATTTGAAAACTTCCATTGCTTGTTATGTTATTGATTTGTGTGCTTGTTGCAGTTGTTGCAACTAAACTTGTATTGTTCCAGTTGCTGCCATCAAATCGCTGAACTCTGAAATTTGAAGTGTTTGCGCTTGCATCAACATCAGTAGAAACAAAATTAAAAGTAGCTCCATAATTAGATGGAAGCGCTCCGTTATTTGCAATACTCCAATTTCTATTTGCAGTTTTATTAGCATCAAAACATGAACTTAATATTTGTGCGTGATCGCCACTGTAATTCGATACAGATACAAAACCTGATGTAGCTACAGAAGGGAATAAAATTGTAACGGGTAAATAATCCGTTGCAGATCCTAAGAAATAATTTGTCGAAACATTAGTACCAGTAACTATGTTTCTGTTTAATGTTCCATTTATATAGCCGTTGGTTCTCAAAATAGAAGCGCCAGCGTTTATTCTAATGTTGTTTGAATTGGTATTTATAGTTCCGTTGCTTAAAGTTAACGTTCCGCTATATGAAAAAGTTTGTGAAGTGGTATTTAAACTTATGCCACCTATATTATCCATAACCAAGCTTGCAAACGATGCAGTTGGAGTAGTAGCCGAATTATTATAAACGCCATTTCCGCTAATAGTTTGCGCAGCAGAAATTATATATCCCAATCCGCCAAGTGTAAATACATTTGCCGATGTAAAGATTCCGTTGTTTACTAAATTTCCGCCAATTGCAAACTGACAAGCATTAATATGTCTTAACTCCGAACCGGAATTTATAGTTAGGCTTCCTTGAACATGCATTCCAAATGACCCACTGCTAAATGAAGGCGAAGTCCAACGTCCAACTTCTGTTCCGCCATTTACAATTACATTCTGGAGTGGAACTACGCCATTTCTTTTTGTGTCGACACAAAAGCCATTTGCATTTCCCATTTGTGGACTAATGCCATCGCCAAATTGTACTGTGTGAGTTCCTGTAAATGCAGACAATGTAGCCAATGCAGTTATTCTAAGAGTATGAGTTGAACCAACTGAAATTGCTGAAAATGGTGGGTCAACAAATAGTATAGATCCCGCGCTACAATTAATATTTGACGAATTAAGGTTTAAGATGTGAATCCCTGTTGTGGTGCTTGTATTAACCAAGCCTGAATTAGGATCTAAACTAAACAATCCGCCTGTTTGAATTAATGTTCCTGATGGGTTTAAGTTGCAATATCCTCCTAGTTTTACAATACCGCCACTAATGTTTAATGTCCCTGAAATTTCAAACAATCTATCTCCTCCATTGAGAGGTCCAATATTTAAACTACCGCCTGCATTTGAGTTTAAAACTCCGCCAAATGCAATGTTTATTCCACTTATGTTATTACCGTTTACTGTAATTATTGTTCCACTCGAAGTCAAAGTTCCTTCTAAATAAATACTTCTGTTAATATACAAACCATTGTTTGTAGAGCCACTTGCAACCAAATATCCACCAGATAAAATGGTTAAACTATCGCATCTAAACCAAGTGCCAGCAGAATTAGGAATTGTTACCACATATGGTGCTGGAATTAATACATTGTTGTTTATTCCAGGTACTGCATTTGCGTCCCAAGTTGCAGGGTCGTTCCAATTGCCTGTAGCAATTGCAGTATAAGTTGGAGCCAATGAATTATTAATAGAATCTGCTCCTAAATAAAACACATCGCTAATTTGATTTATATTAGCCTGAGTAAAGTTTCTGTTTATTTCAGGGTTATAAATAGTTCCTGTCCCGTTTATATTTGTTCCGCCTGCAAGGCTGTTTGCTTTACAAAATCTAAGTGCTGCAACCCAAGAAACCGAACCAATTCCTTGTGCAAATAATTTTATTATAAGATTAGCAGACCCTAAGTTCAACCCATTTCCAGTTGTTAAAGTCCATGAACTATTGCTGCGTCTGTTTATGTTAACTCCTGCATCAGCAATTGGAGCTATGTTTGTATAGCCAGGAATTCTATTGTGTTTAAATGTTATAGTTCCGCCTGTATTAAACAAAGCCGATGCGTTTATTTGAAGGCTGCTGTTTAATCCATTTACTTTTACTGGAAAACCAAATCCAAAACCAAATACGGGTATAGAAGTATTATTATACCATCGTTTAAACAAACCTGATTTTAGAGTAACCATTGCAGAAGTTGTAGTTGTAATTGAACCCGGATTAATATCGCTTGTGCCAATGGTTAATGTATCATCACCTATATTGAAATCGCCACCTTGCAACGATAAGTTAACAACATTTACATTAATTCCGTCAGATGTTAGTCCATCCGCATCAGAAATTAAGAGTGTTCCAATATTTGCAGCTGCAGTAGGTATTTCGCCATAAAATCCCATTGTTGTAGGAAGCGAATTTGGAGCATAGATGTAATTTGATAAACCGGCTGCATTATTAAAACCTGGAGTAAATGCAAACATGGCAGCAGCTACATTTTCGCCCAAACCGCCAATTTGTACAATTGGTGCGGCAGTTGCTGATCCATATATAATATTACTTGATGAAGCAGCAATTCCTCCTTGCAACATTTTTACTCTGTTAAAAACCCACGCAGTAGTGTTAGAAAAGAATGCGGTTGCTGTTGAATTTATTTGAAGCAAATCCATGCTTTGTGTAATTCCTATTCCGCTTACATTTTGAAATCCACTTGCTGATTTTTCAAATGAAAGTGTGCCAAGAAATTGTCCTGCTGTTCCGGGTACATTTCCAGCAATTATTCCATCGTTTACTAATGGGCCAATTGCAACTAATGTTGATGCAGTTGCCGGAGCGCCATTTCCTAAAAACAAATAGGCGCCAGATTTAATATTTAAATTATTTTGGACAGTTAATGTTCCTACAATTCTGCAAAAACGGCTGTTGGCTGAATTGTAACGGTTGTTTATTTCTACATTATAAAAAGGAGTTGTGCTGTTAATAGCAAATCCACTTGTGCCAGAAATAGGCAAACCGCTATTCAATATTGAAATTCCATCTCCAATTCGTAACAATCCGCCCGATATAATTTTAGTTCCGCCTGCAAGAAAATTAATTGAGGTTCCACCAACCGCAGCGTGTGGATCTGTAATTGTAATTGTACCATTTGACCAATTCAATCCTGCATTGCTTTGTAAAGTAAATGCAGGATTTCCGGTAGGTACAGTCCATCCTGCTCCTTGAACTTTTATGTTTATGTTACCACCTGAAATTACAAAATTATTGTTAGTTCCTCCGCCTGTTTGTATTGATCCATTAACATTTAGCGTCCCGCCATTCATTGTCAACAACCCATAAATGTATAAAATATTTGCACCAGTTGGACTGCAACTTGTACAGCCAGCACCAGCATTTAAGGTTCCATTGTCAATTCTTAATTCAGTTCCTTGTGGAAAATAAATGTAGCCACTTGAATTTGTTGTTATACCAACTGTACTTAAATTAATTCCAGAATGATTTAACCAAAGTCGAGTAGTATTAAATCCAGCTGCCCAAAAACTATTGCTAACAAAGGGTGAAATATTTAATGCAGCATTGATTTTTAATGTGCCGTTTGTAAGATTTAATCTAGGAGCGCCAGCTATTGCAGGCGCTTGTGTAAATGTTGAATTGATATCTAAAAAATAACTTTGTGAATTCCCTTTGTTCACAGTCAAAGTTCCTAAATCTATTGTTCCGTTTCCACTAATCGAAGCATTTGTAGCTCCATAAAAAGAAGTTGTAACAGGGTTTACAGTATTCAAATCGAATACGCCTTGCACAACAAGATTTCCATTGGCTGTAGATGCAGCAGTATTTCCCCCAATGTTTAATACTTGTCCTGTTGAGCTTCCGCCAATAAATGAACCAGTTGGTTCAACTGTAACATTTCCAAAAATGGTTGTTGTATACGTTCCATTTCCATAAATTAATCTTCCTTTAATAAGTAAATCAAGTGCTGTAGATCCAGATATATCTATTGTTACTGTATCATTCAAAGAAATTTCTACACTGTCTGTAGAAACTGGAACTGCGCCACCAGACCAAGTTGTGCCTGTATTCCAATTTCCAGTTGCAATGCTAATTACTTTATTTGCAGTAAGTGTTGTTCCTACAACATCAACTGGATTGCCAACAGATTCGCGAATTGAATACAATCTCCAGTAATACGTGGTGTTTGGACTTAATCCAGCTTGTAATGTTGTGTTTGAGTTTGCAGGCAAAAGCCCCATCCAAGTATATGTAACTCCGCCATCAGCCGATCGGTATAATCCATAAGCGGTTTCATTGCTAGCATCTGTCCAATTCAGTCGCATGCTATTCGGAGCAAGATTGGTAATATTTAAACCCGTAGGGTCATTTGGTGCATTTGGAATCCATCTAACATATCTTCTGCTGCCATTTGTTGAACTTGTAAAATTAGTTATCGGTCCTGTTGTAGTATAGGTATTCCCACTTGAACTAGACGATGAACTTGTCATAGTTGAATGATTCACATTTTGATAAATTGTATTGGAAACCTGAAATGCCGAATTGAATGTAACTGGACTTGGAGCGTAATCTACTCTCATCACTCCATAAACATATTCAATCATCCCCGTATTTTCATAAATTCTTGCTTGAAATGTAATTGAATCATCAGCAACTGATGCGTTAATGGCCATGTTCTTGAATTGTATAACCAAAACTCGCGAAGGTGCGGTACCAATAACTTTTGAACGAATATTTCCAGCATCGCTAGTTCCCATACTCAGATTGCTAGAAGCTAAAAATGGTTCTAAATATCTAGCATTAACCATTAAAAATGTATAGGTATAATAAGCAAGTTGACCAATGCCAACCATACCGTGAGACGTTGCGTTAAATTGCGTGTTTCTAAAGCCATACATCCAAAAATCAAAATTGATGTTTTGCATTTGCGAATAGCCAATATTATTTGTACCGCCAACATGTGTAAATGTTCCGGTACTCATATCAATATCGTCAATTAAGCTTCCATAGGTTCTTGCAAGTGATGCATTTGTTCCTGTACTAAAAACATAATTACTGATTGATTGCGCATTTGTGTTTACACTCAGAAATGACAGAATGAAAACAAACTTTAAATAAAGTATAAATTTTTTCATGGTTGAACTACAGTTTATTACAACGTTGCAAAGTATAAAAAAATAATCATAATATTAAACCAAAATAACTTTATTAAGATATTTTTAAGGTTTTTTCACAAAGAAAATATTGTAAAATTTTCAAAATACTAATTCGGTTTTGATTTAAACTGTTAATTACTTTTGATTAATTATTTTTTTATCGTTTTATATTCGTAGCGTGAGAAATCCAAATTTAGAACCTGAAGAAGAAAATTTATCAAGCGTAGATAAAGAGTTGGAGAGAGTTTTGCGTCCTCGAGTATTTGAAGATTTTACGGGTCAATCAAAAATTATAGATAATTTAAAAGTATTTGTTCAAGCTGCAAAACAAAGAGGCGAAGCGCTTGACCATGTGTTGCTTCACGGTCCTCCAGGATTAGGCAAAACTACTTTGTCGTACATTATTGCAAATGAACTTAGCGCTAATATAAAAACCACATCTGGTCCAGTACTTGAAAAACCTGGTGATTTGGCTGGCTTGCTTACAAATCTTGAACATGGCGATGTGCTTTTTATAGATGAAATTCATCGATTGAGTTCTGTTGTCGAAGAGTTTTTGTACTCAGCAATGGAAGATTATAAAATAGACATAATGATTGACAGCGGACCCAATGCCAGAAGTATTCAAATTGAAGTAAATCCTTTTACTTTGATTGGCGCTACTACTCGATCGGGATTGCTTACTTCGCCACTTCGGGCTCGTTTTGGAATCAATGCCCGACTTGAATATTATGACAAAACTTTGATGAAAAAAATAATTGAACGAAGTGCTGCAATTATGAATTCAATTATTGATGAAGAAGCAACTTGGGAAATAGCAAGGCGAAGCAGAGGAACTCCAAGAATTGGAAATGCTTTACTCAGAAGAATTCGTGACTTTGCACAAATAAAAGGCGATGGAACAATAACAATTGAAATTGCACAATATGCATTGAATGCTTTGAATGTTGATAGCGAAGGATTGGATGAAATGGATAGTCGAATTTTAAAAACAATTATTGATAAATTTAAAGGTGGCCCCGTTGGATTGAATACACTTGCAACAGCTATTGGCGAAGAACCAGGAACTATTGAGGAAGTTTATGAACCCTACTTAATTCAAGAAGGATTTTTAGTTCGAACTCCTCGCGGACGTGAGGTTATGGATAAAGCATATAAACACTTGGGTTTTTTGCCTAATTATAAAAACAAGTTGTTTTAATTAAATAATCGTAGCTGAAAATGCCGATAAAATCAATTCACTTCGAAGAGCATGAAATTGCATTAATTCAAAATGCAGAATTAATACTAGCTAAAAAAAATGCAATCGAAAAAATTTCTGAGTTATTCCATTCGTTTGCTTTTGAATTAGAACTGGATAAAAAAATAAAATCAAGATTAAACAAGTTTGATTATAAAATTAGTAAAGGAGAGGCGTATAAAAATTTGCCTTATTTGGTTTTAGATTTCCCAAAAATTCAAACTAAAAAATTTGATATATTATGCCGTACTATGTTTTGGTGGGGAAATTATTTTAGCTTTAATTTTTTTGTAAAAGCCGACTTGATTGATTTCAAAAAAATATCGAAATCAAATTCCGATGCGTTTATTTTAATGGATAATGATATCTGGAATCAAGTAGTAAATTCGGATAGTTTCAAGCAGATTGACTCTTTAAACGAAAAAGACTTTGCTAATTTATCTACAAACGAATATTTGAAAATTTCAAAAAAACATCCACTAAAAGAATACAAATCTTTAAATAAAGTTGGATTGCAATTCTATCAAAATGTTTTTGAATTATTAATTTAAATTGGGTTAAGCGCCCAATGCTCCACGCAAATCATGAATTTGACTTTCCCAAAGTTTAGTCGCATTTATTTCGTCTGTTTCATCTACAAAATCAATTACGACCAAAGCTACATCGCCAGTAAGTTCATCTTTTATAATTTCAAGCTCAAGAAATTCATCAGCGCTTGTTTCTTTCCAATGAAATTTGATGCATTTGTTATTGGATTGTTTTACCAACTCAGCAGTTAATTCTTCGTTGTCCCAAATAAATGTAAAATTGTTTTTGAAAACCAAAACATCGTTGCAGAACCATTTTGACAATCCATAAGGCAAACTGATGTAACTGTATACCATTGCTGGCGAAGCACGTATTTCAAACTCAAGTCTTATTTTTTTTCTGCCGGTCATAATTAATACATTGATGGCAAATATAGAATTAGAAATGACTTTACAAACTTTTTCGAAAAATAGTTTGTAAAACTAGGATGAGCATCAAGCTTAATTAAAGTAAATTAAGGAAAGTAAAAAATTAAACGGCTTCGGATGCCTGTTTTTTATACGAACGAATTGTTTTAAGTTTCTCTTCCAATTGATCAACATGTTTTTGTCCAATTGCAATTTTGTCTTCAAATTGCATTGCCAAAGGACTTTTAGTTGCAGCATTTTTGAAAAAACCTAAGTTGTTATCCCACGTACTCATGTCGGATTTCAGACCTTTTATTCTTTCTAAAAGCACTCTTTCTTCTCGTTGAAGTCGTTCCTGTCCATTGGGCATCGAAATCATTGCATCGAAATTTGCTTTTTCATTTGCCTCGCGCATATTCAATTTCAAATCGCGATAACGATTGTAAATTTTATCAAGCCATTCGTTATATGTTTTTAAAATTTCATCCTTTTGTTTCATCGGAACAAATCCAATTGAATTCCAAGAATCTTGAATTGCTTTTAATTCAATAAAAACATTTTTATTTTCCTCTTCTTGATTTGATATAATTTCAAGTTTAGATATAAGTTCTTTTTTTGAAAGTAAATTGGTTTTCTGTTCTTCTACTTGCGATGCAAAATGTCCGGATTTTTTTTCGAAAAAACTATCACAAGCAGTTCTAAATCGTTTCCAAACCGCATCGTTATTTCTATCAGGAACTGGACCGATTTGTTTCCATTGATCTTGAAGACTCTTTATTTCATTGGTAATTTTTAACCATTCAATTGGTTGCAACGAAAATTTTTCTGCCTTTTCGCACAATTCGGATTTCTTTTTTAAATTTTCATTTCTAATCCCATTGAATTCTTTAAACCAAATATTTTTCGTATTCAAAAATTCGCTACGAGCTTTTCTAAATTCTTCCCAAATTTTATCGCGATTAGCAAGCGGAACATATCCAATTTTTTTCCATTGCTCCATCAAATCATTTGCAACTTTTGTGCTTTCAAACCAATTTTTAACTTTGTTAGATGGGTTTTTAGATAGCTCAATTGCTTTTGCTATCAAGTTCTTTTTTAATTCTAAATTTTCTTTTCTTATTAATTCGTTTTTTTCCGATTCGGTTTTGATAAATGTATAAACCTTATCTATTTCGGCTTTAAATCTTGCCCAAATTTCATCGCTTGCTTCTTTTGGTACAGGCCCAATATTTCTCCATTCTTCTTGAAGTTTTTTTACTGTAATAAGCGAAACTTTTATACTTTTTTCTTCATGCAATTCGCTGCTGCGTTTGCACAATTCAATTTTTTGATCAAGATTTCTTTCGCGGTCTAACTCCTTTAACTCGTTATTTATACTTAAACGATCGTAAAAAATTTCATTTAAAACACGGTAGCTTTCCCAAAGATTTTCCATGTGTTCTTTAGGCACATTTTTAATTTTCTTCCATTCAAGTTGAAGCTCTTTTATTTTCTTCAAACTATCTTTATTTTCTTCGCTTTCGTTAAGTTTTTTTATTTCATCCAGTATGGCTTCTTTTGCTTTTAAATTTTTAAAACGTTCAGCTTCTGCAATTGCTCTTTGTGTAGATTGTTTTTCTTTTAATTCTTTCAAAATAGAATTAAATCTATCTTTAGATTTAATTCCTTTTTTGTATTCAAAATCGTCTTTTTCTCCTCCTTCTTCAATGTGCTTATGAAGCGCTTGTTCTTGCTCTTCGTGCAATGTAGCGTCAAAATATTTTTTAATGTTTTTAATACTTTGCAATGCTATTGCTGGAGATTTTTCTTTCGAAAAAGTTTCGCATAACTTCAACAAATCTTCGTTGTTGAAATGGCTATAATCTATTTGATCTTCTGCTATAATTTCATTGGCAATTTCACCTTCTTCAAGTTCGATTTCCTCTGAAATATTTTCAACGATTTCGCTAGGTTTTAAATCAACTAATTCATTTGCATTTAATTGAATTGTTGAATTATCGTCTGCAGATGTTTCCAATGGTTTATTTTCAACAATTATTTCTTCGGCAATTGAAGCTTCGATGATTTCATTTTCAGTCGCAATTGCATTAATAGATTCTACATTAATAGTAGGTTCAGCAGAGTTCATTTCGTTCAGTTCGGCCATAATACGGTTTTAAAAATCAGAGATTGGCAATTAATTTTTTTACTTTTAATTTAATAATGGAGGTCAAAGGTAAGAATTTGTGATTAATTTTGCAGCCATAAATATTTTTTAAACTACAAGCAATGCCAATAAAAATTATAGAGTGCCCACGTGATGCAATGCAGGGTTTGAATGATTTTATACCAACCGAAAAAAAAATTGAGTACATCAATCAACTTTTAAAAGTAGGTTTTGACACTATTGATTTTGGAAGTTTTGTATCGCCTAAAGCTATTCCGCAACTAAAAGATACGGCTGAAGTTTTGGCCAGACTTGATTTTAATAATTCAAAAAGTAAGTTGCTGGCTATTGTTGCAAATCTTAGAGGCGCTGAATCAGCGTGCAAGTTTAATGAAATCAAATACATTGGATTTCCTTTTTCTATAAGCGAAACATTTCAAAATAAAAATACCAATAGTTCGATTTTAGATTCGTTAAATGCAGTTAAGCAAATTCAAGAGTTATGTTTAACGAACAATAAAGAACTGGTTATTTATATATCTATGGCTTTTGGAAATCCTTACAGAGAGGAATGGAATACAGATATTGTTGAACATTGGACAAGTCAAATTTCAGATATTGGAGTGAAAATTATATCCTTAAGCGATACTATTGGAATTGCAAGTCCAGAAAGCATTTCTTATCTTTTTAATAAATTAATTCCTCGTTTTTCAGATGTAGAATTTGGAGCGCATTTCCATACAACGATTGATGCCTGGAAAGAGAAAATTGAAGCAGCTTATTTAAATGGTTGTACTCGATTTGATGGTGCCATTCTTGGATTTGGTGGTTGTCCGATGGCTACAAACAAATTAACTGGAAATATGCCAACAGAGAAAATAATTCAATATTTTGAAGAGTTAAACATGGAATTAAGTATCAATAAAAATGAATTTAAAAAATCATTGATTGAATCAAGTAAAATATTTCAAACTTTTTTTTGAAGAATTTTTAAAAAAAATTCGTGACCTATTCCATAGCACACATAGCAAATAAAAAAATCAAGAATTAGATTGGTGCTAATTGGTTTAAAAAATACAATGGCTGCAAAAAAATGAATCAGCCAAAAATATTTTACAACATGCCAACCATCCATCAATACAACAAAAATTGTTGAACTTCCAAAAAACTTTTCGCCTTCAGTTGGATTGCCGTTTTTCCATTTATTACGCCATGCAAGGGTATTGTCCCAAAATGAATTGCCGATTTTTACATGTCCATTTTTGTCAAAATAATCAGCAATTTTTTTCCATACGGACATTTCGTAGTTGTGTTTATTGCCGATAATATCCATTGAAGTTTCCCAAAATGTTCCAAAAAAAATTAGCAATAAACTTGTCATTTTGTTATGCTTGTTTTTTTAACATGGTGTACACCGATTTCGTAATCAGTAGAAATAACTTCTAAAATGCGCTCATAATCTTCTTTGTTTTTTACAAAATCGATACTGCTGCAATCTATAATCAAAATTCTAAGTTTGTTTGCATTTGTATTAATGAATGAAAAATAGGCGTTTTGCAGCTTTAATAAATAATTGGTTTCGATATTCATTTCGTACGGCCGGCCTCTGTTTGCAATATTCCATTTTAATTTTTCGATGGGCGAATGAAGATATATTAACAATTCTGGAGCTGGAATTTGTTGATTGATAATTTCGAAAAGTCGGTAATACAAATCGTATTCGTCCTCGTCTAAATTAATTTGTGAAAACAATAAACATTTTGAAAATATATAGTCCGAAATAACTTTTTGATTAAACAAATCTGGTTCAATCAAAATTCGTTTTAGTTGATTAAATCTTGAAGCCAAGAAACTCATTTCTAATGGAAATGCAAATCTGCGATTGTCAGTATAAAATTTTGGTAAAAAAGAATTGTCTTCAAATTCTTCTAAAATTTTCTTTGCGCCAAAATCATCCGCAAGCATATTTACAAGCGTACTTTTTCCAGCACCTATATTCCCCTCAACTGAAATTGTTTTATATGGTGATTTGAAATTCAAAGTTTTAAAATGTTTGTCAAATAAAACAATCAGACTTCAATTTTTCAAGATTTGTTGAAAAATAAAATACCTTCTGCTTTTGCTTTATGTCATAAAAACATTGTAGCTTCACCGACTTATTCGGGTTCGTATTTTGTTAGTTGTAAACACTCAGCCATATCTTTTGATCTATACTTTGGTTAACCACCAATATTTGGGTTTTGTGCTTGAGCCACACGTAGTTCAGGTCAATTCTTTAGGCAAATTTTCCCTTACTCATCAACGAATATTTTGTAAAACAGCAGATTATTTTAAAAAGAAAATTTCGGATGAAGATTTTGTAATTTTGAAAATTCTTGACGAATTGGATGACGATTTTATTTTTAAAAAGTTCAACCCTGAACAAAAAAAGAAAATAAAAAAGTCGGATTTCTATACTCCTCGTTATTGTACAGATGAATTTGTAAACGAAAAAATTCGTCCACATATCGAGCAAAGAATGAACGAAGTATTTAATAAGCTTCGCGGAAAAAAAATCTACAAAACTGGCAATGACAACAATCCAACTTCTGTTGAGCTGAAGGTATCTAAACACAAGGCAAGCGTTTTGTTTCACTTTAGAAGGAATGAAGAAGGGACGCGATATTTCCCAACAATAAAATTTAACGAGCAGCGAACCGAATTCATGTTCAAAGGAGCTGCAATTGCAACTCAAAATCCTGCATGGATGATGCTTGGAAGTGATTTATTTGATTTCGAAAAAAATGTAGACGGCAAAAAATTATTGCCGTTTTTAAACAAACGTTTTATTCAAATCCCGAAAAATGCAGAGGAGAATTATTTCAATAAATTTGTTGCGCAATTGGTCGAACGATACGATGTTTATGCCGAAGGTTTTGGCATATCTACACAAAGACCAACAGGAAAGGCGCAGTTAATTACGAATAATCTTTTTGATGAAAATGTTACGTTAAAACTTCAATTTCTATACGATGTTTTAGCTTTTGATTTTGATAGCGATCAGCGCGTTTCGGTCAAGGTTAAAAAGCAAAAAGATAATTATTCGTTTACTCGGACATTAAGAAACAGAGAATTCGAAAATCAGAAAAAAGTATTTTTAGAATCTATTGGTTTACTGCATTTGAATGGTGCATTTTTTACATTAAAAAACATTCCGATAAAAGAAAAAAAAACCGATTTATTGGGCGATGAAGGATTGAATAAATATTTATTTTTAGAATGGCTTAATGAAAACCATTTAGAGTTAGAAGCAAATGGAATTGAGATAAAACAAGACAATGAAAAGAGCAAATATTTTATTGGATATCGAGAAATTAAAATTGAAGTAAATGAACAGCGAGATTGGTTTGATGTTGAGGCGGTAGTGAAGTTTGGCGAATATACTTTTCCGTTTTTAAGTTTACGCGATAACATTTTGCGTGGCAAACGCGAGTTTATATTGCCAAATGGATTGATTGCAATTATACCGGATGAGTGGTTTGGAAATTTGAGTGGAATTTTAGAATTTTCGACAAGCATAGATGATATAAAAATTGAAAAACAACACATTGGACTCTTAGAAGAAATTGCTTATTCTGGTGGAAAATATTTGAGATTGAGCGATAAGTTAGCCAAATTAAAAGAATATGGCCAAGTAAGAGAAACGGCATTGCCACAAAAATTTGTTGGTGATTTGCGGCATTATCAGAAAGCTGGTTTCGACTGGTTTTATTTCTTAAAGGAAAATCAATTTGGCGGTTGCTTGGCTGACGATATGGGTTTGGGAAAAACAATTCAAACACTTGCATTGTTGCAAAAAGAAAAGGAATTGTATGAATTGAATCCATTACACGAAAAACAAATTCAAATATTGCCGCAAAATTCTGAGTTGTCAGGACAAATAAATTTATTTGAAACATCTGAAACGAATCGTGAAATTTATTTGAGAAGTGGTGGAATTGTAGATACTAACACTTTTCAAATTGCGCAACAAGGATCAACGACAACTTTTATTAAAGCAAGTTTAATTATTGTGCCAAACAGTTTGGTTTTTAATTGGTACAACGAAGCTAAAAAATTTACGCCTTCAATAAAGTTGCTTATTTATACCGGAATTAATAGACAAAAAAGCACGAAAGATTTTTCTAATTACGATTTGATAATTACAACTTACGGAACTGTTAGAGTTGATATTGATATTTTAAAAGAGTTTAAATTTAACTATATTATTTTAGATGAAAGCCAAGCGATAAAAAATTCAACTTCGCAAGCTTCCAAATCTGTTAAACAATTAAAATCAAGCAATAAATTAGTTTTAACCGGAACGCCAATTGAAAATAGCGTGCAAGAACTTTGGAGCCAACTTTCGTTTGTCAATCCAGGGTTGCTTGGAAGTTTTTCTTCGTTCAATGAAAAATTTGTTCAACCAATTGAAAAGCTGAAGGACAATGTGAAACTTCAGCAACTAAAAGCAATTATAAAACCATTTGTACTAAGAAGAACAAAGGATCAAGTTGCCAAAGAATTGCCAGAAAAAACGGAGCAAATAATTTATTGTAGTATGACCGATGAACAAGCCGAGGCATACGAAACGGTTAAATCGCATTACAGAAACGAAATATTAAAATCAATTCGTGAGCTTGGCTTGCCTCGTTCGCAGTTTACATTATTACAAGGATTAACCAAGTTGAGGCAAATTGCAAATCATCCTAAATTGTCGAATGCGGAGTATAAAAACGGAAGCGGAAAATTTGATGAAGTAATAGGACTTGCAAATACTGCAAAAGCTGAGGGACATAAAGTTTTATTGTTTTCACAATTTGTGAAACAATTGGCCTTGTATGAAACTTATTTGAAAGAAAATAAAATTAATTATTCGTATTTAGATGGTTCATTAAGCAGCGATGAAAGGCAAAAAGCTGTCACCGCTTTTCAAAACGATAAAGAAATTCCATTCTTTTTAATTTCGTTGAAAGCGGGTGGATTGGGATTGAACTTGACAAGTGCCGATTATGTTTTTTTAATTGATCCTTGGTGGAATCCTGCAGTAGAGCGTCAGGCGGTTGACAGAACACATCGTATTGGACAAACTAAATCGGTTTTTATTTATAAATTTATAACGAAAGATACCGTTGAAGAAAAAATATTAGCCATGCAAGAAAAGAAAAAACACTTAGCCGAAAGCATTATAACCAACGAAGAATCTTTTATTAAAACAATAGACATCGAAGAGATAATGGAAATTTTAAGTTAGCTTTAAAAATTAAATTTTCCACTATGCTTTGACAAAACAACATTTGAACTTGCCTGTCTTGCTGAGCGAAGTGAAGCATCTTTCCTCTTTGTCAAAAGCGAAGCATCTAAAAGAAGATTCTTCGCTGAACCGGCTGTGTCAGTCTGAGCCTGACGAAGACTTATTTCTTGGCACTTTCGCCCGAAGCGGCAACAAGTTTTTTGAGCTTAGCAATTTCGTTTTGTTGCTTTTCATTTTGCTCTTGCATTGCTTCATTAATCTTCAATTGCTTTTCATTTTGTGCTTGCATTGCTTCAATAAATTTCTGTTGCTTTTGAATGGCTTTTACCAACACTGGCAATAAATTTCCGTAGCGTGCTTCTAATTTTTCGGGATTATCAGTGCTAACCAAATCTAAGTTTTCGCCAATTTTAGAATCTCTTTGCCATGCAATAATATCTTCAAAGCGTTCTATCCCTCATACTTTATAACTTTATAACTCATTGGGCATTGCGCCAACCTGTAATTTGTTTGCCTATGCTATCCATTAGCAAACTTATTTCGGCTTGCTTTTTTATGGATAATATTTTCATATCTACGCATAGGCGTATTTCTAATTTTATCAATTCAAAATCATCTAAAAACGCTTCTAAATATTCTACCTTATTTTTTGCTTTATTAGCTCTGTAAATACTACGCACCAAGTTTATACCATCACGCTTTATATCGTGCCCAAGAGTGTATTTGTACTCTTTTGGGAAGTCTTTTGTAACCTCAAACAAAATAAGTATTAACTTATACACCTCTTTAAAAACTGGTAAATCGTAATACAAAGCCATAATTCTCAAAAAATAAAATCGACCGCTTCGCGGTAATTATTAAATGGTTAAATAGATAAATTGTTAAAAAGCCCTTACTCCACGCACGGTGTATGCATTTGTCTTACCATTGTTGTTGGCGTAACCAATGAGGAAGTTGAAGTTGGACGCAACGGTTGCGTTAAACTCTGTACTGCTCCAATAGTAAGCTGTAGTTGAAAGTAAAGTGTGGCTACCAGCTCTTAAGCCTTTTTGAGCACTGTAACGGTTGTAATACAATAAGCCTAACTCATCAATACTAGGTAGGTACCAACCTGCACCTAATGATGTGATATATGTTGCAGCTGGGCTTCCCGTCATTAAAGTAGTATTGTACGCGCCA
>CAMAWM010000038.1 GCA_945861965.1 Chitinophaga pinensis | reverse complement strand
AAGACACACTCATTTTTGCCAAAATTGGATTTATTTTATGTGCATTAAGCGTATTGTTTAACGCTGTCGGAACGCATCTTTTAAAAGAATTTATTGGTACTGAAAACATTGATGAATATATATCTGGAACCAATATTTTGTTTTTTCATGCACTTGTATTAATCGTGTTTTCATTGTCAAGTCGTAAATTTAATATTGTTAGACTTCAACAAGCATTTTTTCTTTTTCTGGTTGGCATTTTATTTTATACAGGTGGAATTTTTACAAGAGCAATTTGGGTTGCTGAAACAAATCGTTTGTGGGTATTAACTATAGTTTCAATGTTTATAGGTGGGATTGCTTATATTGGAGGATGGATTTTATTGTTCTTTGCTGGATTAAAAGAAGACGAAGATGCTCTTACCAAAAAAAAGAAATCACATCATAGAAGTCATCGTAAATCAAACTCAGAAGCTGCCGATTCAACATTAAAAGCTGAATCAAAAGAATAATAATTAATGAGAAGCATTGTTTTTATGAGGCATGCAAAGGCCGAAAAAGCTGATTTTGATGTTGAAGATTTTGATCGTAAATTAAGTGAAAGAGGAAAGTCTGACGCTAATGAAAAAGCTAAATCTATCTACAAACTTGGATTTGAAATAGATGTAATTCTTAGTAGTCCCGCTAAAAGAACTGAACAAACGGCCAAAATTGTTGCGGATGTTTATGGCATAAATTCAAAAAATATTTTGTTCGAAAGTGGAATTTATGAAGCAGAAATTTCAGATTTGATTCATGTAATTAGAGAGATGAAAGATAAATACAAACACATTTTAATAGTTGGCCACAATCCAAGTATTACAAGTATTGCAGGGTATTTAACTGGTATTTTTATTGATCATGTTTCTACTTCCGGATTTTATGAAGTGAGTTTTAATAAATCAAATTGGAGAATGATAAACAAACAAAGCGCAACGCTTACTAAACAATTTATTTAATAGCCACAATCAATTTATATTTTTGTTGCAAAATTATTAAACCACAAATGCCTAAATTTTTAATCATTCTAATTTCTTGTTTTTTAGTTTCGTGTACTAATAATGATGGAGTAGAAATAGATACTACAACAAGTGGTGTCATTTCTATTTCGGCAGATGAAAGCTTGAAACCATTGATTGAGGCGGAAAAAATGGTTTTTGAATCCTTGTATCCAAAAGCAAAATTAAATATTACTTACACAAGTGAATTGGAGGCAATTAAACTAATGCTTCAAGATAGTTGTAGAATGACAATTGTAACTCGAAAACTTTCAGAAAACGAAAAAAAACCATTGATAGAAAGGCAAATTAATCCACAACAAATTAAAATGGCAACAGATGGATTGGCTTTTATTATAAATAAATCAAACCCTGATTCGGTTTTTAGTTTAAATGAAATTAGAAAGCTATTTGAAGGTACTGCAGTTCAATGGAATCAAATTTTTTCAAAATCAAAACTTGGCAAGTTGCAGGTTGTATTTGATAATCCAATGTCTGGGGCAATTCGTTTTATTAAAGATACAATTACAAAAAATAAAGATCTGCCTAACTATTGTTTTGCAGTAAATTCAAATAAAGAAGTTATAGATTACGTTGAGCATAATAAAAATGCGATTGGAATAATTGGTTTAAGTTGGATTAGCGATGAAGACGATGCAGAAATGCAAGGATTTTTAAATCGAATTACTGTTGCGGAGATAATTCCTGATTCAATTATTAGAAAATCATTGAATTACAAGCCGATTTTGGCTAATCTTGCACTTAAACAATACCCCTTTTGTCGCGAAGTTTTTATGATAAGTAGAGAAGCCAAAACTGGACTTGGCACAGGCTTTGCAAGTTTTGTGGCAAGTGATCAAGGTCAACGAATAATATCAAAAGCGGGTTTGTTGCCAGCAAAAACAACCATTAGAATTATAGAAATAACCCAATAGAATATAAAAGTATAAAAATGAAAAGAGTATTTGTTTTAGTATCAAGTTGTTTAATAAGTTTCGTTTCAACTGCACAAACCTTTAAAGAAGGATTGAAGGCATTAGATATTGATAAGTTTGAATATGCGCGTAATATTTTCAGCAATCTTATAAAAAACGAACCAGCAAAATGCGAGTATTATTATTGGTTGGGCGAGTGTTATATCAATTTATATAAGTCGGATTCAGCATTATTGATCTTCAATAAAGGGTTGGAAGTAGCGCCAAAATACGCACCACTCTACGCTGGTCTTGGCGAATTGCTTTTAGCTGATGATAAAGTTACTGATGCGCAAATCCAATTTGAAATAGCTAAAGCTCTTTGTAAAAATAAAGCCGGATATTATATCGATGCTAAATCAATGATTGCAATTGCCGAGGCAATGATAACTGGCGAAAACAAAATGTTAGCCGAAGCAGAACAATTGATGAACGAGGCGTATGAAATAGAAAAAAACGACTACGAAGTATTGGTAACTGCTGGTGATGTTTTTTTGGAAATGCAAAACGGAAACGGTGCGGCTACATTTTATACTCGAGCTACAGTACTTGATCCAAATAATCCAAAAGCATTTGCGCGAATTGCATTGATATGGATTAAAATTAAAAGTTTTGATGCTGCAAAAGAGGCCTTAGATGCGGCTTTCGCTAAAGATTCAAATTATGCAACTGCTTACAAAAATCAGGCGGAGTATTTTTATTTTAGAGGAAAATATACAGAGGCAAAAGAAGCATTTAAAAAATATTTGCAAAATTCTGAGCCAAGCACCGCAAATAAAATTCGATTGGTTCAGATATTATTTAAAGCAAAAGTATATCACGAATCGCTTGCAATAATTGAAGACATACAAAAAACAGATAAAAGTAATTTGTTTATGAATCGCTTATATGCTTATTCAGCATACGAAGTAGCAAATACAAAAAACGATGTTGAATTGTGTAAAAAAGGTTTATCGTCACTGGAATTTTTTATGAGTAAAGTGGATAGAAAGAAAATTTTAGTCAAGGATTTCGAATATTTAGGAAAGTTGCAATCGAAAATTCCTGGCCTTGATTCGCTCGCTATTCTGAATTTAAATATTGCAATGCAAATGGACACCAATGCAGTAGAATTATACCAAGATTTGGCTAAGGTTTATCATAAGCAAAAGAAATTTTCGGATGCGGTAAAAACGTATGAAATATATTTGAGTAAAGCGAAAAAAAATACAGCATTTGATAATTATACAATTGGGAAATATTACTATGCTGCCAGAAATTTTAGCAAAGCAGATTCTGTTTTTATGAGTGTAAATGAAGCCAAGCCGGATTATGCAGACGCATATTATCAAAGAGCCAATACGCTATCGCAAATAGACACAGCTTTTGCAACTTCTACGCCTAAAGCGCTATATGAAAAGTATATCGAACTTACTCTGAAAGATAGTAGTAAATTGAATTTATTTAAAAAAGAATTGACAACTGCGTATAGTTATATTGCTTATTATTATTTAGTAAAAGAAAATAAAAAGGATGCAATAGTTTTCTACAAAAAAGTACTGTTCCTTGATCCTAAAAATGAAAATGCTTTGCGAGCAATTAAAGGATTGCAAGCAAAAAAAGAAAAGAAGAAAAAATAATTAGTTTGTTTCTATTATCCAGTCAAAACGATAATAGGAGTAAGGCATTTCCTTAGTTTGAGATATTTTACTTCCTTTTAAATTTAGTTCTCTGCAAATTTTGTTTAACTCAGTTTCTGACCAAAATTTCCCCATCGGTTCGTTGCCAAAAAGTTTTTGTTTGAAGTAAAATAATTTTTTTGGTAAACTATTGTAAAAATTTCCCCAGCGGCTTTTATCGGGTACATCAGTTAGCAACAATTTTCCTCCAGGTTTTAGATGCATTAAAATGTTTTCAATTGCTTTTTTGCCATGCTCATAGCTCTCAAAATACTGAAAAGAAAAAGCTAAATAGGCTTTATCGAATTTATTAGCAAAAGATAAATTCAACGCATCCTGTTTTGAATAAATAATAGTGTCTCCGGCTGAATTTTTATTTGCAAGATCCAAAAGTGAATCAGAAAAATCAACACCGGTAATAGAATTACAATGAGTTGAAATTTCTTTTGTAATTAATCCATTTCCACAACAAACATCAAGCACATCGTCTTTATTTGATATGGATAAAAGTTCGATTATTCGAATAGCTGTTTGTGAAATTATTTCCGGATTTTTTGAATTGAAGCGTTGTACCTGTGTCAAGGCATCAGTATTTTTTCCTGCTTCATTCCAAAAAATTTTCCAATTCATAGTTTAAGTAATTGCCAATTATTTTTAAATTACTTCTGCTACCACAAAAGTACTTCCCCCTACAAAAATCATATCATCATTTTCAGCATTTTTTTTTGCATTAGCAAAAGCGTCATTTACACTTGAGTATGTTTTTCCTTTTAATCCAAAATGCGAAGCGTATTTTTGCAATTTTTTTTCGTCCAATGAACGCGGAAGATTTGCTTTGCAAAAATAATAAACAGCTTTTTGAGGCAATAGTTTTACTATTTTTTTTATTTCTTTATCTTTTACCATTCCAATTACAAAATGAAGTTTCCTAAATTTTTGCATGGCGATTTGTTTTACAACATATTCAATACCATTTACATTGTGACCTGTATCGCAAACTGTAAGCGGTTTTTGATTCAAAATTTGCCAACGCCCCATCAATCCTGTATTTCTCTTTACTTTCGCAAAACCATTTAGTATGTTTTTTTCTGTGATTTTAAATCCCTGTAATTGCAATTGTTCAATTGCAGCTATGCATGTAACAAAATTTTTCTGTTGGTAAATTCCAGCCAAATCGCTTTCAAGTTTTTTATAAATTATTTCGCCAGATTTTAAAATGGAACATTTGCTTCTATTTTTTGTTTGTTTGAAATTTACACATGCAAAAATGTCTTCTGCAAATTCCAATTTGCTTTTATTTTTTTTTGCTGTTTTGATAAATATACTTTTAGTTTCTGGCAAATATTCACCTACCACAACAGGAATATTTTTTTTGATAATTCCTGCTTTTTCGAAAGCAATTTTATCTAAAGTTTTGCCTAATAATTCCATGTGATCATATCCAATATTAGTAATTACAGATAGGAGTGGAGTAATAATATTTGTAGAATCTAATCTGCCTCCTAAGCCGGTTTCAATTACTGCGATATCAATTTTATTTTTCGAGAAATAATCAAAACATAATCCAACTGTCATTTCGAAAAATGAGGGTTTAATTTCTTCAAATTCACTCTTGTGTTTTTTTACAAAATCCACGATAAATTTTTTCGAAATCATCTTCCCGTTTATACGAATTCTTTCTCTGAAATCTTTTAAATGAGGCGAAGTATACAAACCTACTTTAAATCCCGCTTCTTGTAAAACTGAAGCTAAAATGTGACTTGTTGATCCTTTTCCGTTTGTGCCTGCGATGTGAATGCTTTTAAAATTCAACTCAGGGTTTTGCAATATGTTACAAAGTTTTATAGTGTTGGTTAAATTTGGTTTTAATGCAGCAATTCCAATGCGAGTAAACATTGGCAACTTGTCATACAAATAATTTAAAGTGGATTCGTAATTCAAAAAAATAAATTTTGAGTTTCAAGTTTAATGCAACAAATGCAAAGTTAAAAATGAAAAACATGAATGAATTAAAAAAGAGAAGAAAATTTGTTTTGAGTAGTTTAGTAACTGAAATTTATTTTAATGGTCCCAAATTGCTCATCTGGCCCATCATTGCGTGTTGAATATTTTAAGTCTAATGCTATTTGTTTTGCCTTTTCTAATTTTTGCGAATCAATAGTTGTACTTCCGCGTTGTCCTGGAACTGCTTTAGTTACTCTCCCTTCGCGGTTAACCACAATACTTACGTACACCACGCCAATGCCTTTTGATTCATCTGTAATTTTAGGTTTATACAGCACTTTTCTTCCCTCTAGCCAAAAATTTGAACCATTGCCACTACCAGTTCCACTTGTTCCATTTCCGCCACTTCCATCGCCTTTTCCATTTGGATCGCCATTTTCTGATCCGTTTGGATCGCCTTGGTTTCCTCCAGGTATTTGTCCATCTCCAAATCCAGACTCGTTGTTTTTGGCATTGTTGCTCTTACGAAATAATGCTGACTGATTTATTTTTTGAGGCAATTCTAAAACAGGTTTTTTCTCGGTTTTTTTAATAACCACAACAGGTTTTAAAGTTTTTCCAACTTTTTTTTCTGGTTTTTTTGAAGTGATGTTAACCTCTTCAATGTCCTGTACTATTTCATCAGGTTGATCGTCTTGTGTTTCAATTGGAGTGTGAATTTCATTTGCTTGTGGTTTTTCAACTGCCTCTGGATTTGGACCGCCAAAATCATCATCCCCCAATATCATTTGCATGCTTCCTTGTTCTTCCCATGGTGGGTCAGGTGGTGTCATCACAAAGAAATACAATGCAAGAAATAAACAGCCATGAAAAACAACAGAGCCAAGCCAACCATAGAGAATGTTTTTCGGTTTTTTATGTTCGATATAATAAGTTGATTCGGCCACTATTGAATTAAAAATCAAAAGTAAAACGAAAGCATACAATAATTTAGTGTAAAAAGTTCACAATGCAGCAATAAGTGTCTATGAAGTTGGATGGCGAAGTATTAAATTGAAACACCCTTTAAAACTTTCATTTTAAAGGGTGTTTCAATGGTTTAAATAGCAAGTTATGAATTTAATTCACAACAACTTTATAATTCAATGTTTGTTTTCCTGCATTGATTTTTAAAATATAAACTCCTTTATCCAAATTGCTGCTTTCAATTTGTAGTTTGTTAGTCGAAATATTTTTTGCGGAAACTGAAACTTGTTTTCCGCTTAAATCGTATAAAAATATATCGGATAAGTTGATATTAAAATCACATTCAACTGCAAAACTTCCGTTGGATGGATTTGGAAAAACTTTAAAACTGTTGTTATTTATTTCGTTTACTGAATTCATTCCCGTAGGTAAGTCAAATGCTTCAACTCCATCGGTAGCCGAACTTGAACTTCCTTGGCTTGCACTGTATCCTAAGCCTCTGCGAGCAAAGGCTGTCCAAATTACTAATTTGTTTGCGTTACCAAATAGAATAGAATCGGCTTTAAGTATTGCATTTCTTGCATCAACAAAACCAGGACTGCAAGGTTGAAGTTTTAAACCTTCAACAACCAATCGAAATGCAATATTATTTCCACCTGTGTTAGCATAAAAGTTTTTGTTGAAGCCATATTTATCAATCATGTCTAAATACATATCATACAACATACTGCACCAAACAAATCCCAAACCGTGAACTTGCGTATAGGTTGAACCTCCAGTTTTCAAATAGCCATATTTTACAGGATTAACTGACAAATTACGACTGTATTTAAATGGACGAATTCCAACTCCATTTGTATCTTGATTGTTTACATAGTTTCCAATTCCTCGGCCAATTAGTTGTGTTTCCCATTCGCGAGCAGTTAATGTTAATGCAAAGAAATCGCTCCAACCTTCGCCAGCTTGTTCTGCATTTTGTAAACAACTTGAATTTGCTGGTCCACCTGTCAAACGGTTAGAGATTCCATGACCATATTCGTGCGCAATTACACCGTTGTCAAAATCGCAATCGAAATTAGGTTTGGTTGTTGATGAATCGTAAATAGTAGCATTTACAACATTTGAAAGATTATTTTTAATGGTATCGCCATTTACTTTTGATATCAATACAGATGGAATGTGAATGGATGTATCCGTTCCAGATGCTCCTCCAAATGGAGTTCCTGTGTGAACGATTATAACTCCAATCGCTCCTGCGTTTTGTGCATTTTTTACTTTTTGTATATATGGGCAACTTGATGTTGATCCACGATAAACCAATGCGATTTTTCCGGCAATTTGGTCAGCATTTTTTAACGCATTGCAACCGTCATTTGGTAAAGTTGAACTATCATTTACCAATACAACATCTTCTGTAACTCCTACTGGTGAAGGTTTAGGGCCGAAATTTGAAATATATGAAGCGTACGTTCTTTTAAGCGCAATGGGCGAATTCAATGCTAAATATCTAGCAGCGCCACCAACTTTCCATATATACATTTGCATACGACCACTTAATCCATCAACGGGTGTGCTGAAATTTGCATTGTTGGTTCCACTTCCGTCTTGTGCATCTGCATTTACAGCATCAAGTGCAAGTCCGCCTTTACCATAATTGTTTGCCTGAAAATTTCCAGCAACTTCATTAAATCCATGATTGTATAAAACATCGTGCATTATGTTGTTCATATAAAACAAGTTGGTAATGCTGGCATTTAAATTAACTCGAGGGTTAAAAGTAGTTTGGAAATCATAATCAAACATCAAATCCGTTCCGCCATCAGGTGAATATCCGCCACTATTTTTATTTGCTGTATCTTCTTTTGCTCTAACATTATTTCCGCGAGTAATGGTAAAATCTGGTCCTGCAACACCGTCAGTATCGTGCCATCCATACGGAGATCCGTTGCTGGTTGCTGTACTTGGAACTAACTCTTGTTTGCCTTTCATCGGGCTTTCAGATGGAACGCTGAATACATTATATGTTCCATCGTTTGCACCTTTTCCTAAACTAACATTGTCGTCTTCGAAGTTGAAAAAATAGGGGCGATTTAAATTTGATCCCGCCATTTCATCAATGTTGCATTTTGTTGTGTAGCTGTATTGATTTAAAATTTCTCCGTTTGTTGCATCCACCAATATATTCAACCAATCGTTGCTTTCATCGTTTAAAACTTCTACTTGCCAAGCAGGAACTAATTCGTTGTTAGCAAAATAAAAAACTTGTTTGCCAGTAATTGCTTCGCTTGAAACAGATGGCTCATTAATTTTAAAACTTTTTTCGCTTCCAATATTCA
The DNA here is from genome assembly GCA_945861965.1 of Chitinophaga pinensis. Classification (GTDB taxonomy): domain Bacteria; phylum Bacteroidota; class Bacteroidia; order UKL13-3; family UKL13-3; genus CAMAWM01. Next base: position 9,201 of record CAMAWM010000038.1, on the reverse strand, counting down.
ATGTTTTTCCAAGTGCGTTGAAAGAAACTCCTGCGTGTTGAGTTGCGATTTGCAAAGCTTGTTGCGCATTTAACTTATGATTTTCTTTTGAATTGTTAATTGATGCGAGGTTTATATTTGAGTGAAACAGATTTCCGTTTTTATCAAAATGCAAACTGCTTTGTGTGTTAAACACTTCGGCAGAATTTAAAGCTTGCTTAAAATAAACATGTGTAATACCAGTACTTTTTTCAGTATATTGGCTGTTTATGATAATTGAGTTTGCATCAAGTTGCGAATTGCCTCTTTGTTTTAAAATCTCAATTACTTGTTGATTGCTAATTTGAGCATTGGCTACAACAAATAATAATACAAGTGAAGTAAGAAGTGTTAAGATTTTTTTCATGTTTGGTTTGGTTGTTTTATTAAAAAGTCAAAACTAATGGAATTTTCCAAAAAAAAAATTCTTGGCAATATTAGTTATAAATTGAAATTTAAGTTATTGTTTTCGACTAAGCAGTAGTATAAAAAACAAGCTAAATGCTGCGCCAAGCTGGGTTGTCAGAAATGCCTCGCCCAAAAATGCAATTGAAATAACAATATAATGTGCAAGTAAAAAACGGTTTGAAAGATTTGTAAACAATGGAAAGTAGAAGCAAATTGCAAAAATGATAGTACCTATTAAACCAATGGCTGCTAAATAGTATAAAAACTGATTGTGCGGAATTATTTTTTTTTCAATTTCGGGATATTTCTCTTTAAAAATTTTATTGTTTAAATCTTCAATATCTCCCAATCCACATCCAAAAAACAAAGAGGTTTGATTGCTTATTTCAATTGCATTTCCCCAAGAAATAAAACGACTTCCCAGCGATTGATTGTTGGCGCTTTTGCCTTGTTGGTAGTTGTTTAAATCGTTTTGCGTATTGGCAATTTTGTTTCGAATGGTAGGAGAGAAGTAATAGGTAAAACCACCCATCAAAATACAAACTGTAAGTGAAAGTGCAGCTTTTTTATAATCGCGTTTTGGGACGATTATGTGATATAATTCTAAAAAAACCAATGCGTACATAGCAAGCATTCCACCTCTGACTGAATAAATATGAATAAAAATAAATAGAAAAAAAGTGCTGATTAATAAACCTATTTTTAATGAAATTGTTTTTTCTGTTTTGCTTAATTGGTACGAAAAATATCCGGCTAATGCAATCATTAAACTAAATGTAGGATGATGAGAAACCCAAGTTGGCATTACTCTGCTTTCTAAATACAGTTGGTTTACTTCTGCCTGATTTGCCAAATAAAATAAAAATGCCATGAATGATGTAGCAAGCACTCCAGTTATGAAAAGTAAATACAGCACTCTAGTTTTGTTTTCGCTTAGTTTTGGTAAGGATGCATAAGCAAATGACAAAATAAAAAAAGGAAGTATGAGCAATAGTTTCTCATTAAAATATTTTAAGTTGTCTGAATAAAAAACAGAAGGAAGCAGAATTAAAAATGTTCCACTTAAAGCCAGCATCGATTTGTTGTTTTTAAAATTTGTAAACAACAAACTGGGTTTTACAGAAAGCAAAGCTGAAAGCGCAAGCCCAATCATGGCAATGCTTGGAACGATTCGCGCATAGTCAATTATAAACATGCCAATTGCCCACATGCATAAAAAAAAGAAACTTATTTGTGATTGATATGTGCGAAATAGATTCATTTATTTACTTCTGATTGCATCTACAGGATTTAAGGTTGAAGCTTGCCAAGCAGGAATTATTCCAGCAACTACTCCAAGTACAACACTAACTACAATTCCGGTAAAAATATTTTTTGCACTTAAGAAAAATTGAAAATCAAAAGAGCTGCTCAATATCCAAATTAGCATCCAAACTAAAAGCAACCCAAACACACAACCAATAATGCATAATATGATGGCTTCAACTAAAAACTCAATTAAAATAAAATAATTTTTTGCGCCAAGTGATTTTTGAATTCCTATTTGATTGGTTCGTTCTTTAACACTTACAAACATAATGTTAGCTATACCAAATCCGCCAACAAGCATTGCAAAAACACCAATAATCCAACCTGCAATGTTTACAGTTTTAAAGGTGTCTTTAATGGGTTCACTTATCAATGTTGTTTTGTTCAAAGCGAAATTCTCAACTTCGCCCGGACGGAGTTTTCGCTGACTGCGCATAATGCCATTTATTTCTTCTTGCAAAGTTTCGATTGCAACGCCATCTCTTGCTTTCACATGAATTCGGCTGTCTGCATAATCGCTGTTTACTCTAACATATTTTGCCGCAGTTTGTACCGGAATTATTACCACATTGTCCAAACTATTTCCAATCATACTTTCGCCTTCTTTTTTAAAAACGCCAACAATTTTAAATCCCCTTCCGCTTATTTTTATTTCGCGTTCGATTGGATAAACATTTGGGAAAAACGTTTCGGATAATGTGTTTCCTATCAAACAAACATTAACAGCGTTTCCAGTTTCGTTTTCAGTAAAATATCGCCCTTTATTAATATCGAAACTTCTAACCAAATAATAATCGTGTGTTACACCAATTACATCAATTCCGCTTGCAGAATTCTCATTGCTTTTAATTGTGCGATTGCCTAAATTAATGGTTAGCATTTGAGCATCCGACAATGTAGTTTTTTCGTTAATATTTTTCAATTCGTTTAAGGTAGTATTTGGTCTGTTCATGTATTTCCACCATTTGTAATCAGACGAAAAACTCCAAGGCCATTTTTCGACAAATACAACATCTTTTCCTAAGCTTTCAACGCTTTTTTCAAGGCTAATCTGAAAAGATTCGACAACTGATAAAACGGCTATTATGCAAAAAATTCCAATTGTAATTCCAAGTGTAGATAACAAAGCTCGCACTTTATTCAATCTCAATGCATCAATTGCTGCAATAATGCTTTCTTTAATTTGAATGAAAACTATTTTTGATTTATTCATTGTTCAATAAACGATTGCAAAGTAAATTTAATTTTAAACAAACTAATACGAACAAAAAAAAGGTGCAGAAATTATCTGCACCTTTTTCGAAAAATCGAAAGATTGAAAATTAATCAACAATCATTTTTTTAGTTACTTTAATTCCATCGGCTTCAACCGAATAAAAATAAACTCCAGCAGACATGTTGCCCGTGTTTATTTCAATGTTTGATCTGCCAGAAGGAACTCTATTAAATTTGTTGCTATAAACAGTTTCGCCAAGCATGTTTACTATTGAAACGGATGCGTTTGTTGTATTTTTAAACACAACAGGAATAGTAGTATTGCCATTAAATGGATTTGGGAAATTTTGTTCAATAGAGAACATTGTGTTGTTTTTAATTTCTTTAACTCCTGCAGTTCCAGCTTTTACATCTGCAATTGGAACTTTAAGATAAACAATATCAAACGGTCCAACTTTTCCAGTGTTGTTTGTGCTGTAAGGTCCAACAATTCCACTTGTCATAAATGAAATATGCAAGTTGTTTGCATCTGTGCTTCTTGTAATGCTAGCAAACATTTCTTCGTTGTTGAATCCGCGCCATTGAGTCAAATTTTGTGGATCAGACCAAGTAGCACCATTGTTAGTTGAGTAAGTAATATATACATCGCGGAAACATCCATTGCTACCGTCTAAATCATTTTCAGTTAAACCAGAAAAAATAACATACATTGTTCCATCTGGTCCAATGCAAGAGCTTGGTCTAGTTGCCAAAGTTGAATTTCCGTAACGTGTGCGTGCATCAATAGTTCCTACATTTAAACTTCCGTCATTGTCAATATCAGGTATTCCTGAAATTGATTTTATAGAATCAGGATTTCCTTCGTACCAATAGTCAAGACTATTCATTCCTAAACTGATATAGTAAGTTGTATTTGTTGAATCGCCATCGTCATATACTCGTAATCTTCCCCAGAAACAATGCGCTTTTCCGGTTCCATCTAAAATAATATTTACACCACCATCGCAAGTTGTTGTTGTGTCAAGCATTCTTGGTCTTTCTGAAGGGTTGAACGCTGGAATTGGAAATGCGCGAATCATAGTTTTTGTCCAAGTTGCACCATTGTCTGTTGATTTCCACATTGCAACATCGTCTGTAGAACCACCTTGAATAATTGCAACATTGTTTCCACTTGCATCTATTGCATAATTGTCAGCGCTTCCATCGGCATAGCGAGTAGAATCGTAACCAGGCAAACATGCACTTTGAACTAACCATGTGCTAGTCGAAAATTGGTAGCGTGAATATACCAATGGATTTCTAACACCGTTAATTCTTTTGTGTTTAATTTGACTTGCGTTTGAGTCAGTAAAATTTGCAATTACAACCATGTAATCTCCTGAAACTACTCCTCTACACCAAATTTGAGTTGGCATTAATGGATCTGTTTCAGTTAATACAGCATTGCTTGTCCACGTTCCTGCACCAACACCACTTTTTATATTAAACATAATGCCACCAGAATTTCCAGGGATTGGATCGGTTGCACTTTGAATAATATGTGATAGAATAATTTCCTGATTTGTTGTTGGATTGTAAATCATGTTTGGAAAACCAGTTCTTTTTGGTTCTATTCTTAAAGATGCTTGTGCAATATTCATCCAGTTAGTTCCATCAAAATGATTGTAACCAGCACCACGAGAAACTGAACTTCCACCTTCTTGAGCCGTAGTCCATGTTACAGAAAGTTTTCCTCCTGGCAAATAGGTAATACGCGAATAGGTAGCTCCGTTGCTTTGCAAATCGTTTTGAGTTACACCCATTAAAGTTGCTTTGGTTCCAATACTAGCTTTTCCGCTACCGCCATTTTGTTTAACTACAGATGGAACTGAAACATCGTTTGTTGTTTTGAAAACCTGTGCCGGAACGTCATTTTTTGTTCCTGCAGGAAATTTTGGTGCCCCAATTTTAGGAGCCTGTGCCAATGCTACAGTTGTAATTGCCGCAAGGCTGAGCATGTAAATTCTCTTCATTTTTATTTTTTTAGGTTGATTTTTTAATAATTTTTAATTTTTCAAATGTAGAAATTCTATTGAAATAAAAAAGCAGTTGAGAAGTTTTTAAAATATTTTTACCAAAAGTTCTTTCATCAATTCTTTGTCAGGAGTGCTGCTTGAACCAATTCCTTTGCTTTTCAGGTCGTAATCTGCAGTAACTCGAATTGCTTTTTCAATATCGTTCGATGTGAAATTTTTAACCAAATTCAAACAATCCTGTGCTTGAAAATAATTTAATCCAAATGAATTTTGAATGGTTTGTTTATCGCGTGTATTTGTTTTGCTCAATATATATCCTTTGCTAAATAAATTATTCATTTGAGCTAAAAACGGAATAATTGAAAAGCCCTTAGCTTTGGTCAAATGATGACTTATTTTAAATGCTCGATGTGCATTTTTTTCTGCAATTGCACTTATCAATTCGAAGCTGTTGAATTCTTTGCTTATGCCAATATACTGTTCAATATCATCGGCTTGAATCTCTTTTCTTGTACCTAAATTGATAAAGAGTTTTTCAAGTTCGTTGCTAATTTTCGACAAATCGCTTCCTAATGAGTCCGCAACCACTGTCGCTGATTTGTTATCAATTGAGAATCCTTTGTGTTTTATAAAATTTTCAATCCAATTCGGAAGTTCATTGTCATATAATTTGGTGCTTTCATAGGTTACAAATTTGTCCGCACTTTTAAAAAACTTAGTCCGTTTGTCTAATTTTTTTCCTTTAAAGCAAAGTACTAATATTGTTGATGGAACCGGTTTTTCAAGGTATTTTTCGAAATCGTCTAAGGATTTATATCCTTGAGCTTCTTTAACAATTATTACCTGATGACTGGCCATCATAGGAAATCTTCGTGCGTTTTCAATCACCGTTTTTGGTTCCGAATCTTTAGCGTAAAACACACTTTGATTAAAACCCTTTTCGCTTTCGTTTAATACGTTTTGTTCAATGTATTCAGTAATGGCATCAATGAAATAGATCTCTTCGCCATGTAAAACATAAACTGGCGAAAATCGTTTTGACTTTAGATTGTCTATAATTTTTTCAAACGAACGGTTTTGATTTGAAGCCAATTTGTTTTTGAATTTTAACTGCTACAATTTTATTGAAAAGTTTCCATTCAAATTTGTTTGATTTGTAAACATTTGTCCACAAAAAATTGCAATTAAATTTTCCTCTATACAATTTCAGACTAAGCGAACAAGAAGGACGCAGTTATATTTTTGATATAATCCGAAAAAAAAATATTCTGCTTTCGCCTGAAGAATGGGTTAGGCAGCACGTGATTCATTTTTTAATTACAGATAAAAAAATAGCCGCTTCGCTTATTGCTGTCGAAAGGCAATTGGAAGTTAACAACCTGAAAAAGCGTTTTGATGTATTGGTTTTTGATAAAACTGGCAAACCGAAAATATTAGTCGAATGCAAATCGCCCGACATAAAGTTAGACGAAAATACAAGCAGACAGATTGCAATTTATAACAGCAAACTCATGGCGCCTTATCTTTTTATTACCAATGGATTGCAGCATTATTTTTTTAGGTTTGATGGCATAAAAAAAGAGTTTATTAAAAGCAATTCCTTTTTCGAAAATACTTTTTAAGAGTTGAATTGATAAAAGGATGCTTAGTTTTTCAAAGATAAAAATCACACATTCGTACATTTACTTTGGTTACTTTTGCAAGCGTTTATAGTACTATTTTAATCGGCAACAAATTACTTATGCAAACAACCGTTTTTCAAGGCGAACATCTAATTTGGGGAAACCTCGGTCATGCGGCAGTGGTGCTCAGTTTTATTACTTCTATTTTAAGTGCTGTTGCATTTTATTTTGCCGAAAAAAATCCACTCGAAAAACAATGGCTACGTTTAGGTAAATTCAGTTTCTTACTTCATAGTGTTTCCGTTTTGTCCATTATTGGTATTTTGTTTAACATCATTCACAGCCATTATTTCGAGTATCATTATGCATGGCAACATTCCTCACTGGATTTGCCTGTTTACTATATGATTTCGTGTTTTTGGGAAGGTCAGGAAGGAAGTTTCTTGCTTTGGATATTTTGGCAAATGGTGATTGGAAATATTCTCATTCGAACTGCAAAAAATTGGACAAGTCCAGTCATGTTTGTACTCATGCTTTCGCAAATTGCATTGACAAGTATGTTGCTAGGAATTAAAATAGGATTTTTTCAATTAGGAAGCACACCTTTTGAATTGTTAAGAGTGAGCGATGCAATGAAAGACGCGCCAATATTTAAAATGTCAGATTACCTTTCAAAAATTAAAGACGGAAACGGATTGAATCCATTGCTTCAAAACTATTGGATGGTGATTCATCCGCCTACTTTGTTTTTTGGTTTTGCTACCACAGTTGTTCCTTTTGCATTTGCCATTGCGGCATTGTGGCGCAAAGATTTTTCTGGATGGATAAAACCGGCATTACCGTGGGCATTAATTAGCATAATGGTTTTAGGAGCCGGAATTATTATGGGAGCATTTTGGGCGTACGAAAGTTTAAGCTTTGGTGGATATTGGGCATGGGATCCCGTTGAAAATGCGTCACTTATACCTTGGATAGTTTTAATTGCCGGAATGCATTTAATGATAATTTTCAATGCAACAGGCAATGCATTGCAAGCCGCTTTTGGGTTTATTATCGGTACATTTATTTTGGTGTTGTATGCTACTTTTTTAACACGAAGTGGCATTTTAGGAAATTCATCGGTGCATGCATTTACCGATTTGGGAATGAGCGGACAGTTGCTGCTTTTTGTCTTCCTATTTATTTGGCTTCCGCTTTTGCTTACTACGTCAAACAGAAAGTATTTTTTCATCAATCTTTTTGTGTTTTTTCTTTTCGTTTTTGGGGTTATTTTTTCCGAAAAAATAAATATCAACAAATGGTTTTTGATTGCGATGGGATTTTATGGCATTGCATCTTTGGTATTTACTTTGGTTAAAAAAATCCCCTCGTCAAAAAAAGACGATGAAATTTATACACGCGAATTTTGGATGTTTATCGGGGCTTTAATTTTGGGCATTTCATCTTTCCAAATTCTGCTCACCACTTCCATTCCCGTTCTCAACAAATTGTTTGATTTGAAATTAGCGCCACCCACAGATCCCATTTCGCATTACAACAAATGGCAAATGCCTTTTGCCATATTAGTTGCATCGCTAACTGCAGTTGCCCATGTTTTGAAATTCAAAAAAAATACCATTGACACCTTGAAAAAAATTGGAATTCACGCAGGCATTGCATTAGTAGTTTCTTTGATTTTAATGTTTGCATTTAAACTAACTGACAATTGGATTTTCGTAGGAATAGTATTCGCATCGAGTTATGCAATTATTGCAAATGCAAGTTTGCTTGCGCCTGCATTTAAAGGAAAATTTAAAGTTGTTGGCTCCTCCGTTGCGCATATTGGATTTGGCGTTTTGTTGTTGGGTGTGTTGGTTTCATCGGCCAATAAAAAAGTAATCTCAATCAACGAATCGGGCTTTGTTTTAAATCCTGAATTTGATGATAAAAACAACATGGAAAATATTTTTATGAAACGAAATGTTCCTGTTAAAATGAGAGAATATTTGGTAACATACATTGGCGATTCGCAACAATGGGTGAATACCTATTACAAAGTAAATTACAAGAAAATAAATTCCATTACAGGTCAAATGGAATACGAGTTTAATTTATTTCCCAATGCACAAGTCAATCCTAAAATGGGATTTGTTGCCAATCCGGATACAAAACATTATTTATCGCACGATGTTTTTACGTATGTAAGCTCGGTTCCTATCGAAAAAAAGAATGCAAAATATAGTAATACAAAAAAACACGCATTAATTATTGGCGATACAATTTATACCAACGAAGCGATTGTAGTATTGAAAAATGTTTCGTCCAATTATTCGCCCAATATCAATGACACAATATTGCCCGATGAACTCATGCTTAGAGCCGAATTGGAAATTTTTACATTGAACAAAACATATTTTGCTGCTCCGCTTTATGTAATAAAAGGCGAAACCTATTCGAGCGTTGATGCTATCAATGAAGAAACAGGATTGAAATTTTCGTTTAAAGAAATTGACGAAAACAAAAAAGTAATCATCGAAACCAGTGAACAAGACAGCAGCGGAGATTTCATCATTATGAAAGCCATTGTTTTTCCTTGGATCAATTTGGTTTGGGCTGGTACAATTATTATGCTTCTT
>CAMAWM010000037.1 GCA_945861965.1 Chitinophaga pinensis | reverse complement strand
TAAGCTGCGCTGTCTGCCTTATAATTCTGAATTTTCAAAACCACTGAGGCTCCGTTGCAAACCGTAATATCGGTTGGCAATTGCACACTTAATGGATTCCTCAATCTATACAAAAATTGCACACTAACTTGCTCAGAGCAACCATCCGTCAAAACTATTTTTATGTTAGATGTATCGGTATTACTCAAAATCTTTTTAACAATGTTATTTGAAACGCGAACAGCATTTGAACTGTCGCTAAAAAACAAATTAGTGGTATTAAACCACAGTAATTTTCTCTGCAAACTGTCGCCACCAAAAAATGTTACTGGCACACTTAGCGAATCGTTATAGCAATGCAAGGTATCATGCGCCAAGGATGAAACTTTTAGCGAGCTTCTAAAACTCAAATTCAGAGTATCATAAGCCGGGCAATAATTGTTGTATCCAGCCAGCACAAACTGAGTGGGTTGTTTTACTGTGTTTTTTGCAAATAAATTGCTGCTGTCGTCCACAGCAATTTTCGGAAACCATTTGTATGAAACAGCAGTGCCGTTATTGCCCAACTCTACCTTTTGCCCGTAGCAAAGCAGTGTATCGTTTATTGCTTTTACCACAGGGGTCTGGTAAATACTGTATTGTGATGTGTCATAAAAACTGAAAACTCCGGGGCTATCACTATAAACTCGTATTCGGTATTGAGTTGAATTTAAAACCGTGTTTGGAATTTTACAGGCTATGGTTCCGGCAAGGGTATCTAACCTAAAACCTAAATTTGTGGTTAGTGTATCAAAGTTCCCTGCTGTATCGCTAAGTTGGGCAGTAAATTTATTACCTGCTCGGTATTTACCCGTTAGGGTATAAGGCACAAAAATACTATCACCAGTGCAGTATTTGGTTTTGGAGAGGGGGAGGCGGGTAATAGAAATATCAGATAATTTCAATAAAAAAATATTGTTGCTAAGACTGCCAAAATTTTTTGAAAAAGGACCTATAGTCATTTGTGTCGAATAAATTGAACCATAAAAAAAGGACTCTCTTTTATCGTTGCTTAATACCCTATTGATACTGCCACCACCTTTTGTATTTACTAACCACAATGGGGCTAGTGATTTATCAAGTTTCAGTAGAAAAATTTTATTACTACTCCTTCCATCAGTCAACTGAAGCATTCCAAGTTTTACGTTATATTGAAAACTGCCAATTAGATAAACTTCTCCATAAACATTTACAGATAAATCAAATACCGAAATACTAGTTCCATTTATTAGAAAAACATTTTTATAGTTACCTGCTGTATCCATTATACCTACGATAGCATTAGCTTGCCCAGTAGGCTTAGGGGTGAGTGTATTGCCATTAATATTTAAGATGCTACTTGTTGTTCCACTAAAATAAAGACTGCCTTTATTGTAAGTTATTGCATTTCCTTGGTCAACATTTGAACCACCAATTCTATTAACCCAAATAAGATTGCCATTTTTGTCATATTTAACAAGGCACATATCATTATCACCGGTTGTGACAGTAAATGATATGCTACCAAAGCTTGGATTAGGTGAACTAAGAACGCAATTAAAATAAACATTTCCAGTTTCATCAGTTTCGCAATCCGATAATGTGACGAGTGATGCCGTTCTTAACCATTTTGTGTTCCAATTACTATCAACATAACAAATAATTGCATTGTTGCCAGTTGGTGTTCCAACCCCATTAAATATGCCAGTTGGTGGTGATTTGAAAGCGTAAACAATTAAAGAATTATTTATTGGAGAAGCCTTAACTCCTTTTATTCCAACAAAAGATGTGGTGTTAGTAATGGCTTTGGTTTGGACTATGTTACCAGAATTATCCATTTCGGCAAAGAAATATGCATTATGTATATTTTGAAAAGTATCAATTGTTTTAGCTACAATAAAATACCGTCCTTCCCAATGCTCAATAAATAATAAATTACAATGTGGATAAGATTTCATCCATTCAATTGTAGAATCATTGGTTCTTATTTTTGCAACAAATGCATTCTGTCCACTTATACCGTTTCTTGAGCTATCAGAATTGAATTGGATAAAACTGGCATAATTACCTATAATGATAAGATGGTTTGAATCGGCTTCAATCATATCATTACTAATCTCCGAGAAATTGGATTTTGTATTGATTAACCAATCAAAATTTTGGGCAAAAGCAAATCCACTCCATATCATCAAAAAGATGAAGAAGTGGATTTGTAAAACTATTTTTTTAAAAAACACCAAAATTAACTTTATTAGTTCTTAATCATTATCTTAGTATCTATAATATTGTTACCTAATACTAGGCTGTAATAGAATATTCTATTAGTCGAATTGGTAAATTCAAAAACTACCGCACCTTCGCCACTTTTGTCTATGATATATGTATTAATTGCATTCCCTGAATTGTCTCTTATGATTATCTGTGCAGTTGTATTTGAATTATTTGACTCAGGAATAAAATACTTAATAGTTGTCTTATTTTCAAACGGAATAGGATTGTTTTGATACAATTTAGGTGTGTTCGCATCTATGCCCTTTCCTATATTGCCATTAGTTGCTTGCAATTGATTTTTTATCTCCTCAATTTCTGATTTTAGTTCATCGTTTTGCTGTTTAAGTTGTTTAGCTGAATTTATCAATGCAAATAATAACTCACTTCCATTAAAATTCAAATAGGTACCTATTGTACTATCATATCGTTCTATTATCATTTGCGGTGCAAATTTTTGTATATCTTGGGCAATAACTCCAACAAATTCTTTATCTGTTGGGAGCCCTAATTTGCCATTATACCTATATCTTACTGGTTTTACCTGCATTATTAAATCAAGCCCAGTTGTATAATCTTTAATATCTTTCTTTAAATTTCTGTCAGATGTATTTGTCCATAACGTAGAACCCAGTTGATACCCCGTGCCATTAAACAATTCAAAATCTCCATTATTATGTAACGAAGCTTGCTGTGTGTTGTTCGTAAAAAACTCTAAACTCGCATTTTCGTAATTTGCAATTTTGGCAACATAACCTACCATATTTATGCTAAATCCGTCAGTTTGGTTTCCCCCTGTAGTTGTATTAGTAATTTTAAATCCATCTATTCCGCTAGTTGTTCCATTAAACACATGCAGGTATGCTTTCGGGTCGGCAATGCCTATACCTGATAATGTGCTTGGATATGTAGCAATAAAAACATTATTAGGAACTGAAGAAATAAAAGTTTCTGAGCCCATCAAAATTCCACCATTGGCATAAATAAATCCTGGAAGGGCGGCAATAGTTGCAGTTTGGTCTCCAACATATAAACCGCCTAAAAGTTCAAGCCTGCTAAGCGGGCTTGTGCTGTTAAGTCCAAAATTGCCGCTATCAGTTAAAGTAGCAAGCTCTGTTTCACTGCCATAAGGATAAATTGGCGAGTCTTTATAAATAAACCTTAAGCGGCTTCCGTTTGGTCCTGGTTTATTTGTACTATTAGTAGATTGCCAGTATAGTACAGGATCAACCACAAGTGTAGTTGCATAAATATTATCAGTATAAGACCCAAATACTGTACTAATCTTATTATCAAAATTATGAAAACCACTTACGCGTCTAAATGTGCCAGAACTGCTATGTGATAAAGGGCTTTGTAAATCATCACCCAAAAAGTTCCATCGGTTTCCTAAGCCATAACTATAACTAGGTGTGCTACCACCACCAGGAAAAATTGGAGACAACTGACCTATGCGTCCACCATCGGTTCTAAATAAATACTCACCCACAAAAAGATTAGTGCCACTTCCAAAAGCAGCAGGACGAATCGTCATTTGTTCGCCACTTGAATATACACCCATGGCTTCCATCCAGTCATAACCACTGCTTGAGTTTACGTTACTGTATATAGTTTTTTGGTTTGCGTTTGGGCAAGGTGGAGCTGGTGGCGGGCTTGTAGGACATTGAGCATAAGAGTTAAACGGCATCAAAGCCCCAGCCAATATTGTTACCAATATGGCAGTAAATTTTTTGAACAAGCTTTTATTTGTACCTTTTTTGTACTGTTTTGTGCATTTCATAAATTTAGAGTTAAATCTGTGAATTGCAAAGTTTCGTCTTTTAAAAGGTAAATAACAAATTGCGTTAAATAATTAAGAATTAATTAAGCAAAAAATTGAATTAGGTAGTCAAAAGTTGTTTCATTTTTGCGCAGTTTTTTTATTTAATTAATTCCACTCTAATTTTTACTTTTGTTTTAAAAATCATTCTAATAAAAATGTACGGAACTTTACAACAAAAACTTCAAAATGAAATTGCTGCAATCGAAGAATCTGGATTATTCAAACACGAACGCATTTTAGTAACAGCACAAGGAGCCACAGTAAAAACAACTGTAGGAAAAGAAGTATTGATTTTTTGTGCCAATAATTATTTGGGATTGTCATCGCATCCACGCGTTATTGAAGCAGCTCACAAAGCTTTGGATTCGCATGGATATGGAATGTCATCGGTACGTTTTATATGCGGAACACAGGATATTCATAAAAAATTAGAAGAAAAAATTTCTGCATTTTTTGGCACCGATGATACCATTTTATATGCCGCCTGTTTTGATGCAAACGGTGGTGTTTTTGAACCTCTGTTTGGCGAAGAAGATGCAATTATTTCGGACGAATTAAATCATGCTTCTATAATTGACGGGGTTCGATTGTGCAAATCCGTTCGATATCGTTATAAAAATTGTGATATGCATGATTTGGAAGAGCAATTAAAAAAATCGCAAGAGCAACGAAACAGAATAATTGTAACGGATGGAGTTTTCAGCATGGATGGTTTTGTAGCACCATTAGACAAAATTTGTGATTTGGCCGATAAATACAACGCCTTAGTGATGGTTGATGAAAGCCACGCAAGTGGATTTATTGGAAAAACTGGAAGAGGAACTATTGAAGCAAAAGGTGTGATGGGCCGAGTTGATATTATAACCGGAACACTTGGAAAAGCACTGGGCGGTGCAATGGGTGGATATACAACTGGAAGAAAAGAAATAATTGACATGTTGCGCCAACGCTCAAGACCATATCTTTTTTCTAATTCACTTGCGCCAAGTATTGTAGGTGCATCAATTGCCGTTTTTGATATGTTAAGCGAAACAACCGAGTTGCGCGATAAGTTAGAATGGAATATAAATTATTTTAAAGAAGGGTTGCGAAAAATTGGATTGGAATTTAAAAACGGAGATTCGGCAATTGTGCCTGTTATGCTTTACGATGCAAAGCTTTCTCAAACATTTGCAAACAAATTATTAGACGAAGGAATTTATGTTATCGGATTTTTCTTTCCGGTTGTTCCCAAAGGTCAGGCACGAATTAGAGTGCAACTTTCAGCCGCTCACGAAAAAGAACATTTGGATAAAGCCATTGCTGCTTTTGAAAAAGTCGGGAAAGAATTGGGAGTTATAAAATAAATATTTCTCGACACTGAAAACAAGAACTAATCCTTACTTGCTTTAAATAAAATTTCTTTTTCTTTTTGACTCAAGCTTTCATAACTACTTTTGCTAATTTTATCCAAAATGGCATCTACATCGTGTTGGTTTGTCTTTCGGTTTGCACTGCTATTCATATTTGTTGTGTTGTTTTTGTAATGCACTTTCATTTTTGATTTCGTTTTGAAAATGCTGAAAATGCCATCAAAAATTTTATCCAATGCATTTGGCATATTGCTTTTGCTGTAAATAAATTTAATAAATAAATATCCAAACAATGCACCTCCCAAATGCGCAATATGACCACCTGCGTTTCCGCCCGGGATATTTATAAAATCAAGCAAAACCGAAAAAATGGCAATGTATTTCAGGCGCACTTCGCCAAAAAACAAAAGCATTATTGGGTAATCGGGTAAGAGAGTGGCCGCTGCAACTAGCACACTTAAAACACCGGCCGAAGCGCCTAAAGCAAACGAAATAGGCAATGAATTTTGAAATACGGGAAATATATTATAGGAAATTATGTAAATCAATCCGCCAAAAATTCCCCCTAGAAAATAGGCCTGATAAGTTTTACTATTTCCCAAATATTCTTGCAACAAACCTCCCAACCAATACAGCCAAAGCATATTAAACAGGATATGAAAAAACCCATCGTGAAGGAACATGTAAGTTAAGATTCCCCACGGTTTGTAAATAAAATTATCGAAGCTTGCATAAAGATAAAACCAGCTTTTGATTTCGATTAAAGGATTGTTTAATCCAAATAAAAAAAACAAAACCTGCGCTATTCCAAAAAATAAAAACACGGCCACATTCAAAAAAATAATTTTGCTGATGGCATTGTCATTCGCAAATCGATTTTTTATTTCTTCAACTATTGACATCTTTTTTTATTGTTTCAAGTTTAAAATGTTTAAGGTTACTTTTCAGGCACAGCCAACTTGAAACCTTAAACTTTAAACGCTTAGTAGAGCGTATTTCTATTTCGCTTGTTCCAAATTTTAATTAAAATAAATCCGAACAACATTCCTCCAAGGTGTGCAAAGTGAGCAACATTATCGCTTGGATTGTCTGCAATGCCCTGAAACAATTCTGCTGCACCGTAAAACATCACAAAATATTTTGCTTTGATGGGAACGGGTACCAATATCATCATCAGTTCGGTGTTTGGAAACAACATTCCGAATGCAAGCAAAACGCCAAATACAGCACCACTTGCACCAACTACTGGAATGTTAATTAGCATATTTGCTTTGGCTAAAAGTGGCTCCGTAAAATTCATGTGTTTGTTCAAATAATTTTGACCGTTTCCTAAAATTTCTTGAAGCGCATCTGGACCAATTTGATTTCGTATTTCTAAAAATTCGATGTGTTTTGTAATCAAATAAACAATTCCTCCGCCTAATGCTGTTACGGCATAATAAATTAAAAAACGTTTGGGTCCCCAGTAATTTTCAATGGCACTTCCAAACATCCAAAGACTGAACATATTGAAAAATAAATGCATAAAACTTCCGTGCATAAATACATGTGTAATGAGTTGAAAAGGTTTGAAATGAATGGATGTAGGATAGTACAAACCAAAGGTTGCGCTCATGTCAAATAATCCACGGTCTAGCAATACATAGGATGCAAGAAAACAAAGCCCATTGATGATTAATAAATTTTTTACTGCAGGTGGAAGTACCTGAAAATTTGTTGGTCTAAATTGTTGATACATAATTTATTTCTAATCCTCGCTTGTTCACAAAAAAAAATAATGTGAGTTAGCGTTTGGGTTTAAACATAGTTGATAATTGATCTAAACTTAATGTCAAAATACATGCCTTGCCCGCAGGCGAATATTTTGGTTCGTTACAGGCAAATAATTCGTCTAACAATTGATTCATTTCGTCAGTAGTTAGTTTTGTTCCTGACTTTATTGCTGCTTGTGATGCCAAACTCAAGGCAATGGTTTCGTTCCGATTTTCAGCTTGATTTTTATTGTTTTTAAAATTTAAAATCATTTCTTCAATCAACTTTTGTTCGTTGCTGTGATGCAATTCAGCAGGAACTCCATTGACTACAAATGTATTTTTCCCAAACTCATTTATATCGAAACCAAGCAAACGAATTTGAGGTAAAATTTCTTGCAATATCAATTCGTCTGCAGTATTTAAAGTCATAACTTTCGGAAAAAGTTTTTGTTGACTGGAAATGCCCTGTCTTTGCATCGCTATCAAATATTTTTCAAACAATATTCTTTCGTGCGCAGCTTGTTGATCAATTACGAGTAAACCACTTTTAATTTGAGTTACAATGTAAGTTTGGTGTAACTGAAAAAAACTCTGTGAACTTTTTTCATTTTGCACCGATAATTGTTGCTGAATAGGAAAATCAGATTCAGCGTTAAACTGCGATTTTTGTTGTGAATTTGTATTTCTCGCTATCTTAAATAGTTCTTCCCAATTTTGCTTTTCTTGCTTATTTGCATTTCTATACTGCGAGTATTCATCAGTCAAAAATGTATTGCTATTAAAATTTTTAACCGTTTGCAAATCTTGTTGATTTTGTGCAGCACCTTTTCTCAACTCAACATGCATAAAATTGTTGTCGTCAAAGGCATCGTGCATTGCAGGCGCGGTATAAAAACCACCTAAAGATTTTCGAGAAACAGCTCTTAAAATTTGGTAAATATTTTTTTCGTCTTCAAATTTTATTTCTGTTTTTGTTGGATGAATATTAACATCAATTTGTGATGGATCAATTTCAATATGAATACAATAAAATGGAAATTGCTCTTTGCTAATTATATTTTCAAAACCACTTATAATAGCGTGGTTTAAATAGGCGTCTTTTATATATCTTTTGTTAACAAAAATGAGTTGTTCGCCACGCGTTTTTTTTGCAATTGCCGGAATTCCGATAAATCCACTTACATTCATTATTGTAGTTTCTTCTTCAAAATGTAGAAGTTGTTCTGGCTTTTTATCGCTAAAAATATCGCAAATTCTATAAGCTAAATCAGATGATTTTAACTTGAAAATTTCATCGTCATTGTGCCACAATTCAAAATTAATTTGTGGATTTGCCAATGCGGCTCTTGTAAATTCATCAACAATATGTCTGAATTCTACGGGGTTTGATTTCAAGAAATTTCTTCGTGCGGGGATATTAAAAAACAAATTTTTTACACTTACGCTTGTACCAATATTTGTTGCTGCAGCTTCTTGTTTCAGTACATTCGATCCTTCAATTAAAATATAAGTTCCTATTGAATCCTCTTGGCGTTTGCTTTTTAATTCAACTTTGGCAACCGATGCAATTGAAGCCAATGCCTCTCCACGAAAACCCATCGTTTTAATTTTAAATACATCCTCAATGCTGTTTATTTTTGAAGTAGCGTGGCGCTCCCAACACATTCTGGCATCAGTAGGGCTCATTCCTTTGCCATTGTCAATTAGCTGAATTAATGCTTTTCCAGCCTCCTTTACTATTAATTTAATCTCCGTACTTTCAGCGTCAATACTATTATCCAATAACTCTTTCACCACACTTGCAGGGCGCTGAATGACCTCACCGGCAGCAATTTGATTTGCCACATGTTCGGGCAATAGTTTAATAATATCGGACATGAATAATTGCTCTTGTGTTTCGGGAATTTAGCAAGTGCAAAAAACCAATAAAAAGAGCAGATAAAAAAATGGAATTATGTATTTTTAATCTAGTTGTTATTTATAGTAATTTTAATTTAAGTAATTGGTCCAATTGTTGTAATACCAAGTTTGCAAAAATTATTTTAATCATAAACCTTCTAAAATTAGGTTTTAAGTATTAGATTTGAAACCTTTTATAATTAAAAAAACTAAAACAATTATGTCAACAACGATGACCGCAATCTCACACAAAGTAAAAGATATTTCATTGGCCGAATGGGGCAGAAAAGAAATCAAACTTGCCGAAGCTGAAATGCCAGGATTGATGGCTATTCGCAAAGAATATGGCGCGCAACAACCGCTAAAAAATGCTCGCATTGCAGGTTGTTTGCACATGACAATTCAAACGGCTGTTTTAATTGAAACACTTACAGCTTTGGGAGCAGAAGTTACCTGGAGTTCGTGCAATATTTTCAGTACTCAAGATCATGCTGCGGCTGCAATTGCTGCTGCCAGAATTCCGGTTTTTGCTTGGAAAGGTCAGAACGAACAAGAGTTTGACTGGTGTATCGAACAAACGCTGCATGCATTTAGCAATGGTCAATCTTTAAATATGATTTTGGATGATGGTGGCGATTTAACCAATATGGTTTTGGATCGTTTTCCTGATTTAGTTAAAGGCATTAAAGGATTAAGTGAAGAGACTACTACAGGCGTTCATCGCTTGTACGAGCGAATGAAAAAAGGCACATTGCCAATGCCTGCTATCAATGTTAACGATTCGGTTACTAAGTCTAAATTTGATAATAAATACGGATGTAAAGAAAGTTTGGTTGATGCTATTAGAAGAGCAACCGATATTATGATGGCCGGAAAAGTTGCAGTTGTTGCAGGTTACGGAGATGTAGGTAAAGGTTCGGCTCAATCATTACAAGGTGCAGGTTGTCGTGTATTGGTTACTGAAATAGATCCGATATGTGCACTTCAGGCAGCAATGGATGGATTTGAAGTTGTAACAATGGAAGAAGCTTGTCCTAGAGCAAATATTTTTGTTACTGCAACCGGAAACATTCGCATCATTGCCGACAAACATTTTAAAGCCATGCGCGATAAAGCGATTGTTTGTAACATTGGTCACTTCGATAACGAAATAGATATGGCTTGGTTAAATAACAATTATGGTTCGACTAAAAATACAATCAAACCACAGGTTGATGTTTATACAATAGACGGAAAAGAAATCATTTTGCTTGCCGAAGGTCGTTTGGTAAATTTAGGTTGCGCTATGGGACATCCAAGTTTTGTAATGAGCAATTCATTCTCAAACCAAATATTGGCACAAATTGAATTGTGGACTAATACAGCAGCTTATGAAAACAAAGTTTATGTATTGCCTAAACACCTAGATGAAAAAGTAGCAATGCTGCACCTTTCGCATATTGGTGCTAATCTTACAAAGTTAGATAAAGATCAAGCGGAGTATATTGGAGTAGAAGTTCAAGGGCCGTTTAAGTCTGAACAATACAGATACTAAATAAAAACGATTTAGATATTTTGAAAATGACTCTGTTTTGCAGAGTCATTTTTTTTGATAATATACTAAACTAATTTAGCGACAGTATTTTCAAAAAGTAAAACTTTCACTGCATTTGCAATTGAATTTGCATCAAAACCACATTCTGAATAAAGCTCAGCTTGTTCGCCATGCTCGGTAATTGTATCGGGCATTCCCAACATTTTAACTTCGGCAGTGTAGTTGTGTGCAGCCATAAATTCTAAAACAGCAGAACCCGCTCCGCCAATAATTGTTCCGTCTTCAACGGTGATTATTTTTTTGAATTTTATAAATATTTCGTGCAGCATTTCTTCGTCCAAAGGTTTTACAAATCGTAAATCGTAATGTGCAGCTGAAATGTTTTCCGCTTCTAATTTCTTAGCAGCAGCTACTACTAAATTTCCGGCATGACCAATGGACAAAATTGCAATGCCGTTGCCCTCTTTTATTTTTCGACCTTTGCCAATTTCAATTTCGTTAAAAGGTTTTTTCCAATCTGGCATTACTCCATTTCCACGAGGGTAACGAATTGAAAATGGGCCAGCATTTTTTTCTAAAGTTGCGGTGTACATCAAATTGCGAAGTTCTTCTTCGTTCATTGGCGCACTCACAACCATGTTTGGAACACAACGCATAAACGGAATATCTAACATGCCGTGATGTGTTGGTCCGTCAGCACCTGCAAGGCCTGCGCGGTCCATACAAAAAACTACGTGCAATTTTTGAAGTGCAACATCGTGCACAACTTGATCGTAAGCACGCTGCATAAACGATGAATAAATATTGCAAAATGGAATCAAACCTTGTGTTGCTAATCCTGCCGAAAAAGTGACTGCATGCTGTTCTGCAATTCCAACATCAAACGATCGATCTGGAAATGCTTTCATCATAATATTCATGCTTGAACCAGATGGCATTGCTGGAGTAATTCCAACTATTTTATTGTTTTTTTCAGCCAATTCAACCAATGTGTTTCCAAATACATCTTGGTATTTTGGTGCTTGTGGTTGTGTCGGAATTGTTTTATAAATTTCGCCACTTACTTTATCAAACAAACCAGGCGCGTGCCATTTGGTTTGATCTTTTTCGGCCAATGCATATCCTTTTCCTTTAATAGTTATTGAATGTAAAAGTTTGGGTCCTGGAATTTTTTTCAAGTCTTTCATCACCTTTACCAAATGGTTTATATCGTGGCCATCAACTGGTCCGAAATATCGAAATCCCAAGGATTCAAAAAGGTTGCTGTCTTTTAAAACACCGCCTTTAATTGTGTCGTGAATTTTTGTAATGATGTCGTTTGAAATCTTGCCAACTTTGTTTAGTTTTTTCAAGGTTTTCCAAACATCATCTTTTATTCTATTGTAAGTTGGCGAGGTGGCGATGTCAGTTAAATATTCTTTTAAAGCACCCACATTTGGATCGATGCTCATGCAATTATCGTTGAGCACTACAAGTAGATTTGAGTTTTCAACTCCGGCATGATTCAATCCTTCAAAAGCCAAACCAGCCGTCATTGCACCATCGCCAATAATTGCAACATGCTGTCTGTCTTTTTCTCCTTTTAGTCTTGACGCCACGGCCATTCCAAGCGCTGCAGAAATGGAAGTGGATGAATGTCCAACACCAAATGTATCGTATTCGCTTTCGCTGCGTTTCGGAAATCCAGATAGTCCTTTGTAAACTCTATTTGTAAAAAATTGATCTCTGCGGCCGGTTAATATTTTATGCCCGTATGCCTGATGTCCAACATCCCAAACCAATTGGTCGTAAGGAGTATTAAACACATAATGCAAAGCAACAGTAAGCTCAACCACACCTAAACTTGCACCAAAATGACCGCCATAAACCGCCACCATATCAATAATATACTGACGCAAATCGGCACAAACATTTACCAACTCTTCCTCTTTTAACTTTCTTAAATCAGCAGGTATTTTTATTGATTCCAGTGACTTTCCGGGTTTTATTTCCATCTTTTGTTATGCAACTTATAACGTGTCAGAAACTGTATTGATTATTTCTAATTTCGAAAGGTGTAAAAGTAAAATTTTATTTGTTAATATTAAACGAAGCTTGAATTATTTATAAGTTTACTTAACGCGTTGTGCGGTTGATAGTTTAATTGGCTGTTTGTCATGCTGAACGAAGTGAAGCATCTAAAAAAGATTCTTCGTTACTGCTCAGAATGACAGGCTCTAAAAAATTCAACCGAACAAAGGGTTTACTTCATGTATTTTAAAACAATTGAATAATCAGGAAAATTATAGGCACTCCATTTTTTTACAACGGTACTTTTTTTCATCAAAATCAAACCTGGACTTGATCTAATCATTGACTTAAGCGGTGTTCCATCTACCAAATAATATGGAAAAGAAAGTTGATGTTCGTGTCTGTAAGCTTCAATTTCATCGTGCGAAGTATTGCTTAGCGCCCAAAATTGCAAGTGCGATTGTTGTGTCCAATCGTTTGCCAAAGCAGCCATTTGTTTTTCAAGTCCTTGCCTTCCGTCTTTACTATTTTTCTGAATTAAAACCAATTTGTATTCGTCTTTTGCAAACAGACTATCGGTAAAATCAATTCCGTTTTCATCGTAAATTACAAAATCATGAATGGGCGGTTTGCATCCCACACGCACTTGTTTATCTATTCTATCAACAAATTTATAATTTGTATCGCTTGGCAAATGGTTCATGTCAAACTCTTCTTTCACGCCATTTTTTTCGTAAATAAAAACCATAGCAAACGAATCGGTTGGTGATCCAACAGGGCACTTCATTTTTTCTGTAATGTCGTTGCCAATTTTATACGGAAGAAAATCTATTCGCGGCAAAAACATGAAAGTATAAAAGGTAAAAAATGTAGAAACTAAAAGTGCAACCGAAAGCAAAATATTTTGAATGGTTTTATTAAATAATGGTTTGATGTTTTTTACTCCAAAAAAAATAAAAAGTATCATTAGCAACAAGAACAAGTCTTTAAAAAAAGATTCAATTGGTTTTAGTTTTATAGCATCTCCAAAACAACCGCAATCGGTCACTTTATTTGTAATGGCTGAATAGCCTGTTAGTACAGTAAAAAAAACAATCATAACCAAAAGCAACCAAGCGTTCAATCTGGCAAAAGCGCCAAGCAATAAGGCAACTCCACATAAAATTTCGAAAATGCAAATGAACATGCTTAACGGTTCCGCCATGGCTGCAAAGCTCATCCAGTCAAAACCTAAGAACTGTGGCAATGGAAATTCTTTGTGAAAAATTTCGAAATATTCTTCCAGTTTATATGAAAATCCAAGTGTGTCGTTGGCTTTTATAAATCCAGATAGAATAAACAAAACACCGGTAAAAACTCTGCTTAATTGTGTTGCGTATTTCATAGTATAATTTAACTAGGCAAATAAACAAAATGACAAGCAAAGCGAAAACATAAAAATTTCTTTTTTCCAAAGCATTGATTTTTACGCTAAAAAATCCTGTTAGAGTAAATCGTATTTTACAATTATTTTTGCAAAAATATATTTTGATGAAACGAGAACCCTTACATGCTGATAAAGGTACAACTTTGAGTTGCAAAGGTTGGATACAAGAAGCAGCGCTTCGCATGCTGTACAACAATCTTGATCCCGATGTGGCAGAAAAACCAGAAGATTTAGTAGTGTATGGTGGCATAGGAAAAGCGGCTCGAAATTGGGAGTGTTTTGATTTAATAGTAAAAGCACTTCGCGATTTAAACGATGACGAAACACTTTTGATACAAAGCGGAAAAGCGGTTGGAATTTTACCAACACACAAAGACGCGCCTCGTGTAATTATTTCAAATTCGATGCTTGTTCCCAAATGGGCAACTTGGGAAACCTTTCACGAATTGGACAAAAAAGGCTTGATGATGTATGGGCAAATGACAGCCGGTAGCTGGATTTACATTGGATCGCAAGGAATAGTGCAGGGAACTTACGAAACATTTGCTGAGGCAGCACGCCAACATTTTGGAGGAACTTTGAAAGGAACTTTAACTGTTACTGCCGGATTGGGCGGAATGGGCGGAGCGCAGCCATTATCTGTTACCATGTGTGACGGTGTTTGTTTGGCTGCCGAAATGGTTGAATGGAGAATTAAAAAAAGAATTGAAACTCGTTATTTGGATGTTATGAGTCGCGATATTGATCAAGCGATTGATATGGCATTGAAAGCAAAAGCCGAAGGCAGAAAACTTTCAATTGGTGTGCGATGCAATGCTATTGACTTATTAGAAAGATTAATCGAACGAAAGATTACTCCTGATTTGTTGACTGATCAAACATCCGCTCACGACCCTTTGAATGGATATTACCCCGAAAATATAGCTGAAGAAGTGGCGGATGCCATGCGTAAATCGCAACCCGAGAAATACATTCAACTTTCGCTTGATACGATAGCGCATCATGTAAAGCTGATGTTAGAATTGCAAAAACGTGGAGCTATTACTTTTGATTATGGAAACAACTTGAGAGGTCAGGCAAAAGATACAAGAGGAGTGATGAATGCATTTGATTTTCCAGGATTTGTACCTGCATATATTCGTCCACTTTTTTGTGAAGGAAAAGGACCTTTTCGTTGGGTGGCATTAAGTGGCGATGAAAATGATATTTACGAAACCGATAAATGCATGAAAGAATTATTTCCAGAAAACACATCCTTGCATCGTTGGTTAGATATGGCGCAAGAAAGAATTGCATTTCAAGGATTGCCAGCCAGAATATGTTGGATAGGACAAGGCGACAGACAAAAAGCAGCATTGGCATTTAACGAATTGGTAAGAAACGGAAAAGTAAAAGCACCTATCGTTATCGGTCGCGATCATTTGGATACTGGATCGGTTGCTAGCCCAAACCGCGAAACGGAAGCCATGAAAGATGGCAGCGATGCAGTAGCTGATTGGCCTATATTAAATGCATTGATAAATACTGCTGCCGGTGCAAGTTGGGTTTCAGTTCATCAAGGTGGCGGAGTGGGAATGGGCTATTCCATTCATGCCGGAATGGTAATAGTTGCTGACGGAACAGATGAGGCCGCCAAAAGATTGTCGCGCGTATTGCACAACGACCCTGCAATGGGAGTAATTCGTCATGCCGATGCTGGATATGATATTGCCATTGATACAGCACGAAAACACAGATTGGATTTGAACGATAGATTAAGCACCAATAAATGACCAAACTAAGCGTTAATATAAACAAGTTTGCAACTTTGCGAAATGCGCGGGGAGGAAACAATCCTGACTTGATACAAGTAGCATTGGATTGCGAGCGTTTTGGTGCCGATGGAATTACAGTTCATCCTCGCCCGGACGAAAGACATATTCGTTATGCTGATGTAATTGAGATAAAAAAAAATAGCGGTATCGAGTTTAATATTGAAGGCAATCCTAGAGAAGAAAAATTTGTTGAATTGGTGTTAAGCGTAAAACCAACTCAGGTTACTTTGGTGCCTGATTCGTCAAATCAGTTAACATCCAATCATGGATGGAACACGATTGAAAATAAAATTTTTCTGACAGAAATAATCAAAAAATTTAAAGCTGCAGGAATACGAAGTTCTATATTTATCGATGCTGATTTAAGTATGATAGAAGGCGCATTAGAAACCGGAGTAGATAGAATTGAATTGTACACCGAAAGTTACGCAAATCAATTTGAAACAAACAAAATTGCTGCAATCAAAACCTTTGTAGTTGCTGCAGAATTTGCCAATACTATTGGGCTTGGAATTAATGCAGGGCACGATTTGAGTTTGAAAAACTTGAACTATTTAAAACAAAATATTCCTTATTTATTAGAAGTTTCAATTGGGCATGCATTGATTTGCGATGCCATTTATTTGGGATTGGAAAACACAATTCAACTTTACAAAAGAGAGTTAATCTAATTGAACAAAAGTTTGTTGCAAGGCGACTATCGTATTTCTAAATTAGCAACAATCTTTTCCTGTTTGTATGGATGGACATTTTACAGTTCCGTAACTGCAATAAACGCAACAATCACCTTGCTTTGGTTTCAAAATTGTTTTACACTTTTCGCACGCATAAAAAAATTGACAAGCATCTGTTGGCATAATTTCTTTTTTCTTGTTTCCGCAATTTGGGCAAGTAATTTCACTTTCAAGTTCTACCATTTTGCCGTCAAAAATTTTACAAGTGTCGGAATTTCCATGAAGTTTGTTTCGTTTATAATTCCAAAATGTTGCCACGAAAAGTCCTAACATTCCAACATACAAAAAGTAAATCCAATGCTCGCTGTTGTCGAAATAGTAGCCGTAAAAAATCAAAAACCCGCTGAGAATTGCAACAAGCATCGGATAAGTGCAACGGTGTTTGCGATAAGAAATATAAAGTCCGATGACAGAAACTAAAACCATTGCCTGAAAAATCCACATTGTCCAACCGCCAAAAAGTTCAAAGCTTCCAAGTCCAAGTGCCGAAGCCGCAACTGCAAACAATGGAAAACAACAAGGTGAAAGCAATGCTGTCAAAAAAAGTCCTGCTGTCCCGAACTTGTCAATGTTGTTTGTGAGTTTTATTGTCATTGCTTAATCGTTTATTTCGCTAAAAATATTTCTGCCTTTTTGGGCAAAGTCATCTACACTCTAGTTAAGGATGCTTCTATCATTTCCTTCAGAACTTTCAAATCAACATCCTCCAATTTATTTATGTAAAGGCAACCACCACCAGTCTTATGTTTGCCAAGTTTTTTTCCGCAATTCTGTTTCTTTTACTTCGTCAGTGTCCACGAAGATCAGTCGTTTTAGAATGACGTACAAGTATAGAAAAACGACTGCAATAATACGAGTGAAGTTCAAATTTTTGGGTAGTAACAAAACCTACAAAACGCTCTACATTAGTTGATATTCTGTTTAGTGCAGATATGAAACGAATGGAATTGCAATTCAAGGGGGGCTTGTCTGGCAGCGAAATTATTGGTAAATTTACAACGAAAAATGAAGCAGAGAAAGCGGCTAAAATGGCTTTATTAAAAGTAGGTGCAATTTCAAAATTTTAACCTAAAAAAGTAGCAAGATCGTTCTCGTTACTTTTAAAGAAAACATAAGATGAGCAAACATTTTAAAATACTTACTGCTGAATATTTGAATGAATATTCAAACAAACTTAATATTGATTGGTTTGATGTGTTTAATCAATTTAGAACAAAAAACTCATATTCAAAAGAAGATTTTGAATATCACATACAGTCCTCTGCAACGTATTCGTCTAACATTGAAGGGAACAGCATTGACATTGATACTTACCTTAAAAATAAAAAATTTAAAGTCAAGTCAAAACCAAAAGAGATGACAGAAATAGACGATTTGATTCTTGCTTATAATTTTGCAATGAAAAACAAATTAAGTCAATTGACTTTTTTAGAGGCACATAAGATTTTAAGTAATACTGTTTTATCACTAAAAAGCCAAAAGGGAAAATTGAGAAATCAACAAGTGGGTATTTTTAGTAGTGGAAAGGTTGAGTATATGGCAGTAGAGCCAGAATTTGTAAAAGAGGAGTTTTCAAAATTATTTTTTGATATAAAAGAATTATTAAGTAGAAATTTATCGCATAAAGAAATATTTTATTATGCTTCAATGATACATTTGATATTTGAAAAGATACATCCTTTTATGGATGGAAATGGTCGAGCAGGTCGTTTATTGGAAAAATGGTTTTTATCAGAAAAGTTAGGCGAAAATGCTTGGTCAATCCAAAGCGAAAGATATTATGCAAAGAATAGGTCTGAATATTATCAAAAAATTCATATTGGCTACAATTATTATGCTCTAAAAATGGAAAGGTGTGTTCAGTTTCTTTTGATGTTGCCAATGTCTTTAAGGTCTGCATAATGCTTGCCCATAACGTTCAGGATTTATTCACGTTTCAATGGATTAAATCCATTGTTAGACGAAGTTCCATCATTTTTAGGAAATCGCAAACGAAAGAAATCCTGAACGTTAGAGCAAAAAGGGCGAAGGCAGACCGAAGGTCTATTGGAATGAGGAATTTTGCTCTAACGGTTTGTAGCTACAAGAAGTTGGCGATTTCGGAGCACAAAACTGTCAGCCAGCACTGAACTTGATGCGAAGCACAAAACTTTATTTAACCACAGAACCGCCACTTTTGCCAAACCCGTGTTACCTGCTGGGCTTCTTTCGGTCAACGGTCTGTCGTGTCAAGTTTGTGACTCGTCCTAAAAAAAGTTTACAGTTTAATTGATTAATCCTGCAATAAGTTTACAGTTCATTTTTAGTCCTGAACTGGGTTTACAAATGTAGTTTTTTTCGATAGTAGTTTTTCCATAATCTTTCTGTTTTAATTTTTGTTTTTGAA
>CAMAWM010000036.1 GCA_945861965.1 Chitinophaga pinensis | reverse complement strand
GAAATTAGTTCCGCTAATCGTTTCAGGTTTTGATGAATTGTTTGAAGCATCACGCAATCGATATAATTTTCCTTTCATCGTTGCATAATACAAAACATCTGATTGCAATTTTGAACTTAAAATTGCAGTCATTTCATCCGTTGGATCTGCTAATTTTGTGCTATCCAATGTATGCCAATTGATTGAAGAAGTAACACTATCACGATATGTTATTAATGGAATTTGAGAAACAGAATCGTTGCGCCAAATTACATCTCCAGCCGGAACAAAAAGTTTATTCCAATTATTCGCATCGGGCGTAAATGGATTTATAAATTGATACTTTGATTTCAAAACTCCTCTCGGATCAATTCTTCCCATTTGTTGCATTGCACCGTTTGCATTAAGGATCATACGGTATATTTTTCCTTCTTGCGATGACATGTAATACTCAGAGGTGCTCATTGGTTTCACAAAACAATAACTTCCATCTCCTTTGCCTGGCATAACCCATGGCGAGTATGCATTTGCCGAGTTGGTATAAAATGTTCCGTTGTCTTGCAATCCACCAATTAAAATATTGCTTGTGCTTTTTTCGTCCATTGCAACTGTATAAAATTGAGACGTTATGTATCCGTTATTTAATGAATTCCAATTTATTGTTGATGCTAAACAATCATCCGTTTTCGAGATTCCGCCATCGTGCAACGAAATCATTTTTGAAGGATTGGATGGATAAAAAATTACATTGTGTTGGTCGGGATGTTGATTTTCATATTGTGTATAGTCAGGAAAAGTAGAATTGACTCCGTATCCACCAACCCAAGTTGTGTTGGTATTTGTAGCAAATCCATCAGTCGAACGATACAAATTTGTTCCTCCTAAAAAAACTACATTTGGATTATCGGGTTTTACTCTTACATCCAAACAATATCCGCTTTGCGAAATAAAATCTCCAAAGGCACCGCCAAATGCCGGAAGATTCGCACTTCTATCTTCCCAATTTCCACCTGTTCCACTTCCATTACCACTTATATAAGTGTATTTCCATAAACTGTTCCACTCTTCTCTTCCATCAAAAAACAAACTTTTTTTGCCAGTGTTTGGCGTGTTAGAAGCAAAGTAAATTTGTTTCTCATCGCTTGGCGAAACACCAATTACGATTCTGTTGCTAGTAGCCGAAAACCAAGATGGGCTGATGTTAATCCATGTTTGCCCATTGTCTTCCGATCGCCAAACTCCTTGATGAGAGCCACCGCCCGAAAGTGTTGCATAAACAATTCCGCTAGGTGTTACAACAACATCTGTATAATAACTGTATCCACTTGTACCCGTTCCTCTTCTTTTCTGCCATGTTTTTCCGCCATCAAGACTTCGATAAATTCCGTTGAAAGTAGCTACAAAAATAAGCTCGCTTGAATCCGTTGTTGGTTTTAAAGCAATGCGATGAATTAAACTCCAATCAGATGAAATAGAACCTGGCGAAGGATTAATAGAAGTAAGTTTATTCCAATTTAATCCGCCATCTGTTGATTTGTAAATTCCATTTCCTGAATTAAATGCACCTGGCAAACTGCCTCCATAAAGTTCACCAGTTCCTGCATACCAAATATTTGATTTGCCAACTCGCGAATCTTGAACAATGCTTGTAATATTTCCAGACTCAGGACTTACTGTAGTTTCAAACCAATAAGATCCTCCACTTGTACTTCTCCAAATTCCACCATTTGTTGCTCCTATAGTTAAAATGTTTTCGTTGTTTTTATCAATAACCAATGTGCGTGCACGTCCTCCAACATTGTATGGTCCGCGAGATTCCCACCATCCAAAACTTTTTCCTAAACCTTGATTGATTGGAAGTGTAGCAGAAAATGCTAATTCCTTTTCGCGAATATTGTTTGGGATTTTTCCTGTTATAGGATCTGCAAGCATTGCGTTGTTCCATTTAATTCGGGCTGGAAGATTTTCTTCCATTGCCTCAACATACTCTTTGTTTTTATTTTTCGAAAAAAACAACACATAAATTCCAGCATTAATTGCAAGACAAAAGACAAAAATTATCGGGATTATTTTTTTCATTATACACTTAATTTGATTTGTCAAAACTAAATAGAAAAGCACAAGAAGATTTTATTTTTTCGAAATTAATTTTTTACTTAGTATTTAAATGTTCGGTATCGTTTCGTTTAACTAAACTAAAATTTTCGCCATCGTAATCAAGTTGATAAAGGCACAAATTTTGGTGTTCAAATTCTTCCATTTGGCTCAAGCTTTTGTTTAAAAGAATACACAATAAACTTTTCATGGCTCTGCCGTGCATACATATCAAAATTGTTTTTTCATCTGGATTGGAAAATATTTTTTGTGTCGCAATTTTTTGCCTTTCCATTAGTTGCAGAATGGATTCACCGCCTTCAATGCTAAAACCAAAATTGCCTTTTCCCCATTCAAAAATTAGCTCGGCAAAATGCTGTCGTTGTTTTCCGTCTTGCAATTTCCCTTCAAAAACTCCCCAACCAATTTCATTCAGTTCTGATAATTTCTCAAATGCAATTCCATCGCTTATAAAATTATTTACACTTTGAAAAGTTCGTATCAACGAAGAGATGTAAATTTTATCAAAGGGTACGTTTTTATAATAATCATAAAACGCTGCAGCTTGCCATTTTCCTTTTTCGTTTAGCTCAGTATCTACTCCACTTCCTTGTACAATTGATTGCTTGTTAAATTCAGTTTGGCCATGCCTAACTATGTATATTTTTTTTTGATTTGTCATTCGTTTAATATGAAATCTGAAATTGTCAATTGAATTTGAAATTTCTACAATTACATTTGCTATTGAGCGAATAAAACCATTTCCGGTGATTGAACAAAATTTCAAATTCAAAAAAACAATTTGTGAAAGAAATTTCTTCTTAACAAAATTGCTACAACTTGTTTTTTTAATTGGCTTTATCACTAACACAAAAAACAGCAATGCGCAACTAACTGGTTGCATTGATCCTTTCTCAATTTATCAAGGATATTTTTGTCCCGATCCAAGCTACAAGCCCGTTTGCGGTTGTGATGCTAAAACCTATCGCAATACGTGCGAAGCACAATACAGAAACGGAGTGATTAACTGGACTGATGGAACTTGCAGTGGTTTTGAGTTTGATATTTACCCAACTTATGTAAGCAGTTTTATACATTTTACTTTTGTACAAAGGCAAAATGATTTTACAAGAGCCGAACTTTTGATTTGCGATTATTTTGGCTCTACACTTTACAAACAAACGCTAACACCTGATCAAAGCGGAAGAGTAGAATTACTAATTAACGATGTTATAGCATTTCGCCCAGGTCCTTATATTATTTATATTTTTAACAACAGAGGCGATTATCGTTGGAAGAAATTTGTGAAGTTTGGTTACGATTAAACTTAGTACATCAAATGTTTTTTGCTGGCATTGTTCCAAGCTGCCTGACTGTTGTATCTTACAAAAAATATTTTTAAGTCGGCTTGACTTGCATAGTTCACAAAAAATATCTTTTTATCTGCCTGGCTTGCATACTTCACAAAATACCATTTGCCACAATTTTTTTCGTTTGAATTGTTGTACTGCAATTTGAATACTTTTAAATCCGCCTGACTTTCATACTTTACAACAAAAACCTTTAAATCCGCTTGGCTGAGATATTTGACTGAAAAAATCGTTTGAGATTTTCCAATCACAGAAAATAATATTAAAGCTAATGTCAGAAAAAATTTCATAACCTAAACAGCTAAAATTATTTTGAAAAGTTTACTGCTTAATTATTTTCGTTTTTTCAATTCCAAATAAAGCAATTCAAATTCTTCCTTCCTTCTAATTTCTTTTTTCGAAAGGTCCATTTTGTTCATTGATTCAATAATTGAAAAACCCTCTGTTGTGTTTTTTGTAGCAAAATATACTTCTAATAAGTTGTATCCAATTGCTTTTGCTACGTCTTCATCAATACGTGCATTTTTATTGGTTAAATCTGCTTGTAAAAAGGCGGCTTTCCATTTTTCAATTGCTTTGGCTAGTTTTTCATTTGCCATAGTTTCATCTTGCGAAATAAACTTCAAACCCATTTTTGCATCATTAAAAGCTTCCCACAAATCAGTATATTCTTGGTCTTTATTTTTTACATAATACAATATTGCTTTACGAGGCATGGGTTTAAATCCATACATATTATTCATCAAGTCATTAATTTTGGCAAGATTGCTTTGAATACATTTTTCTTCTGCCGTTTTAATGAACATTTCATTGCTGGTATTTGATTGCACTTTTGAGCCTGGAGATTTATAAACTGTATAATTATTAAACTCTGGAGGACTAATGTTTTGGAATATTTTTCCATCAGGCATTTTTATAAGCAATGACATTGGATGGCGATACGAAAACTCAGTCGAATAATAATTTACCGGATAGCTTGACGATTGACCATTTGAAACTCTCATTTCATTCTGTTGTGTAGTAATAACTGTTGGCTTTGTGTTTTCAAAACCCGAAAGAGTAACAGTAATATCAATAGCTTTTTCACTATTTTGTTCAAATCCGTATAAACGCAAATAGGTATTGCAAACCGCAGGATAATCGTAACTTGTGTGCAATACAGGCAAAGTAACTGTTTTCAAATAAGGCTCAGTTACTATTTTGCGATATGGTTTGTTTGGCAATTGTTTGCTTGGCTTGTTGTTTTGGCCCAATAATTCTTTTTCTAGAATTTTACTGCCTATAGATTTTTTATTGTACTCTGCCATTTCTTTAGCATATTTATCTTCAGCTTCTTTCAAGTCTTTGTCGTATTGTGCTATTTCTTTTTCAAATTGTGCATCAGCAAGTACTTGTTGTTGAGGCATTGTATTAGTTTTATTTTCAAATTCTTTTTTTGCTTTCTGAACTTCTATTTCATATTCAGCCATTAGTTTTTTGTTGTTTGCTTCAAAAAGCGGAACAAGTTTTACATTGTAATTTTTTACTAAATTTCTAATGTCAGTTTGTGGAAGTTGTATATATTGATACTCCAAATCTTCGTCTTTAATATTTTGCGAATTACCAATGTTTGCAAGCAAAAAAATAAATAATAATGTGTTTGTGATCTGTCTTCTAATCATAAATTGTGTTTTTAAGTTTTATTTAAATTGTATTTTATTTTTCTTTTTAATTTTGGGCAATTATATTGATTTTTTAAAATCTATTGCATTAAAATACCCTAATAATTATCAATCGTTAGCTTTGAAATATGACAGATTAATGCTTCATTTGCTTGAAAAAAATATATCAAAAAATGAAACTAAAAAATAGCATTATGATTTTAGGATTTGGCGCCTCTTTTATGGCATTTGGATTTCAGCAAGGCGAAAAACCTAAAGCAAAAACACCTCAGCCATTTAATGTAGAATGCGATAGGTTTGCGGATTTGCAAGTACTTCGCTACGAAATACCAGGATTTAACACCTTAACTCCTAAACAAAAAGAATTGGCTTACTATTTATTCGAAGCCGCAAATTGTGGTCGAGATATTATTTACGATCAAAAATATAAATACAATTTAACTGTTCGTAAATCATTAGAAGTAATTCTCACAACTTATGCTGGTGATAAAAAAAGCCCTGAATGGACGAAATTTACAAATTATGCCAAGCGAGTATTTTTTTCAAATGGCATTCATCATCATTATTCCAACCTAAAATTTGTTCCCGAATTTACTTACGAATATTATGCAGAATTAGTTAGAAACTGCGACCATCAAAAAATACAAAGTTTTTCAGAAAAACATCTTGAACAATATCTTGCTTTTATTAAAGACATCATGTTTGATATTAACTATCAACCAAAAATTGTTGACTTGGCTTCAGGTATTGATAATGTTCGTGCATCATCAAATAATTTTTATGAAAACGTAAAACAAGAAGAAGTTGAAATGTTTTACAATGCAAGACAAAAACAAGGAATTGAAGAACCTATTTCATGGGGATTGAATTCAAAACTAATGAGGGAAGTTTTAACCGATGGTTCAGAAGGAGAAATTATAGAAAACGTATGGAAACAAAATGGAATGTACAGTGCCGCTATTTCAAAAATAATTTATTGGCTACATAAAGCTATGACCGTTGCAGAAAACGAAAATCAAAGAATGGCATTGCAATTATTGGTTGATTATTACGTAACTGGAGATTTAAAAAAATGGGACGAATACAACATTGCATGGGTTAACGATGTGGATTCGCGAATAGATGTTGTGAATGGTTTTATTGAAGTGTATGGCGATGCAATAGGAAAACGCGGAAGTTTTGAATCGGTGGTTTCGATGAAAGATTTAGTAGCAACCAAACGCATTGAGGCAATTGCAAAAGAAGCGCAGTGGTTTGAAGATCATTCGCCCATTATGCAAAATCACAAAAAAAGTGAAGTAAAAGGCATAACAGCAAAAGTTATTACTGTAATTCAAGAATCGGGCGATGCTTCGCCATCAACACCAATTGGAATTAACCTGCCCAACGCAAATTGGATAAGACAAAAGCACGGAAGCAAATCGGTTTCTTTAAGTAACATTGTTCATTCATACAATGTTGTTGCTGCAAAAAGCCCTATGTTGAAGGAGTTTGCAGAAAGCAAAGAACAAATTGATAGAGCAAAAGCATATGGATCATTAGCAGGCGATTTGCATACCGATATGCACGAAGTAATTGGTCACGCAAGTGGTCAAATTAATTTGGGAGTTGCAGATCCTGATCAAACATTAAAAACTTATGCAAGCACATTGGAAGAAGCGCGTGCAGATTTGGTTGCCTTGTATTATATCATGGATCCCAAATTGGTAGAAATTGGAGTGATGACAACAACTGATGTTGGAAAAGCAGAGTACGATAATTATATAATGAATGCTTTGATTACTCAATTAACTCGTTTGCAGCCAGGCGAAAACTTAGAAGAAGCACACATGCGAAACAGACAGTTGGTTGCAAAATGGGCGTATGAAAAAGGCAAATCTGAGAATGTAATTGAATTTATAAATCGCGAAGGAAAAACATTTGTTCATGTAAATAATTACGAACGATTAAGACAATTGTTTGGTGAATTGCTACGCGAAATTCAACGCATAAAATCAGAAGGAGATTATGCGGCTGCTACATTATTGGTTGAAGGATATGGCGTAAATGTTGATCAAATATTGTTGAATGAAGTGAGAGCGCGTTTTTTAAAATTAAATGTTGCCGCTTACAAAGGATTTATTCAACCAAAACTTACACCCATAATGAAAGAAGGAAAAATTATAGATGTTAAGGTTTCTTATCCAACAGATTTTTTGAAAAACCAATTGGAGTTGGGTAAAAATTATGGATTCTTGCCAGCAATAAATTAAAAAATATTTTTGTTTCAAAAAACGCTTGTACTAAATACAAGCGTTTTTTTTATTTTTGAATTATGAAAAAGATACTCGCTTTAATTATACTGATGCAAACTTCTGTATGTTTTGCTCAGGAAGTTTCATTTGGGCTTCGTGCTGGAATGACACGATCATCGCTTGCAAAAAACTTTGCTGAATTTGCCGACAAAGAATCTATTTCAGGATTAACAGGCGGTGTATATTTAAAAGCAAAATTTCTTGGTTTTTTCATCATGCCAGAAGCGGTTTACAATCAACGAGGATTCGAAATTGCAACTATTGGTAGCGGAACCATTCATTATGTAGATGTACCGATATTGGCAGGAAAGCAGGTTTTAAAATTTTTTAGAGTCAATGCTGGTCCTAATTTTCAGTTTGCATTTTCAAAAGATTTGAGTGAATTAAACGGATATAAAAACAACACAAATTTCAATGATTTTGTTGTTGGATTGCAAGCCGGTGCAGGTATTGATATTTGGAAAATCTCAATTGATTTGCGCTACGATATGAGCATAAGCAATACAACCGAAATAAATATGATAGCACCACAAAATTTACAATTGCCCGATGTAAAATACAGCAGTCGCTCAAGCATGTGGCAACTTATTTTGGGCTATCGATTAATTCAAACACCATGAATATTGAAATCCTTCGCGAGTATTGTATAAAGAAAAAAGGAGTTGAAGAATGTTTTCCATTTGACAACGACACCTTGGTTTTTAAAGTCTGCAAAAAAATGTTTGCGCTTACCTCTTTATCAAAACCCGATAGTGTAAATTTAAAATGCAATCCTGAAAAAGCCATTGAATTGCGTTCAAATTTTATCGCTGTCAAGCCTGGCTATCACATGAGCAAGCTACATTGGAATACTGTATTATTCAACGAAGATGTTGACGATAAATTAATCATACAAATGACAAATGATTCGTACAACTTAATAGTAAATTCGGTTTCAAAAAAACTACGAAGCGAATTAGTATAACAAGATACAGAAATTATTTTGCGTTATTTGAACTTGTAAAAACAGAAATTAAAAAGCACATGATTATTTCGCTTGTAGTAGTTGCCGATGAAAAAAACGGAATAGGTAAAAACAATCAATTGCTTTGCCATTTGCCTGCCGATCTCAAGTATTTTAAAGCGCTTACAACTGGACATACGATTTTAATGGGTCGAAAAACATTTGAATCAATTGCTAAAGCATTGCCCAACAGAAAAAATATTGTCATTACTACTCAAGCAAAAAAAATAGAAAATTGTTTTGTGTTTGATGACATTAAAAAAGGAATTGAGTTTGCAAAATCGGCTGACGAAAACGAACTTTTTATTATTGGTGGCGAAAGTATTTATAAGCAAACTTTACAGCTAGCAGATAAAATTTATTTAAGCAAAATTCATTTTGCTTTTGATGCGGATGTTTTTTTTCCGGAATTGGAAAACAATTGGAAAATTTTGAAAGACGAAAAACACGAAGCCGATGAAAAAAATAAATTTGATTACTCCTTTCGCATTTACGAAAAAACAAACTAGCAAATTGATGATGCTAAAGCAGAATAAATTCGAATAAATATTTTTGTCAGTATCAGTTGGCTAAAGCCAAACTGTAATTGATAAAATCAATTAATTGAAGTCAGATTTATCTGACTAATAAAAAGAGAAAATAAAATCTATCTATTGCAGTCAGATTTATCTGACTAATAAAAAGAAAATAAATAATCAATTGGCTTTAGCCACATAAAAAATAAAACATGAGTTGGGTAAGAGTTTATATGCACATGGTTTTCTCAACAAAAAACAGAGTGCCATTTTTAAATTCCAAAGAATTGAGAAACAAGTATTTCAGCATATCAAAAAAAATGCTGAAGAAAAAGGCATCTGGCTTGATTGTGTAAATGGGTATCAAGAACATGCTCATTGCTTAATTTCATTGGGCAAAGAACAAACTATCAGTAAAGTTGCACAACTCATTAAAGGCGAATCCTCTTTTTGGATAAATCAAAACAAACTAACCGAAAATAAATTTATGTGGCAGGATGATTATTGGGTTGTAGGTGTAAGCGAAAGTCATCTTGAATCGGTTAGAAAATATATTCACAATCAGGAAGAGCATCATTCAAGAAAAACTTTTACTGAAGATGTAAATACAATGATGGAAAAATACGGATGGAGTTTTGTGAGGGAATAATTAATTCATCCAAAGAAAAAATCCAGAAAGCTGATACAAACAAATCAGAAAATCAATTAGATGAAATGATTTACAAATTTTATGAATTAACAGAGAAATAAATAAAAACGGCAGAAGGGAATTGATTATTGTATCGTGTATCGCACACTAAATCCGCCACTCGAAATTACCGTTGGATAATTATTAGAAGTATACGGATTGGTTTGTCTTCTATCATAAAATATGCGCAACATCAAGTTGTCATTTATTTTATAATCAATACTTGGCCTTAATGAATAAATGGTTTGACCACTAACGGGTTCGTTGCTTTCGCGATCTAAATTTCGGACCTTGGTTACATTCTCACGAATTGAAAAATCGAATCTAAAATTGATATCGTTGTTCAACACAATTCGTCCAAAAGGAAGTTTTAATTTTTGTGTTCTAAATCCAATTCCTATCGTAAATTCTTCGCCTGCAATTTCATTTAATTGTCTTGATCCAAGTGATAAATTCAAAGCACGATCTTTCGAATATTTTACAGCAGCCGTTATGTTATTTACAAAAGTTATATCAATGCCCAACAGCGGTGCAAATCGTTCGGTAATCTGAATTTGTCTGATAATATATTTGGGCAACAAATCAGTGCTTGAAAAAGTATCGATACTTCGCGAAGAAATAGTTTGAAAATTAGGCACCGTATAGGTTGATTGATACACATGCGAAATGGCAATATTGGATGCAATGTTTTTAAGCAAATCTAATTTTGATAAGCCGTTGTAATTAATTTTCCAATTAGGAATTGGAATTTGCGGAAAAGGACTCAAGCCAATATTTTTAGGATCGGTACCGCTGTACGTTGCTAAAAAAGCTGGAATTAAAACATCCTGAGAGTAGCGACTAAATCCCAAAGGAAAAGTAAAACTGTCGCGCATTACCGCTGAAATATTTCCATATTTTTCTTCGGCCAAACGGTTTGCAATTATTTGACGATTGTTTTCAAATTGAGTGAAAACGGATGAAATATTTTCGCTGTTATCTCCAGCAAATGCAGATTGCCAAGTTAAATAACTGATGCTGTAAGTTCCAGTTTCAATGGGTTCTCCAAAATCTTTATACGGTTGTCCAATACTATCAAATGGATCGAAACGGAAATACGAACTCAGCGTTTTTGAAAATCTTTTTTCAACATTCAGCTCAATTCTAAAATCATCAAAAGGTTCAAAAAGCGCTCGACCATTTATTTGCTCCTGAAAATTTTGCATGTAAGGAGTAGCCAATCGCGGATCGTTTGTAAACCATCCGTTTTGTGCTGCCTTGTAACGGTAATCATCGTTTTGTACTCCCAAAATAAAATCCCATCCCGGAGCACCCGAATTGTAATTCTGTCCAAAATTTTCCGCCTTGGGTTGAAAACCAGGAAGTGTTGTTCCTTCTGTTAAACTATACGTTCCCGAAACATTTTTTAAACTCAGAATTATTTTAACCGGTGCAGTAATATAAAACGGGTATTTTTTTGTCTCATTGCTTAAGGTTGCGTTTTTCTTTTTGTCTTTACTCTTTAAATTTTTTGCGTTTTTATCTTCGTCAACTACTGCATTTTGTTGTCGTGTGTTTGCAGGTGTGGTTAGATCTTTTAAAAATTTAATTTTATTGTAAAAACTTACCATATTAAATCCAAGATTAAATTGCTGTTGTCTTGAATTTTGAATTGTATTTCCCAAACTATCAGCAATTGGTGGCGCTTGATTCCATTGGTAGTTTACAGTGTAACTATACGTTGATTGATTAACAAATTCGAGATAAGGAATTTTATTAATTGGTACGTTGTAATTTGCTCTAATATTTTGATCAAATTTTGTTAATCGTCCTCCTTTCCAAAAATTATTTACAATGCTGTCTTTCTTATCAGGTGTTGTTTCGTTAATTCTTCCCATTGGTTCATCTATTCTTGCATCTGCTGTTGCATTGTAATCCAGTTTAATGTTTTTTGTAAATCCCCAAGCAAATTCATAATACCTGCGCATGGTAAAAAGTTTATCGTACAACGGTAAAATTATTGTGTTTTTATCATCGTTGTTTCTGTTAATTAACTCACCGTATCGTCTTTCGGTTTCAATTCTAAAACCCCATGTTGATGGCAAATAATTGAAATTAAACTCTTTTAGTAGCGCTAATTTATTTGACTTTATAGTTTTTGAAAAAGGTTCAATAGTTGAGTTCGGAAAACTATACATGTAGCCAGCAATTCCCTTGTAATTTTGCATTACATAAGATTGTATCGTTTGATTCTGCCTATACGTTTCGGTGAATGAATACGTGAAGTTGAAATTTTCAATATCAATAGGCAATGCTACACGCATTCCTGTTCGGTTTTTTCTGACATTGGTAAAATTATAACTCTGCTGATTCATTATATCATCGCTTGCCAGCGATATTCTTTCTCGCCTTTGTTCGTTCGTTGTTTGATCAATTTCTTTTTGCAGTTTTGTATCCGGATTTAGCGGGTTGTACAATGGACGAATTAATGTGTTGCCATACGAGTAAAAAAATGGAATTGAAATACCAATTTTTGCCGGAAAAAATTTACCCAACTCAAAACTTGTTTGAATACTGTATTGATATTTGTCGTCAAAACTGCGTTGATTTAATTTTTTATCTACGCCTCCCCAACCATTTGTAATTAATGTTCCGCTTACTTTT
The DNA here is from genome assembly GCA_945861965.1 of Chitinophaga pinensis. Classification (GTDB taxonomy): domain Bacteria; phylum Bacteroidota; class Bacteroidia; order UKL13-3; family UKL13-3; genus CAMAWM01. The sequence continues at coordinate 9,076 of CAMAWM010000036.1, read as the reverse complement.
ACATTTCCAAAATCGGCTAATTTTGCCTGAACAAAACCAGTAGTTGCCCATCCTCCGCGCGTATTAAATTCTGTTAATCTTAATTCGTTAAACCAAACGTCAACACACTTTGGAAGTCCGTCATCATTTACATCTCCAGGTTTTCGTTTTGGATTTCTTACTCCCATCATCATCACTCTAGTTTGACTAAAATCGGGCATACCAACTACAGTAATTTTTGCTGCACCTAAAAGTGTAGAATACGGTGCGCTAAATGAAACACCCGCATTGTTACGAGCAATTTTTGCGTTTATTAAATCTTCTAACAAAATATTTATTTCATTGTTTGTTGGCCACACACCGTATTCATCCGTTTGCCCAAGATGAGTTAGCGAAAGTGGAATTTCATACTCGTAATAATTATTTGTCAAATCGGTACCAAATCGAATAAATGCAGAAACATCATTGCTTTGAAGTTGCTTATCGCCTTCGGCATGAACAAATAATCTTAGTCGCGAATATTGTCTCATATCCACCACTGCATTTTTAAAAACTCCTCGCGCATCGCCATCTTTTAAGTTGCACACTTTTACAGAAATTGCTTGTTCGTTTTGTCTGATTGATTGTGGCGAACTAAAATCAATTTGACGCACAATGCCAGGAGGTGTTATATAATTCGGATTCTCTTCCACATTTACAGTTGAAACTACAAACGATGTATTGTCGGTTGGGTCAATTGGTTTGTGCTCTCCGCCTTCTTTCAAACTGTTTGCATATTTTCTCCAATCCGCACGAATGAGTTGTAGATATCCAAATCTCAAAACAATATCTTCTTTAAATCCACGCATAAACATGCGCATAAATCGTATCGATTTGAAATCGTTAATGTCACCAAATTTTTGTTGGAACTCACGGACAGGTATTTTTAAATGGTACCACCTTTCAGAAACCAAACTTCCGTTGGCAAGTTTTACTTGCGAACAGTTAACTGAATCAACCACAAAGTTGGTTCCTTCTTGCAGTTTTTCAGGACTTATTTCAATCCGATATTGAAAATAACTTTCAATTTCATTGGTGGTGTAATCGCGATTTAAATCTTCGTTGTCTGGCACGTTAGTAGCTGCCGAAGGTGGGTTTCCTCCAATAATTGAGTTGCCCTGCATTTTATTGTATTTCTTGTATCTCGAAATTACATCCGTTCCTAATCCACCATTTGCTGCATCGTAATCTGCTCCTAAATAATAATGATAATCATCGTTGGATGGATCTTCGTTTGCAGTAATATATGCTGTTGAAGTTGGACCAAATTTTTGGAAAACTTTTTTTACATACGTTGAATCAAATTGAATTTTTTCGTTCTCATTATTCAATCCATCTAATCCTACATCTTGATTTGTTCGAGCTGCAATATCTGCATCGAAAGCGTAATTAATAACGGGTTGTTTTGGTACCCAACCCCAAATGGTTTTATCTACTTTTGAAGCATCAAAAATTCCGTCTTTCGGTAATCCATTTTCGGCTGATCTACGGTTGTCGCGCAATATATCTTCCGAAACATTTCCAAGATTAATAACTAATTCTCCTTTGTTTGTGCTGTTTGGATTATCGGCAAACGGATCCATCATCCATATTTCGATATAATCGATGTTGGCTTGTTCAAAATCATTCTGATCAATTTTACGCATTATTCCAGCCCAGTTTTTTTCTGGATTTGCTAATGTTCCATCGTCATTTAAATCTGTAAGGTTGAAATTGTACGGTCCTTTTTCTTTTGGAAAATAAGCTAGATCAAACGTTGGAAGGTTTTGAGGCATTCCTGTTTGAATTTGTTTTTGAGGAAAAATATCTGTGAGTTGTACTTGTCTAACATTATGAATAGACATTGAGTTTGGGTTGTCCTTAATATGTTGCGGCATAAAAGGATCGCTTGAATTATAAAAATTATTTGCAATGGTGTACCATGCAATATTTGCGCGTTTGGTTCCGTATGCAAGTGAATTAAATGTGTTGGTTTCTGGAAACAAACTGCTTTGGCCTTGTGGTGTGCTTGCCAATGCCCAATTATTTCCAAATTTTAAATCGAAGGGTGTTTCGGTATTTTCAAAATCATCGATGTAGGCCGTTCCTCCTTGGGTTAGTGCGCTGTTAACTCCAGGAATTAAATGCGCGTATTCTCCCGAAAAAATAATGTTTGATGATTCTTTGGTTTCAATAAATGGAAGTTTGTCAACCAATTTGGTTAAAAAACGAGAGTCTTTTTTATACGTTCCATCAAGACCAACTACCATGTTTGAAATTGGTTCTTCGCCAACATTTACTTTTTGTGTCAGCGGTCTTTCGTTCATGTACATAAAAGTAGAACCTAAAATAAAATCGCGATTGGCTTTGTAATCCAATCTGGTTCCAACCATTGTGCGTTGTTGAACTTGAAATAAACTATTGCTTTCAGAACTTACTTTAATGCTAGCACCAGAATTTAGCAAAGCCGTATTTACAATTTTTACTCTACCTAAATTGTAATCCACTATGTAATCAATATTTTCTTGCAAAGGCGCACCATTAGCAGTCACTTTTACCGATCCTTGAGGCACATTGGTTGCGCCTAACGAAATTTCATTTCCGGATTGACCTTGATAAGTTCCTCTAAGAAAAAATTTATCGAATTGGGGCAATTGCACTGCCGAAAATTTTGTTGAATCGTATAGTTGAAAATAGCAATAATAATCCGCACGAGTTGGATCGTTAATAAATTTTTTCTTTAAATATTTTCCAAATGGTTCAACCGATGGAAGTATAATTCTTCCGGTTGATGATAATACGGTAACTCCTTCCAAGTAATCAAATAATCCATCGGGTGCAGGTTCTTGTTGCAAATTCATTCGGTCCAAATTCATTGCTGTAAGCAAGGGCGTGCCCGTAAGAAGTGGTTCGTTTTGAACGGGTATGTAATTTAAATCTGCGCCCGATGGATCATCAGCATAAATAATATTGAGCTTAAAATCTTTGGGTTGAATAGAGAACGATCCAAGCGAATACACATTCTTCATCATCAATTTCCAGTTGGGTAAATCTGGCCGCTGAGAAGGCCCTTTAATCATTTTCAGAAAAAGTAAATTGGGTTGATTTGGATTGGGCGCTTTGTCAATTGAAAATTCGCCCACTTTAAAATCTCTTCCGTCAATTGTTCCTTCATAAGCAACCATCAATACATCGTCATTGTTCAAGGCTTGATTCAATGAAACAAATCCCAAAACCGCATTAAAGGTGTATTCGTTTTGATTTAACTGTCGAGCATAATTTATAAGTTGGTACTGACTTAATGGTGCAAGTCCGGTTGTATTTGCATCTTGCATCAATTGATCCAGCGCAGTGTAAGTTCCATTTAAATTATTGGAAATAGTTCGGTTGTCAGCGCCATTTGCTGTATGCCTTCCTCTATTGAGATAAAGCCACAAACTGTTTACATCATTGCCTAAAAATGTATCGTATAAGGATGGATTTATTTCCCATTTTTTATTTATGCGTTGGCTGGCTTCGCCCAAATCGCTAAATCCAATAATATCTCTTGCATTATCAAATGCATTGGTGCGATTCAACACCCAAACTTCAACTCGTCTAATTTGAACTCGTGTATTTATTATTGGAAGATTTGCAACTGCTTGATCATACGTTTCGTAAAAATATTGCGATAGAAAAAAATGGCGATTCATATCGTAATTACTCGCTTGAATATCAAATTTTGTGTTCTGTGCACCTGCTTGCATTTCGGTTTCTTGACTTCGACCGCGCTGTTGAGAGACAACAGTTGTTGCACTTAATTTACCAAACTGCATAACTGTTTTAACACCAAACAAACTTTGACTGCCTTGTATCAACGTTGAATTCAGCGGCAAAGCCACATTTCCCAATTCTATTTTTTTAATAATATCGTCTTCTTTTCCATTGAACTCCAACTTAATTTGATTTTCAAATTCAAAAGTTGCTTCGGTATCGTAGTTCATTGCCACACGCATTTTATCTCCGATTGATCCTGTAAGATTCAATTGAATTTTTTGTTTAAAATCAAATTGCGAAGTGTTTTGTTGTCGTAATGAATATTGAGGATTTCGCACCTCGTTTGAGTTGTATGAAAAAATCAACTCCGCAGTTCCTCTTGGTCTAATATCAATAATTCCACTTCCAAAAACCTTATCTAAAATTTTAGGCCCGGGTATGACAATTTGCGGAATAATTCCACTTCCTTTTGCCATGTTGTTTGCCATCGATCGCTGCTTGAAATAGTGTTTGTTTTGTTCGATGTTAACTTGATTGATTCGCTCTTTCAAACTTTCGCTAGCAGGAAATCCATAGTTTACATCTCCAATTTTTGACGAATAATTGTATCTGAAATTAGTTGGATCCAGTTCGTATTTTGATTTGATATTAGAAGGATCGTTTAGATCAAATGGATTGCTTTTTTTACTTGTTTCGTAGCGCTTTTTGTCGCTTATCGGAAAATGTAATTTTATTTTCGGCCTCTTCTCAATCTTCGAACTATCGGGCGGAAAGTAGATGAAATCCTTATTTGTCTTATTTCCGCGAAATGTGTTTGCAGAAATAGCGTTCCACACCAACGAAATAACGAAGGTGGAAGTAAAAAGTACTTTGCTTATTTTAAATTTTGTGCTACTAATCAAGAGTAGATTTGCTTCATCCGCTACTTATTTTTTCTTTTAATTAAAGTGTTTTCAGCGCTTGTTTTACTAATTGTTCAACGCTTAAATCAGGGTTTTCTTGTTTTATTTTCATCAATGCCTTTTCGGCTTCTGCCTTTCCAAATCCTAGCATTACCAATGCAGAAAGCGCTTCGTCAACAATTGGATTTTTAAACGAAATATTACCCGTTTCGCTCAGGTTCAAAAGCTTTACTTTGTCTTGCAAATCAACAACTAGCCTTTGTGCAGTTTTCGGACCAATGCCTTTTATGCTTTTTAAAAGATTCCAATTTCCCGCTGCAATGGCTTGTTTTATTTCGATTGGTTTGAGCGATGATAAAATCATTCTGGCCGTGTTAGTTCCAACACCATTTACCGAAATAAGTTGCATAAAAAGCTGCCTTTCTTCTTCCTCTGCAAATCCATAAAGTGTATGACTATCTTCTTTTATACTTAGATAAGTCAAAAGTTTAACTTCTGATTTGTCGCCTATTTTCTCATACGTATTCAAACTTATTTGCAAACCATAACCCACACCATTGCAATCAATAACAACGATTGCAGGTGTTTTTTCGCTTATTTTTCCGCTTATGTGTTTAATCATTTTATCGTTGCAGTATATTAGTCGCTGTATGTAAGAGGATTAAGAAACAATTTACCTCATTTACCTAAAACTTTAATACTGGCAAAGGCTGCTAAAATATAAAACTTTTTTAAATTTGTTGCACATTGCCCAACACATGAAACCAGCGTTACGAATTATCCTTGTTTATAGTTTCCTTTTTTTTAATCAAAATTCTGTATTTGCACAACAAAAAAGTGTAAAAATTACAGAGCATTTTAGCAATGGAAAATTAAGGTTTAGTGGACATCAACTTGGCGAATCAAAATACGGATTTTGGTTTTTTTATCTCGAAAACGGGAAGTTAGAACACAAAGAAAAATGGAAAAACGGAAACTTAATTTGGGCAATATATTACAACGAACGAGGAAGGCGAGCTCGCGCAATTGACAAAAACGGAAACGAAAAAAAGTATAAGGGTTGTGGATGTTGATGTTTTGTAATTCTATTCGCTAATTTTATAAATATATTTGCAGTCAAAAAAATTCATTCTATGAAAGTTGCAGTAGTTGGTGCTACAGGTTTGGTTGGTTCGGTAATGCTAAAAATATTGGCCGAAAGAAATTTTCCGGTAACAGAATTAATTCCAGTTGCATCCGAAAAATCAGTAGGAAAAGAAATTCTTTTTAAAGGATCAAAATATACAATTTGCAGTATGGCCGATGCAATTGCATTGAAACCTGAAATCGCATTATTTTCTGCTGGTGGAACTACAAGCTTGGAATGGGCCGAAAAATTTGCCGATGCTGGAACATATGTTATTGACAACTCATCAGCTTGGCGAATGAATCCAGATAAAAAATTGATTGTTCCTGAAATCAATGCAGACGTAATTTCAACAAACGATTTCATACTAGCCAATCCAAACTGTTCAACCATACAAATGGTAATGGTTTTAAATCCACTGCACAAAAAATATAAAATAAAACGAATTGTAGTTTCTACATATCAAAGCGTAACCGGGACAGGTGTAAAAGCCGTTGAACAAATGGAAAACGAACGCAAAGGAATAAAAGGCGAAATGGCATATAAATATCCAATTGATAAAAATGTGTTGCCTCAAATTGATTCATTTTTAGAAAACTCGTATACCAAAGAAGAGATGAAAATGGTAAACGAAACCCGAAAAATAATGCGTGACAATACAATTGCTATTACTTCTACTTGTGTTAGAATTCCAACAACCGGTGGACACAGCGAAAGTGTGAATGTTGAATTTGAAAACGAATTTGAATTGGAAGATGTTAAAGAAATTTTATCAAGCACAAGTGGAGTTGTATTGCAAGATGATATCAAAAATTTTGTTTACCCAATGCCTTTGTTTGCAGATGGCGAGGACGAAGTTTTTGTAGGAAGAGTTAGACGTGATGAGAGCCAAGCAAAAAGTTTGAATCTTTGGATTGTTGCTGATAATTTACGCAAAGGTGCAGCTACAAACGCAATACAAATTGCAGAATATTTAGTACAAAATGGCTTTGTAAAATAGTCGCTATTTCTTAAAAAATTTTTCTAATATATGTACATCAAACCACAGATTGAAGAAGATGCAAACGATGAGCAAGAACTATACGAACACCACCGTTTTGTAGCAGATAAAGGTCAAGGATTTTTACGCATTGATAAATTTTTGATGACGCGAATTCAAAACTCTTCGCGAACAAAAATTCAACATGCATGCGATTTGGATTGTGTGTTGGTTAACGAAAAAGCCGTTAAGTCAAGCTATAAAGTAAAACCTGAAGATGTAATTTCCGTTGTACTTCCAAATCCCCCAAAGGATACTGAAATTGTCGCTGAAAATATTCCGCTAAAAATAGTTTATGAAGACGATGATTTGATGGTGATAAATAAAATTGCCGGAATGGTTGTTCATCCAGGATATAACAACACTTCGGGCACTTTGGTAAATGCGTTGGCTTGGCATTTGAAAGATTTAGAATTTGCAAAAGAGTCAAACATTCGTCCAGGACTTGTGCATAGAATTGATAAAAATACAACCGGACTTTTGGTGGTTGCAAAAACGGAACAAGCAATGACTCATTTAGCAAAACAATTTTTCGATCATAGCATTGAAAGAAGTTATGTGGCACTTGCTTGGGGCGATTTTGAAACCGATGAAGGAATAATAAATGGATACATTGCTCGAAGCAATTACGACAGAAAAATATTTCAGTTGTTTGATGAGGAAGAGAAAGGGAAATGGAGCGTTACACATTACAAAGTACTTGAACGATTGAATTATGTAACCCTTCTTGAAATGAAACTTGAAACCGGCCGAACGCATCAAATTCGTGTGCATTGCAAAAGTATTGGACATCCATTGTTTGGTGATGATACTTACGGTGGAGACACAATTATTAAAGGCACAACTTTTACAAAGTATAAGCAGTTTATAGATAATTGTTTTAAGATTATGCCACGACAATCTTTGCATGCAAAATCATTGGGATTTATTCATCCAACTACAAAAAAGAAATTGTTTTTTGATTCGGAATTGCCGAAGGATTTTGTGCAGTTGCTAGATAAATGGAGAAACTATGCGAATTTTAAACCTTTGGAAGAGTAAGATTATTTTAACATCTTTAATAAAGTTTCTGCCGCTTCAATTCCTTTATTTCCATGTTTGCCGCCACTTCTTGCTTTAGCTTGACTCAAATTATCGGTAGTAAGCACACCGAAAATTACAGGTTTTTTTGATTCCAATCCTACCTTCATTATTCCATTGGCACAAGCCTGGCTAATAAAATCAAAATGCTTGGTTTCGCCTTGTATTACACAACCTAAAGTTATAACGCCATCTATCTTTTTATTGTTCGCCAATTGTTGTGCTGCAAATGGCAATTCAAAAGCACCCGGTACATTTTTTATTGAAATGTTTTTTTCTTTTACTCCCGATTTTTTAAGAAAATCAATTGCAGCATCTCGCATCGAAAAAGTAATTTCTCTATTCCATTCAGATACTGCAATTCCGATTTTGCATTTTGCAAAAAGCGAATTGCTTTTAAGATTTGTTTTCGAAAGATTTTTTAAATGTGTTGCCATTTCAAAATTAAAAAACCAAGTGCTTTTTAAAATTCACTTGGTTTTATTTATTCCTAATTACTATTTTTAGTTGCTTTCATTTGCTGCATTTGCACGTGCAATGTATTTATCAATATCACTAAACTCTTTGCTTCGAGGGAAATCGTTTTTAATTCGTTGATAATTTGAAAGTGCTTTACCAAACTCTTTTTGTTCTTCGCAAACCAAAGCAGCTTTTTTCAGAAACATTGGAGTAGTTAAGTTATTTTTAACCATGTTGGCTGCATTCAAATAATGTTTCAAAGCATTTTCCATATCATTTATTTCAGAGTTGGCATCGCCCAATAATCCTTCAGCCATCGGGCCTATCATTTCATTATCCGTATCAAAATCTTCTAATTGCTCAATGGCATTTTCAAATTCTTTTTTGTTCATGTAACAAATTCCAGCGTAGTAATGCGATAGATTTCCAACTTCAGTTGCGCCAAATTCATCTGCAATAGCCAAGAATCCTAATTTATCGCCTTGTCCATTTAAAGCAAGATCAAATGAATCGCTTTCAAACCAATTCTGAGCTTGAAAAACTGCAGTTTCGGCTTCGCGTTCCTGTGGTTCCAAAATCCAATATTTGTACGCGAAATACAATGCAACAATGCCTGCAATTGCAATCAATAAAATGTTAATGATCTTTGAAAATTTTTGATAAAAGCCTTCAATTTTATAACTTGTTCCTAAAATTGTGTTGTCAATACCGAGTATC
>CAMAWM010000035.1 GCA_945861965.1 Chitinophaga pinensis | reverse complement strand
CACATGACTTTGAAAATTTAAAGCCACAATCCATCCCTCCTCCAAATCCTGAAACCATTCTTCGTAATAGCTATCATCGCTACCATGAAAATTCAAAACGTTTTCTCCAATTAAAATAAATTTATCTATGCCATTGTCAAATAATTGTTTCTAATTTTAGGGATATAACATTTATAAAATCATTTAATAATACAATCACAACATACCAATAACAATTCATTTTTTTTAAAGCAAGTAATTTGAAGATATTTTAAAATTCAAATATGAAAAACATAATTTACAAATTATTAGGTTTATTGCTGTTTTGTTCAGCAAGTATTTTAACCAAAGCGCAAATAAATGCGCAACTTTTAGGGCGATATTCCATAGGAACTTATAATTCCAATGGTGGTGTAGCCGAAATTTCTGCTTACGATCCAGGTTCCAAACGTATGTTTGTAATCAATGGACCAGATTCAAGTGTTAAAATTGTAAACATTGCAAATCCTGCAAGTCCAGTTTTAATAGCTACAATTTCTGTTAAACCTTATGGAATAGATGTTACTTCTGTAGCATGTAATAAAAAAGGAGTTTTTGCTATTTCAGTCATTGACTCTAACGGAAAAACAAATCCTAGTAACATTGTATTTTTAGACATCAATGGTAATTATATCAATAAAGTAAAAGCTGGCGCCAATGCCGATCATGTTATTTTTACTCCTAATGGACAAAAATTATTAGTTGCCAACGAAGGTGAACCAAATGTAGGTTATACAATAGATCCAGAAGGTTCTATTTCTATCATTGATTTAGCTTCTGGTATTGCAAATATTACACAAGCCAATGTTCAAACAGCTGGCTTTACTGCTTTTAATTCTCCAACCGTTATTGATTCTAAAATCAGAATTTTTGGTAAAATTCAATCAGGAACTACTTTTTCACGAAACTCAACTGTTGCTGAAGATTTAGAACCAGAATACATTGCTATTTCAGATGATAACACAACTGCTTGGGTTACTTGTCAAGAAAATAACGCTTTAGCCGTTGTAAATATTAACACTGCTACAGTAACTTCATTATTGCCTTTAGGCTACAAAAACCACAGACTTGCTGGCAACGGTTTAGATCCATCAGACAGAGATAATGGTTCAAATGCTGCTTTAGCAAAAATTGATACTTTCCCTGTTTTTGGTATGTTTTTACCTGATGGAATTTCGCATTTTAAAGCTGGAAATCAATCATATTTAGTTACTGCTAACGAAGGTGATGCAAGAGCTGATTATGGAACTGCTAACAATGAAGAAAACAGAGTTGCCGATGTTACTTATGTATTAGATTCTACCAAATTTGGTGGTGCAGCTGGTGTTGCTGCAATAAAAGCAAATACTGCTTTAGGTCGTTTAACAGTTTCTAATAGAACAGGCGATTTTAACAACGATGGTAAAATAGATTCTATCTTTTGCTTTGGTGCACGTTCGTTTTCTATTTGGAATGGAACTACTGGCGCTTTAGTTTGGGATAGTAAAGATGAAATAGAACAAAAAGTTAAAAGTATGTTTCCAGCTAACTTTAACACAGGTCATACCACAAATGCTTTAGACGATAGAAGTGACAACAAAGGTCCTGAACCAGAATCTGTAACAGTTGGTAAAATTTTAGATAGTACTTATGCATTTGTAGCATTAGAACGCATTGGTGGAATTATGATTTATAATATTACCATTCCAACAGCTCCTTATTTTGTTCAATATATTAACACTCGTAATTTTAGTGTTACTCCAAGTCAAGCTAATTTAGCTTCTGTTGGCGATTTAGGTCCAGAAGGAATTGTATTTATTCCAAGAAACGAAAGTCCAAATGGAAAAGACATGATCATGTTATCGAACGAAGTTTCTGGAACAGTTGCGTTATTCCAAATCAATTCTCGCAGTGCATTCCAAATGCAAGTATTGCATGCATCAGATATGGAAAGCGGAATAGATGCGCCAATAGATGCACCAAACTTTGCTGCTGTATTAGATACTTTAGAAGGAACTTATGCCAACACGGTTAAATTAGCTTCTGGCGATTGTTATATTCCTAGTCCTTTTTTAAGTGCTGGTGAAGATCCTTCTATGCAAACTCCTTTGCGTAATACTGCTAGCAGTTATTACAGTGGAACTACTTCGGGTTTAAGAGCTGCCATTGGTAGAACAGATATTGCCATGATGAATATTATGGGTTTCCAAGGTTCAGCTTTTGGTAACCACGAGTTTGATTTAGGAACTCCAGAAGTAAATAGCATCATTGGTGTGGATATTAGAAGCAACGGTGCCGACAAACGTTGGATTGGAGCTCAGTTTCCATATTTAAGTGCTAACTTAAACTTTAGTAACGATATTAACTTAAGCTATTTAACTACTTCTCAACGTTTATCGGTTGATAGTTTTAAAACTTCTCCAACCATTACTGCTAATAACCAAAAGAAAGGTATTGCACCTTCGGCAATAATAGAAATGAATGGCGAAAAAGTTGGAATAGTAGGTGCTACTACACAAGTTTTAGCTGCTATCTCTTCTCCTGGTGCTACTACTGTTTTAAGCGGTGGACCAGATAATATTCCTGCTTTAGCTGCGGTTTTACAACCAGTTATTGATTCATTAAGAGCAATGGGAATTAACAAAATTATTGTGATGAGTCATTTACAACAATTGGCTAACGAAAAAGCACTAGCTCCTTTGTTAAAAGGTGTTGATATTATCATTGCTGGTGGTTCACATTCATTATGTGCAGATGGCAATGACAGATTAAGAGCTGGAATTCCAGTTTCTGACAAATATCCAATTTTAACTGTAAACAAAGATAATGAGCCCTTAGCCATTTTAAATACAACTGCTGAGTGGAAATATGTTGGTCGTTTTGTTTGTGATTTTGATTCAAGTGGTGTATTAATTACAAACTTATTGGATTCAAACATCAACGGTGCTTATGCTGCCGATACAGCAATGGTAACTTCATTGTACGGAACTTATGCTGCTGGTTTTACAGTTGGGAGTAAAGGTGCAAATGTTAGAACTTTAACATCGGCAATTGCTACAGTTATAAATAATAAAGATGGTAACAAGTTTGGAAAAGCAAGCGTATTTTTAGAAGGTAGAAGAGATTTTGTTCGCACACAAGAAACTAATTTAGGAAATGTATCATCAGATGCCAACTTATGGTTAGCAAAAAGATACGATGCACAAGTAAGAGTTTCAATTAAAAATGGTGGTGGTATTCGTTCTGCTATAGGTCAAGTTGTTTCAGTTGGAAATGGTGTTCAATTATTGCCAACGGCAGCCAATGCTTCTGCTGGTAAAAATGCAGGAGATATTAGTCAATTAGATATTGAAAACTCATTGCGTTTTAACAATAAACTTTCTATTCTATCATTAAATGCTGCCGGTTTAAAACGAATTTTAGAACATGGTGTTTCTGCTTCTAGACCAGGAATTACACCAGGTCAGTTCCCGCAAGTGGGTGGTGTAATGTTTAGTTACGATACAACAAGAGCAGCAGGTAGCAAAATTCAATCAATGGTTTTAGTTGATTCAATAGGTAACAGATTAGATACTATTGTAAGATTTGGTCTACTTCATGGCGATACATCAAGAATAATTAAAGTAGTTACACTTGATTTCTTAGCAGGTGGTGGCGATAGCTATCCGTTTGTATCAAATGGCTTTAATCGTATTAATTTAGATACAGCATTTAAAGATTCATTATATGCTAAATTCCAAGCAAATGGAACAGAACAAGATGCTTTTGCTGATTACATGTATGCTAAACACAATACTGCTCCTTATGCAGTTCGCGATACTTCATTATTAGGCGATAACCGTATTCAATTATTAAACACACGTCAAGATGGAATTTTCACTCCACCTCTTCCTATATTAACTATAGCTGCCGCGCGTGCATTAGCCACAGATTCTGTGAAAGTAAGAGGTATTATAACTCGAGCTTGGGGTCGATTTATTTATATACAAGACGGAACTGGTGCAATTGGTGTTCGCCAATCAAGCGGAGCCATGGTTGATTCTATATTAAGCGGTGGCTTAAAAGCTGGTGATAGTGTAGAAGTAAGTGGTGGTAGAAGCGATTTTAATAATTATTCACAAATTGCTATTCTAACTGGGGCATACAGAGGAAATAGTGTTATTACTAAAATAATGAGTAATAGACCACTTCCAACAGTGCAAGTATTAACTGTTAAACAACTTTTGGCTAATCCTGAAGCTTACGAAAGCGAATTAATACGTATAGTAAATTTAAGAACATCTAGCACTGGCAATTTTGCAGCAAGTTCTAACCATAATGTTTGGGATGGTTCAACTGCAGGTGATACTACAGTATTAAGAATAATAAGCGCTGCCGACACAGAAATAGAAGATGCACCAGCTTTAGCTATTCCTACTGGTCAGTTTACTTTTGAAGGAACTTTAATTCAATTCTGCTCATCGCCTACAAGCGGCTGTACTAGCGGATACCAATTACAAGGAGTTCGCAAAGGAGATATTATTCCACAATTAGGAAACTTTAATTTGTTGAATCCTGCAAACAATGCGCGTGTAAATACTGATAGTGCAAACACTAGTTCAATAGTTGTAAATTGGTCAAAATCGAGCAATGCGGTTAATTACAAATGGATGTTAACTACTGAAACTGGAATGTTTACTGCTCCATTATTGGTTTTACCAGCTAATAATTTGGGTACTGATACCACTTTAACTTTAACTTCTGGCGCGGTTGATGCCATTTTAAGCAGTTTAGGATTAAACAAAGGTGATTCAGTTAAAACCAAATGGACTGTATTTGCATACAGAAATTCAACTGACTCTTTACAAGCAAATCAAATTCACAATTTAACTTTAGGTAGAAACAAACCAATAGTAACTTTAGGTTCATTTAACTTAAACTCACCTGCTAACAATAGCAGTGTATCGGTTGAAGAAGGTAACACAAGTTTAGTAAATATAAATTGGACGAAATCATCGAATGCAACCCGCTACAAATGGTTTGCCACAACTGCAACAGGAAGTTTTGCTACACCTTTGTTTACATCAAATTCAAACAATGCTGGTGCTGATACTATTTTATCATTGCCGAGCGGTACCATTGATTTATTGTTAAATTCATTTGGAGTAAAACGTAATGATTCTATTACTGTAAAATGGACTGTTTATTCTTATTTAAATACTGATTCGGTAAAAGCTAACCAAGATTGGAATGTAACTTTAGTTCGTAAGCGTATACTAGGTTCATTTAACTTAACTGCTCCTGCAAATAACGCAAGAGTTGAGGTTGAGCAAAATAGTACTACTCCAATTGTAATTTCTTGGTCGGCTTCTGCTAAAGCTAATACTTACAAATGGAAAGCTGCTACCTTAACTGGTAATTTCAATGCTCCATTATTGAATTTAGCTTCTGACATTAGTGGTACAGATACTAAATTAACTTTAACTAGCGGTGCAATTGATGCTATATTGGCTTCAAATTCAATAGCTAAAGGCGATTCAATAACTTTACAGTGGTCAGTTTTTGCTTATGAAACTACTGACTCGTTAAAAGCAGTTGAAACATTTAATGTAAAATTAGTTCGTAAAGCTGGAGTTGGTATAAATGACATAACATTTAATTCTAATATCAATGTTTATCCTAACCCAACAAGCAATGAGTTAAATATTAGCACAAATAACTTATCTGGAAACATGAATATTAAATTGTATTCAGTTACTGGTAAACTAATGATTAACGAAAATGTAGATGCAAGTATCAATAACAAAATTGATGTAAGTAATTTACAAGACGGAATCTATATGTTAGCTATTGAAGGAAGTAAAGGACAAAATACTACTGTTAAAGTAGTAATCATGCACTAAACAAAACAAACAAAGATAAATTACAAAACGGGTAGGTATTAGCAATAATACCTACCGTTTTTGTATTTAAACTTTTAACTAATTTTAAATGAAAAATAAAATTTTACTTTTTATATTTATTGCTTTTGTAATATCAATTGCATTTTCATTTGCACCAAGCGAAAGTGAAAATGCTTATTTTATAAACTATAAAAACAAACTAAATAGTTTTGAAAAATTAGAAGCTGAATTGATAGCTCAAATTAACGAAACCGACTTATCATCAATTAGTAAAGTTGAACAAATAAAAAGTAAAATATTAGCAGTTAGAACTCAATTTAAAGGATTAGATTTTTGGTTCAGGTATTTAGATCCATTGGCACATAAAAAAATTAATGGTCCCCTGCCAGTTGAATGGGAAACAGAAGTTTTTGAAAAGTACGAAAAACCATATAAAAGAGAAGGTGCTGGTTATACGCTTGCTTTACAATATTTAGAAGATGAAAATTTAGATAAAAATACTTTACTAAGTTTAGTTACACAAAGTTTGCAAGCCACCAAAGCTTACCAAGCGGATTCAATTACTGATGAACTAAAAAAACACCATCATTTTTATTTATGCAATAGACTTTACTTATTAAATCTCGCTACAATTTATACCACTGGTTTTGATTGCCCCGAAAAGGATAACATAGTTCCTGAATTATTGGCGATGATGAAAGATGTAAATGAAATTTATGAAAGTTTTAACCAAAGCTTTCCTAATTATAATTTAAACACAAATTACTTAAATTTATACAATCAAGCCATTCAATTTGTGGCCAGTCAACCAAAAGATTATTCGATGTTTGACCATTATAATTTTATTCGCAATTTTATTAATCCGCTATTTGCAATTAACCAACAACTAATTATAAATTACAGAGTATTCAGTAAAAGTTTTGTTGATTATTCATTAAACAAAAAAGCAACTTCTATTTTTTCGAAAGAGCTTTATAACGGACAAAACAGCAAAGGCATTTTTTTAAGGGTAAACGATGAAAAAGTATTGGCCGAAATAGATAAATTGGGTAAATTATTGTTTTACGACCCCATACTTTCGGGCAATAATGAACGCAGTTGTGTATCGTGCCATAAGCCAACACAGTTTTTTACCGATACAGTTTCAACTACTTCATTGCAATATAATTTTAATGGCTTTTTGGAACGCAACACTCCTACCCTGCTTAATGCTACTTATAATCACTTAATAATGCTTGATGGAAAGCATATAAATTTGCAAAACCAAACCAAAGGTGTAATCACAAGCGCTAAAGAAATGGGCGCTAACGAGGCAGAAGTATTACAAAAAGTACTAAGCTGTAATGAATATAAAACTGCTTTTACAGAGTTATTAAAACAAACGCCAACAGAAAAGGAGATAACCATAGAACATTTGGTTTCAGCCATTACTTTTTATTATAGTAAATTTAGTAAATACAATTCGCCTTTCGATGATGCCATGAACTTGCAAACCAATGCATCAGAAAATGTGCAACAAGGATTTAATACATTTATGGGTAAAGCCGAATGCGCTACTTGTCATTTTGCACCGCAGTTTAATGGCGTAAAACCTCCTTATGTAGGCTCGGAGTTTGAGGTAATTGGTGTGCCAAAAGATTTAAAATTTACTAGCATTAGTGAAGACAATGGCCGCTATAAAATTAACCCTGCCACCGAAACTTTAAATGCTTTTAGAACAGGAACTATTAGAAATGCTGCCAATACAAAACCTTATATGCATAATGGTGTTTTTAATACCATGGAATAAGTAATTGATTTTTACAATACAGGAGGAGGAGCAGGAAATGGATTACATGTAAATAATCAAACACTTTCTGCAGATTCGTTGCACTTAACAGCAAATGAAAAAACAAATTTAATAGCATTTATTAACTCATTGAACGAACAAATACCCTTTGAAAAAGCCCCTAATAAACTCCCCAAAAGTAACAACAAAGCACTTAACAAACGAAAAATTGGAGGAACTTATTAATTAAATGAAAACCATAATTACCATTACACTAATTGCTTTTGCAGTAGTATTTTCTAATTGCAAAGCAACCAAAAATACTAACTCAAAGGTTACTCAAACCGAAACTAGCCAAGCAAATACCAAAGTACCCGAACAACTTTACGAGTTGCCATACGACAGTGCAAGCATGACTGATGCTCAAAAAAAACAGTTTGTTTCCGATTTTGAAAAAGGAATAATTATATACAATACCGTTTGCGCCAATTGCCATAATAAATTAGTAAATGGTGTGCAAATAGTTCCTGATTTTTCTTTACCACAGCTAATGGATTACGAAATGCGAATTCAATATCCATCGCACGAAAACAAATTAACCGAAACCAACTTAACTGCCTTAGAATTTGACCAAGTGGTACATTATTTAAGGTATAAGAAAAAATCGGGCGTGCATTTTTAATAATACCAACGCTTACTTAAATCTATCGTTGTTATATACTATTATTGAGCCTCCAGTTAAAGTATTAAAATAAACTATTTTTTATAGGTTATGCAAGGGCTTTGCCCAATGAAGTTTTATTTAATCAGTTTTTGTGATATTTGCCGTTATTTTTTTAATAATCTTCTTTGAAAAAATCATCTAAAATTCCTCATTCAAAATTCAAAATTTAATCACCTATATTCGCAAAAATCTATTTTTTCATGGGTGCTACTTTAAAAATATACAATACCTTATCTCGAACTACCGAAGATTTTAAACCAATTCACGCGGGTCATATTGGCATGTACGTATGCGGGCCAACGGTTTATAACAATGCGCATTTAGGCAATTGCCGAACCTATATTTCATTTGATACTATATTTCGTTATTTCCTTCACTTGGGTTATAAAGTCAGATATGTCCGAAACATTACAGATGCCGGACATTTGGAAGGAGACAGCGATGAAGGAGACGATAAATTTGCAAAAAAAGCAAAGTTGGAACAAGTAGAACCAATGGAAATAGTGCAACGATTTACTGTTGATTTTCACAAAGTGCTTGAACAATTAAATACGCTTCCACCTAGCATTGAGCCAACAGCTACTGGACATATTTTGGAGCAAATTGAAATGGCACAAAAAATTATTGATAGCGGTTTTGCTTACGAAAAAAATGGGTCTGTTTATTTTGATGTCGAAAAATTTGCGCAAAAAAATAAGTACACTGAATTATCCAATCGGAATTTGGACGAATTATTAAACAATACTCGTGAACTCGAAGGGCAATCAGAGAAAAAAGGAAGATTGGATTTTGCACTTTGGATAAAAGCAAAACCCGAACACATTATGCGTTGGAACTCGCCATGGGGCCAAGGATTTCCAGGTTGGCACATTGAATGTTCGGCAATGAGCAGTAAATATTTGGGCAATGAATTTGATATTCATGGAGGAGGAATGGATTTAATTCCTACGCATCACACCAATGAAATAGCACAAAATATAGCATGTCATCAAAAACAACCTGCGCGTTACTGGATTCATACCAATATGTTGACAGTTAATAGTCAAAAAATGAGCAAAAGTTTAGGAAATTCCTTTTTACCAAATGAGTTGTTTTCAGGAAATCATAAACTGTTAGACAAAGGTTACAGCCCAATGACTGTGCGTTTCTTCATGTTGCAAGCACATTATCGCAGCACGTTAGATTTTAGCAACGAAGCATTGCAAGCTGCTGAAAAAGGATACCAACGACTGATGAATGCTGTAAAACTGATTGCGAATTTAAAAACTAGCAATTTGTCAACTGTAAACTGTGAAGTGCTAATCAGTAGTGTTTACGAAGCAATGAACAATGATTTCAATACACCAATTGCATTAGCAAATTTGTTTGATGGTGTTCGAATAATCAATTCGGTTAACGATGGAAAAGAAAGCATTACTGAAAAAGATAAACAGACATTGCAAAAACTTTTTAACGACTTCCTGTTTGACATTTTTGGATTGAAAGAAGAAAAAAATTCAACTTCAGAAAACATAGATGGATTAATGAATTTGATTTTAGAAATTAGAAACGAAGCGAAAGCAAAAAAGGATTTTTCGACTTCGGATTTGATAAGAAATAAATTAAAAGAAATTGGATTTGAGATTAAAGACGGAAAAGACGGAACAGAATTTTCAATTGTAAACTAAGTAGTTTATAGCAATTGAATCTAATTTAAAGTTTTAATAATTAAACAAAACTCACGGCAAAGATTTTTCATGCAAAAACAAATAGACAGCGAAGACGAGAAACAATCTATTTTGAAAGCGTATAAAGCTTTGCTTCGCGCGTGCAAATCTTCCATTAACAAAGAAGACAGAAAACTAATAAGGCAAGCATTTGACTTGAGTCTTGAGGCGCACAAAAACATGAGGCGCAAAAGTGGTGAACCTTACATTTTACATCCTTTGGCTGTGGCGCAAATTTGTGCCGAAGAAATTGGTTTAGGAACCACTTCAATTATTTGCGCATTGCTTCACGACACAGTTGAAGATACAGACATCTCACTTGATTTAATTCGCATGAAATTTGGCGATAAAGTGGCTGTAATTATTGACGGGCTTACAAAAATTTCAAGTGTTTTTGATCAGCAAGATAAATCCATACAAGCCGAAAATTTCAAGAAAATGCTACTTACACTCAGCGATGATGTAAGAGTAATTATCATCAAACTTTCTGACCGACTTCACAACATGCGAACATTGGACAGCATGAGTGAAAAAACCAGATTGAAAATTGCATCCGAAACTGCTTATGTGTATGCTCCGCTTGCGCATCGTTTGGGTTTGTATGCAATTAAAACCGAGCTTGAAGATTTAGCAATAAAATACCTGGAACCCGATAGTTACAATTTTGTAAAATTAAAATTGCAAGAAACAAAAGTACAGCGCAATAAATACATCAAACAATTTATTGATCCTGTTTTAAAATCATTGGATGATGCAGGATTTAAATACGATATCAAAGGAAGGCCAAAAAGTATTCACAGCATTTTACGAAAAATAAAAAAGCAAAATGTAACCTTTGACGAAGTATATGATTTGTTTGCCATACGCATAACTATTGATACTGTTTTCGAAAACGAAAAAAGCGATTGTTGGAAAGTATATTCAATAGTTACTGATTTCTACACTCCAAATCCTGATCGACTTCGCGATTGGGTTAGTATTCCTAAAGCCAATGGATATGAAAGTTTGCACACTACGGTTATGGGACCAAAAGGCCGTTGGGTTGAGGTGCAAATTCGCAGCAAACGAATGGATGAAATTGCAGAAAAAGGATATGCTGCTCATTGGAAATACAAAGACTCAAACCAAAACAACGAGCATGGATTAGAACAATGGATTGGCAAAGTGCGCGAATTGCTTGAACATTCGCAAGGCACAGCACTTGAGTTTTTAGATGATTTTAAACTCAATCTATTTGCTGATGAAATCTTTGTATTTACGCCCAAAGGCGACTTGCGAAAAATGCCTGTCAACTCGACAGTAATTGATTTTGCTTTTGATATTCATACAGAACTTGGTGCAAAATGTATTGGTGCAAAAGTGAACAATAAATTAGTTTCTATTTCGCATAAACTAAACAATGGCGATCAGGTTGAAATTATTTCATCAAGCAAACAAACTCCTCACGAAGAATGGTTGAATTTTGCTATAACAGCCAAAGCCAAAGCCAAGATACGCGATTACTTTAAACAAGCACGAATGAAAGCCTCCTCGACTGGAAAAGAGGTTTTGGAAAGGAAATTTAAACACGCCAAAATTCCATTTAACAGCGAAACGCTTCAGGCCTTAATCAATTATTTTCGATTGGCAACTGTTACCGAATTATACTTTCAAATTGCTACCGAAAAAATTGATCGAACAAAAATTGATCTTGAAGAAATTTTGAGTATTGAAAGAACAAAAAAATCTCAAATTAAAACAGACTCAAACGAAAATCTAAAGAAAAAAAATACAAAAATCACCAAGCGCGAAGCAATTATAATTGGCGATGGCGAACCAATGGAATACAGCTTCTCTAATTGCTGTAGCCCTATTCCTGGAGATGAAATATTTGGATTTGTAACGGTAGGCGAAGGAGTAAAAATTCATCGCACCAACTGCGGAAATGCTATTAGTTTGATGAGCAATTACGGATACAGAATTATTAAATCGCGTTGGGCAGATGATGCCTTAAATAAATCAAGCTCATTTTTAACATCAATTAAAATTGAAGGTATAGACAGCGTAGGAATTATTAGTACCATTACTAATATTATTTCAACTCAACTTCAAATCAACATGAAATCAATTAGTGTAACAGCCAACGAAGGAACTTTTGAGGGAAATATTACTTTGTTGGTAAACGACACACGACACTTGGAAGAATTGATGAATAAAATAAAAGCTGCAAGTAAATTAATTTCTGTAAGCCGAGTTGATTTGGGGTAAACAAAGAAGTTCTAAAGAATGGGTGATTAAACCCTTAGCGAACCACGGAATGCTCTACTGCCATAGTAAGATTGTGCACCGTTGTGATACACAAAAACATTTCCGAAGCGAAAATCAGCAAAGATAGCACCACCGAGTTTTCTAATGTCAGTAGGCGTTTTCAGCCAGCTCGATGTTTTCATATCAAAACTTCCAAGTTTCTGCAATTCTCTATATTCTTCTTCCGACAAAAGTTCAATACCCATTTCAGCAGCCATATCAATAGCGGTATTTTTTGGTTTAAATTCTTTTCTTGAATCCAACCCTTCGCGGTCGTAACAAACACTTCTGCGGCCATTAGGACTTTCTGCCGAACAATCATAAAAAATGTATTCAGCAGTTTTAGTATCATAATCAACAATATCGGGTTCGCCACCAGTTTTTTCCATTTCATTTAGCGACCATAATTTTTCGGGACTTGTTTTTAGTTTGGTTTCTATTTTAATCCATTTAAGACCATTATGACGGTTCAGGTTTTTCTCAAAACGGGTTTTTAATGTTTTGAGTAATTCTTCACTTTGTTTTGATGATATCTCCTTTTTGTTTCTTATTGACATTTTATTTAATTTTTATTTAGTGTAATTCTATTTCAGGAAAATTCCTTTTAAGTACTTGTTAATTTAATTATTACTCCGAGAAAAGCAACATACGAACCGTTAATTATAAAGTCAACAAAGCTCATTTGTGCAGGCATAATTCCTGTTGCGAAAAATAAAAAAGGAATGATGGTAAAAAAGAATGATGCTGTACCTGCAAGATAGTAAGTTCCAATAGTGATGTATGAGATGCGCTGCCATTTAGTGAGTTTTCGAAAAAGTTTTGGAATTTCTACAAACGTTACTTCAAACATACCTCGCGCCCACTTTAATTGTTGCTTACAAAATGAACCGAAATCTTCGGGCACCAAACCGCGACTTATAATAACAGGATTGTAAATTGATTTCCAACCTTCGGCATGAATACGAATGGATGTGATTAAATCTTCTGCCAAACCAATGCCGTGCCCACCAACACTTTCTAATGCTTTTCTTCTGAAAGTGCAATTAGCGCCAAGTCATTTTAATTTTAACTCAACTTCGCAAATATTTTAACTACGCATCAATTTTTGCGTATTTGGCATTGGCTTCAATAAACTCTCTACGAGGTGGAACTTCATCGCCCATTAACATACTGAAAACATGGTCGGCTTCGGCAGCACTTTCAAGGTTTACTCGTTTCAAAGTTCTGGTTTCAGGGTTCATTGTTGTGCTCCACAATTGTTCTGCATTCATTTCGCCCAATCCTTTGTATCGCTGAATGTTTACAGTTTCAGGATTTCCTTTTGCAATTCGAGCGACAACTTCTTCGCGCTGTTGATCGTTCCAACAATATTCTTCTTCTTTTCCTTTCTTTACCAAATACAAAGGCGGCTGAGCAATATAAATGTATCCAAACTCAATTAACTCCTTCATATAACGGAAAAATAATGTGAGAATTAAAGTACGAATATGGCTACCATCAACATCTGCATCTGTCATTATAATAATTTTTTTGTAGCGAAGTTTAACCATGTTAAGTGCTTTCACATCTTCCTCAGTTCCAATACTAACACCCAATGCTGTAAACATGTTTTTAATTTCTTCGTTCTCGTAAATTTTATGCTCCATTGCTTTTTCAACGTTTAAAATTTTTCCTCGCAATGGCAATATGGCTTGAAAAACACGGTTGCGTCCTTGTTTGGCTGTTCCTCCTGCAGAGTCACCCTCAACCAAATACAATTCACATAATTCCGGATCCGTTTCAGAACAATCGGCTAGTTTTCCTGGCAATCCGCTTCCACCAAAAACTCCTTTTCGTTGTACCATTTCTCTTGCTTTTCGTGCTGCTGCACGTGCAGTTGCAGCCAATATTACTTTCGATACGATAAGCTTTGCTTCTTTTGGATTCTCTTCAAGATAATTTTCCAACATTTCTCCAACGCATTGATCAACTGCACCCCCTACTTCGTTGTTGCCAAGTTTAGTTTTTGTTTGACCTTCAAATTGTGGCTCTTGAACTTTTACTGAAATAACACCCGTTAATCCTTCGCGAAAATCATCTCCACTTATTTCTACTTTAACATTTTTTAAAAGTCCTTCTTTATCTGCATAGGATTTCAAGGTACGAGTTAATGCTCTGCGAAAACCAGCAACGTGTGTCCCCCCTTCAATGGTATTAATATTATTTACATAGGAATGCAGATTTTCTGCATACCCAGTATTATAAATCATTGCAATTTCGACAGGAATTCCGTCTTTTTCTCCTTCAACATAAATGGGTTCTGGCAATAATTTTTCGCGCGTGCCGTCAAGGTAATTAACAAATTCTTTCAATCCACCGTTGCTATGAAATAATTCTTCTCTTGTATTTCCATCTTCATCGGGTCTTGCATCTTTTAATGTAATGCGGATTCCTTTATTTAAATAAGAAAGCTCTCGCAAACGCGCCTGGACAGTATCGTAGCGAAATTCTCCAACATTAAAAATGGTTAAATCGGGCTCAAAATAAACTGTAGTTCCAGTTTTATCGCTTTCGCCAATAGCCTTTACATCGTATAAGGGTTTTCCGCAACTGTACTCTTGTTGCCAAATTTTCCCTTCGCGATAAATAGTAGCACGTAACAATGTTGAAAGTGCATTGACGCAACTTACTCCAACTCCGTGCAATCCGCCAGAAACTTTGTAGGAGTCTTTATCAAATTTACCACCGGCATGCAGCACGGTCATAACTACTTCTAATGCTGATCTTCCTTCTTTTGAGTGCATTCCAGTTGGAATTCCCCGGCCATCATCTTCAACTAAAATTGAATTGTTTGGATTTATTGTTACTGTAATATTTTTGCAATACCCAGCTAAAGCTTCGTCAATCGAATTGTCAACTACTTCATAAACTAAGTGATGCAATCCTCGAGCACCAATATCACCAATATACATGGCAGGGCGTTTTCTTACCGCTTCCAATCCCTCTAAAACCTGAATATTGTCTGCTGAATAATTTTCTTTGTTTTCCATAGCTTCTGAACTCATTTTTCGATTTTTAATTTAGGACGTGAAGATAAGTTGAAAGCTACGATTCACCTAATTGCAATAGCATTTTTTTATGCATGATTTTTCCACATGTTTTGAATAAAATAGGAGTGTGAAAAAATGAATTGATTTGAAAAAAAATTAAAAAAAAGTATTCGAAGTTTAAATCGTTTTTAAATTACTCTACCTCAACAAAGTAAAATTTCCTTTCAGTGTTCGAACGCTTGAATCCCAACCTGTATAAGTAATTAAATACACAAAAACATCAGATGTAATCTGTTGATTATTGATTACGCTTTTGAAGGATTCGTATTTATTATTTGTTTCAAAAATCTTTTGTCCCCAACGATTAAAAATTTTGAGGTTAAAATCTTTGACAAACGAATGCGTACTAATCCAACCATCATTTAATCCATCGCTGTTTGGAGTATATGCATTGGGCGCAAATACCCGAGGTTCTTGAATTAATTCAATTGTATTGGATTCGCTTGTTGCTAAATTTCCCCATGGATTTTCGAATGCCACAACTTTGTAATAATACAAACCAACATCGAGATTGAGTTTGTCATCTGTCATCTCAAGCGACTTGAATTGCAGTCCATTTACTTTTATCCAATCAGGATTGTATGCATCGCTTCGCGAAAGTTCATATTTTTGGGTTCCTGCTTTCCAAAAAACATAATCCATCCAATACAAATCGTGTTGTACGGGTTTAGATTTACCTTGAAGTAATATGCTGCAAGCCTCATCGTTGCTTGTGCTTTCAGCGCCACAATTATCAATGTTTGAAACTTTATAGCAATACGAATATTCGTCTACATTTACTGAATTATCAATAAAAAACGAATCGCTTTTGTTTGATACAATAGACAAAAAAGTAAATTCTGGATTTATTCTGTCTTGCTTTTTATAAATACCATATTTCCAAAATTGTGTGCTGTCAAGTTTAGATTTATACCAAACTAATTTCACTTCTTTGTCATTTACAACTGTTACTGTATGCCAATCTAAATTTGATGGTGCAATGTTTTGTGTATTGCAAATTTTTATTGAACTATCGCCAGGAAAATCACATACATCAAATCCAATTACTTGGTAACAATATTCGTTTATGTTATTGTTTATTGCTCTTGCATCTTGATAAATATTTTGAATTGAAATAGTATTGAATTCTATCAAATCTTTAGCAACACCTAATTTATCAAATCGAATTAGTTTTATTTTTTTTAAATATCGGCTTGCAGTAAATTTAGGAATAGAAATTTCAATGCTGTTATTGTCAATTTTTTTAGCACAACTTAATTCGGGAATTGGATCTGCAGGAGGGTGATTCAATACCACTTTTATAACTTTCGTTTTGGTTCGCGATACCGGACATTGGTTGTCTTTTACTTTTACATACAAATAGTTGGTGTCCCCAATTTTATCGCTGCAATTGCTAGCCCAATAAATAGAAATTAATGCCCTTCGGAAACCATCTAACTTTTGGAACAATACTTTTTTCTGGTCAATTAAATTTCCAGATACAAAAGTCTGCAAAGAATCTCGCCCATCGGTATCGTCAATCACAAAATTATAGCGAAGCGTATCGGTTACATTCATTACAAAAAGCGTATCCTGCATATTGCTGAAACCGTGATCTGAAATTGTATCGCCCTGAAAGATACTAGAAACCAAACGCGAAGTATCGCCTGAAATATCACAAGTATTTACACCCAAAAAACAATAAACATAGTTTACATTTTTATTGTTGAAAGCAGCGCTATCGTAAATCGATGAATCGATCGGATTATTTATTTTTTTCCATAAAACAAAACTTGAATTATTGACGCTGCGATAAATTGCATAGTAATTAAAATTGCGTGGAACTGTGGCTGCAGCATTCCATTTTATTTTAACACAATTATCATTTACTCCAATCAAACATTGAGGATAAGGCGCAACAACAAGAGGCGAATTGACTACTATTTTTATTTTACCATAACTTGTTTTTATAACTGGGCACGCATCATCTGTCAATGTCAAATCAACCAAAAATGTGTCTGCACTTACATCGTTACAATTTGGAACCCAATAAAATTTAGAAGTTGTCAATCCTTTCGTTTTGATTGTATTTGAAATAATTGCTGGGTTTGCTCCCGGATTTAAAATACTTCCGCTTGCAGTAAAACTTACTAAATCGCTGTCTTTATCAATCATTTTTACAGTAAAATTGATTGTATCAAAAGGAGAAACTGTAATTATTGTATCTCTAAATTGTGGTGGATTGGGCGAAGGATTTAAATCAAATCGTATCAAACCCAGATTGCAATTTCCACTTCTGTTGTATTGCGAATAAGCTCCAGAAGTTGTTGGAAAATCTGAACGGCCTCCGCATCCAGCGCAAACTGCTTGATAGATTGTGAAATTAATATCAAAATGACTTGTTCCGCCATCTACATGCTCATTGCTTTGCGAGCCTCCATAGAATGTTGCATACTTAAGCGTTGCAAGATTCTTATCAAAAAGCATTAAATAAAAATCGCTGCCATCTGTTGTTTTCTGAAAAGCATCGTTTGTTATTGGCAAACCATACGTATTTCCTGTTGAAGTATTGTGAATTGGATTATTGACATAACCACCCCAACCCGAAAGATACACTCTGTTGCAAGCATCTATTTGAAATGCTGTTGGAGAAATATCGGGATAACTTCCACCGGTTCCAAAAATTGTAGTTGTTTTATTTACCGAAAGTGAGTTGTTAAAAATTTTAATAAATTGTTTGCCACCGCTGTTATAATAAACCCCACCGCTTGGCGTCATTGCACCAGTAGTTTGCCCTAACACATAAATATCTGCATTGTTATCTGCCTGAACAAAATATGTTTGATCGTAATATGCAGTTCCAACGTAAATTAATCCGATTAGACTTGTTCCCGATGAATTTGTTTTCAATAGAAATCCATCAATATCGCCATTGAATGTTCCACCATTTGTAACGCTAAGATTGGTGCTTTGTGTTCCCCCACAAACAAACAGATTATTTAATTTATCAAAGCAAAGCGAGTAACATGCATCGTCTTTATTTCCTCCGGCATACGTGCAAAAATTAAGTTGCGATAACGATGAATTAAATTTGGCAATAAATCCATCTTGCAATCCGCCACCAAAAGTTGATTGAAAAGCATTTCGAATCGGAAATGCATCAGAAACTTTTGAACGCGTAACACTTGCTATGTAAATATTGTTGAACTGATCTACAATCAATTCTCCTCTAAAATAATCAGCATAATTGTAGGGCAATTTGCTATCGTTGTTTGCATAATTATTAAAGCTTCCATTCACTCCATCCGATTCGTATCCGCCTAAATATGTTGATGAGTTTAATGCAGATCCATTTGAAGAAAGTTTTGCAACAAAAACATCCCAATCGCCATTATACGTTTGATCAAATGCGCCTGATGTAGTTGGGAAATTATACGAATTTGTTGTTCCTAAAATCAGCAATTCGCCCAAACTATTTACTGTCATGCTATAGGCCTGTTCATTATCTGTTCCGCCCAAAAAAGTGGCGTAAAGCAGTTGCGTCCCAAGAGAGTTAAATTTGGTAATAACAATGTCTCTGGCCAAATCTCCAACCGAGGAATTGGAATTATTTCCGCCCTTGTAAATTGTTTGATACGCACCGGTAGTTACCGGAAAACTTGAACCATAAACCGTTCCCGAACCGTAGGCATTTCCATTGTTATCATACGTTGCGCTGAAACCCCAATTGTCTGAAATAGAACCTGTGAAAGTGCCAAAAATAATATTTGGATCTATTATCAATTCATATTCAGGATTGTAATCCGGAACATCGTAGCTTACAATATTTCCATCAAGAATGAAACGAGTAAATAATCTTTTTGTTGATTTGCTTTCTCTTTGAAAGCTCTCTGGTTTTTCATCTTTTATCTCGGCAAGTGAAGTAGTAACAACTAATTCTTCGTTCAACAATTTAATGTTATCCGTTCCTTCGTATCTAAGTTTTATTTGTTTGAAATTAGCACCACGATGCACAATAAAATTTGCTTTAATGCTTCCATTCAATGCTATTAATTCAAGATCAATTCCATCGTAAATGTTTTGAATAGTGATTTGTTCGAAAAGAGGAACATTACTAGCCCATTTCGATTTGTTATTGCCAACAAAATAGTTTTGGTATTCGCTTAATTTTTTAGTGCCAAATGCTAAAACATGATTGTTTGAATTTTCAAAAAACACTTTCACAGCATGTTGTTTTATACTCACAACATTTTTCAAATCGTGAATATCTTTCAATGCTTGTTGATCAATAAAATTATAAGTAAGGCAATTTTTTTCGACAAATAATGTTCCTCCCGGAATGTCAGTTTTAAATAAAATATTAGATTGCCATTGACCTTTATTTTCAATAAATTTTATTGATGAATTAACGTGCGCATTTGAATTCAATGCAAAAAATACCACTGAGGATATTATACAAATAATATTTCTAAGATACTTTTCCAATTCAAGAATTATACTGTATATTTTACTTGTGCAATGTACTGATTTTAAATTAAAAGGCCAATGACATGAGAGAATGTACATTTTATTGTTTTCTTTGAAAAATTAAATAAATATGATTTATGAAAACAATTCAACAATGGTTTGATGAATACGGTGAGAGCCATCAAAACAAAACCAATAAAACTATTCATTGGATTTGTGTTCCAAGTATTTTTTTTAGTGTAGTTGCATTACTTTATATTAAAAAATTCATTTTCACAATGGATAATATAAATCCAATTGAATTCAGCTTAGCTCATGTAGTTTTATTTGCTGCAATGATTTTTTACATTCGATTGTCGTGGAGATTATCCATTTCAACTTTATTATTTGCGATGCTTTGTATTTTTATTTGCGCTAAAATTGAAGCTGCAAATATTTCATTGCTTTATTTTGCATTGTCCGTATTTATTCTTGCATGGATTGGACAATTTATTGGCCATAAAATTGAAGGTAAAAAGCCAAGTTTTCTTAAAGATTTGCAGTTTCTTTTAATTGGACCAGTGTGGTTATTAGGTTTTATTTATAAGAAACTTGGTATCCCTTATTAAGTTTTATTTCAAAAAAACGCCTGCTTTTGTTGCAATATTATCTGCAATTATTTTTCGTCCTTTTTGATTGTAATGTTCAGTAGTCCAATTTTGATCTGTAAAATCTAATCCATTTATCAATTCAAAATTATCAACTACAATCACTCCATTTTTATTGTATCTATTTATCAATAAATTTTTGTTTTCTCTCATTAAATCTATCAACTCCTTCCCTACCAATGAATCGGCATAGTGTACATTTTCTGCAAGCAGATTAAAAATTAAATTCAAGTTTTTCTTTTTTGCAATAACAACAATTGCATCAAAATCTTTGATTCGAGGATTGCTTAATGTATCAATGCTAAATGCATAGGTTTTGATATAATGACAGGCGAGTGAAATTTTAGGAATATCCCATGTTTTTCCATCAGCTAAAACATAAGTTCCATTACCCATTCCATTATCCCATTGCCTCACATTTTTATATTTAAATGAATCGGGTACATTTATTTTATCGTGTTGCCAATGATATTCTCGCAATGAATCACGAAAAGTTACATCTTTATTATCAAAAAGATTATACACCAATTTCATTCTTTTAATAATATTTGGAATGGGTTCGTACATTATCTTTTGCTGCATAAGTGCTGTATTCATTTGCGAGTATATCCAAGGCGCACCAAACGAACGTAAATTTAAAGTGACGATAATTGTTTTAATGTTTTCATTCGGTTGAATATTTTTAATCAACTCAAAATAAGTCTGAGCATCAATTGCTTCGTGTTCAATTGTACCAATTTTGAATTCAACTTGTTTATCTAATAATTCTGAAATCGATAATTTGCTAGAGTCGTATTTGCTCGTACTACTATTGGATGATTCGCCAAAATAAAGCGCATCGCATAAGTATTGTAAGCTATCCAAATCAAAAATAGTTTCTGCATTTATTTTTTTTAATTCCGCCCGATAAAAATATTTGGTATAAATAAAATTTGCGAAAAAAAGCGTGGCAATAAAAAATATAAACGCAAACGATATTTTGAAAAATAACTTCTTCATATCAAAATTGAAAATAAATAAATGGAAAGGTTTCGATACTACTAAAAAGCATAATAAAGATACACAATACAAAATAACAAAACCATCTTAAAAACGAATTCATGTTACTTATCCAATGATCAAATCGTTTATTAAAAATCAATACCTCAATTATCAAAAAAACAAGAAAAGGAATTAACGTATTAAAGCCAACTTCAATCGTTTTGCTTGTATTTACAGTATAGTGTAAACATTGATTTAAAATCATTAAAGCTTTTTCAAAAGTTTCAGATCTAAAAAAAACCCAAACGATTGTTACAAGTAAAAAAGTAAAACTTGCTGAAATAAATTTTGAAAATAAATTCTTATTAAAATTTATTTTACAATACGATTGTAAAAACCTGTCGAATAAATATGCAAATCCATGCAACAATCCCCAAATAATAAATGTATAGTTTGCCCCATGCCAAAACCCACTTACTGCAAACAAAACCAAAATATTAAATACCCATCTATAATTTCCCACTTTACTTCCGCCCATAGAAATAAAAACGTAATCACGAAACCAAGTACTGAGTGAAATGTGCCATCGTTTCCAGAAATTTTGAATTCCAGTTGCAAAATAAGGTTGATTGAAATTATCCATCAAATTGATTCCTAACATTCGTGCAGCACCAATTGCAATCGTTGAGTATCCATAAAAATCGGCATAAATTTGAATTGAAAATGCAAACATCGAAATCCAAACAGAAGATGAAAAATACGATTGAGGATTTTCATAAACACAGTTAACTAATGGTGCAAAATTATCCGCAATACACATTTTGACGAATAAGCCATAAAGCACCAAACGCAAACCATTTGTTATATTTTCATATGTGAGTTTTTGTTTTAAGTGTAGCTGCTCTCCAAGTCTATTGTATCTCTCAATTGGACCAGCAACCATTTGAGGGAAAAACAAAACATAATTTGCAAAATATCCAATGTGTTTTTCGGCTTTTTGTTTTTTTCTAAACACTTCTATTGTATAACTTAAAGACTGAAATGTATGAAACGACAAACCAATTGGCAACAATATACTAAGATGTTGAAATGGATTTTGTTTGTGAATAACCAGCGCAAACTCATCTAACATATCGATAAAAAAATTATAGTATTTAAAATAACTTAATAAAGTAAGATTGGCCAAAATACTTGTTAGAACAGCAATAAATCGCCATTTGTTTTTTGATTTTTCAATCCATAATCCACATAAATAATCAATCAAAACA
>CAMAWM010000034.1 GCA_945861965.1 Chitinophaga pinensis | reverse complement strand
AGCAGGGAATTCAAATTCAATTAAAATTTATCAATTCATTGATAATTTATCAAGTTTCCAGAAACCTGCTTCCAATATCATTTACTACCGCTTACGTATTATCGATATTGATGGAAGTTTTTCTGATTCAAAAATTGTTTCAATTAATTGGGATGAGGAAGCCGAGGAAAATATCTCAGTTTTTCCAAACCCCTTTGATGAAAATGTTTTCATAAAAGTAGCCTCTATATCAAACCAACAGGCAAAAATTACATTAAGAGATATTACCGGAAAAATAATTTCGACTGAGCATTTTGAAATAAATTCCGGACTGACAATTCGCGATTTACACAACGTGGCAGCGCTGCAACACGGACTTTATTTTATTACCATTGAATTAAATGGGAAAGTGCAAACGATTAAAATTGTGAAGAATTAAATTGCACTTGCTTTTCCCAATTAAGGTTTTTTTACCTCCAAATCTGTTGTAGCAACGGCAATAATTTTACCATTAATATAAACTGGAACCGATCTAGTTCGCATCCAAATTTCACCTCCTCCTGCATCAAAATAGGGCTCAGTCCAAATTGCAAAACCGCTATCTATTGGTTTGCGTAGCCAATCTTGTTCGTTAATATGATATGCAGTATCAGCCAAATTTTTCATTGCAAGTAAATTGTTAATTCGATACCAATAAGGACTATACGAAACTTTTCCCAGACTGTCTAACAACGAAACCGTTGATCCGAAAAAGGTTAAGGGTTGAGACAAAAGATAAATTTTAATTCTTTCAGAAATATCGTTTGATGTTGGTGGTGTATCTATAAGCGTAGTTACAAATGCATCAAGCGCTTTTTCAATTGGCCAAAGTGAAATTTCTGGTTCAATTTGAATATCTTTTTTGCAAGACGAAAAAAACAAAAAAATCATTGATGCAATTGAAATAATGACTTTAGTTCTTGATTTTATAAATTTATTACTCATTCTATTTTTATAAATTTTCAGTTTACTATTTTGGATTTAGAACTTTGCGAGCACTTTCTGCGCCAACTATTGGCAGTCCTTTTGGATCCAAAAGCCCAAGTTGAAAAAGCACACTTGCTTGATCCCAATAAATATGTTCATGCGAAACTTTTCCATCTTTTACGCCTACAATAACTACAAATGCAATTTCAACTTTTCTACCAGTTGGTTCAACATTTGGCAACATCCATTCAATTACAACAGTATGCGTAAAACTAATAACCAACTCTTCTACTAATTGCGTATCGCTCACCGTTAGCGATACTCTTTGCATTTGCATATCAGGCGGAAAAAATTTCCCTACAAGATGATCACGATAAAATGCCCTAACTCCTTCTTTTCCTACTCCTCCAGTCATTGAAGGTATGTTGTGCAAGTGCGGATTGTCTGTCATAGTTAACATTGTAGTGTCTAAATCTCCGGCTAATTCTGCATTAACATGTTTTTCAAATAATGATACAATTGCTTGTTGATTGGCAGTTAAATTTTCATTCATATTTTACAAATTTTTAAAGTTTTTATTTTTTTCTGAAAACAAATTATAATTAGAAAGCACATTGATTGAAATAAAAATTGATGTCCAAAATAAATATACATATGGAACCAATGAAAATGCAAAAAAGAAAGTAAGAACTAATTTTAATGATGCAAGGTGTAAAACGCCTGAATTTATTTTGTTTTTAAATTTAATAACGAATAAAAAACTTACTCCAAGTGATAAAAACGAAAACAAAAAAAGTGCTGTTTTTTGAAACTGAATTTGAGACATCAAATCAGCATGATAAAATTTGTATGTCCACGAAGCAAATCCTAAACCCTGAAACAAATGCCAAGGATCGCTTCCTATATTTTGCCATGTTTGGCCTTTCCATTCACCCAGCGCTGGAATATCGTAGGACAAACTCCCATCAATAAAAATGGTTGAATCTTGTAATAAAAACGGCAAAACATAAATAGATAATACAGCAAAAAAAACGAATACAATTTGCAGAAATAATTTTTTTCTTCCTTCAAACCATTCAATTAAAAATGCAACTGGCAAGTAAAAAATAACTACATAGCGTGAAAGCAATGTTAATGTAGTTGCAATAGATTTTTTAAGCACTGATTTGTGTTGCAAAGTAACGCCTAGAAAAAAGTAATATGCTGCTATTAGTAATTCAACTGTAGTGGCCAACGCATCTGATTGTTTGAGAAAAATTAAAAATAAAACCACAAATGGAAGAATTATTTTGATGCATATATTTCTTAAATCATTTGTTGTTAAAACTAAATTTTTAATATAAAAGACAATTGAAAACAAAATAAATAAAAAAGGAATCCATCGGTGATCAATTGTTAGCATTTTGCTGATTACAAAAGGCAACCAATGCATCGGAAGATAATTTGGAGTCCAGTTGCCATATCCATACCCAAGTTCTTTTGCATACACAAATTCGCCTGACATAAATCTTTTTATATATACATCATTTATTAATGGAATTATATCTGAATTTTTTAAATCAATTGGATTTTTAATAAAAATATAATTTGCCCAAAGCGCAAATACTATACAAATCAAAATAAGCGAGAAAAAGAATCCCACTTTTAATTTTCTAGGATTTTGAGAAACTGAAACAGTTAAAAAATCAAATTTAAAAATTGGAAATAATGCAATAAAAATCCCGACACAGGTAAATAAAATTGGACTTAAAATAAAGTCAATTTTTTTTCGAAAAAAGAAAAACAATAACAGCTCAACCAAAAAAGCTGCATATATATAAGACTCGTATTTATTAATTTTCATTGCTTAATTCTGAATCGAAAAACAACTCGTCAGAGTCTAAAATTGTATCCACAACATTGGAGTCGTTTTTAATTATTAATTTTAAAGCTGGTCCTGTTATTTTGATTGAATGATTGCTATTCAAAGTGTCTTCCGGCAATATTAATTCTCTTCTAAACATTAGGGATGTCAGGTATTTTGATTGCACTGCTGCAAAATCTTTTAGAATACCATTTTTCTCAAAACGCCACATAAAACCTTTTGGTCTAGGAATAATTGTTGCTAAATAAATACATTCAGGAAATGTTAAATCTATCGGATGTTTATTAAAATAAAATTGTGCCGCTTCGCCTATTCCATACACATTTGGACCCCACTCTATTATATTTAAATACACTTCAAACATTCTTTCTTTAGGACATATGTGATTATTTTCTAAAATATAAACCAATAGAATTTCTTCGAGTTTTCTTGAAATAGTTTTTTCACGTGTTAGAAAAACATTTTTTATTAACTGCATGCTAATTGTACTTGCGCCACGCGTAAATTTCTTCGTATGTATGTTTTTAACAATACTCTGTCTAAATGCTTCGGTTACAAATCCACGATGCCACATAAACGAAGGATCTTCAGTAGTGAGTACACATTTTTTCATGTAAGGAGAAATTTGATCTAAAGGAAAGAAATTGGGGTTTGATATTCCAACTAAAAATGATCGATGAGCATTTCCATTTTCATACGATGTGTAATTAAATTCAGCATTTAATTTGTCAAGATTTGCTTCGCCATATTTTGTAATTTTCAAATTGTCTTTGACGATTGTGCTTTCAAAAACCATGTCTTGTGGTTTGTTTGTATTAAATTTAAAATCCAATCTGTAGTTGAAACTTCCACTTGCTTGCATGCCTTGAATATGTCCAAACAAAGCATCTGGCAATGCATTTATAAAATCTTGAGCTAATGTTTTTTCTGTCTTTATTCCAAAATAAAAAATTGTATCTGGACTGTTTTCGTACTTTATAAAAGGATGAAATTTTATTTTGTTAAAGGTAATTGTAGTGATACTATCAAGAGAAATAAAATGAGCGCCTAATAAATAAGTGTATTCAATTTCTGCTTCCTTAATCAATAAATTTTTTTTAGAAATTCGCTTGTGATTTATAAATAAATTTCTAATCGAAGCGTATCCATTTATTTTTAATTGTTCGTTTTTAAATTCAAATCCATTTAATTTTAATTGTATGTTTTCAAATCCTGCATTTAGATTAAATCGCTCATCAACATAGGGAATTTTTACGGTGTTAGAATCCAATCGCATAAAAGTTAAGTCCGCCTTTTGCTGCGATGGCGAAGCCGTTCCATTTATTTGCCAATCTTGTTTTAACTTATTTGAAACAACATTTAAATGGCTAACAAATATTTTTTCTATAAGTGTTAAACTTTTTAATTCAAACGATACTTTGTGATTTTCATCTGCAATATTTATTGCAAAATTTTGAATTGTTACTTCGTTTGGAATTTGAGCAAACAATCTTGAAATTAATCTATGAACTATTTTTGCATAATTTCGTTCTGATGATTTCCCAACATTTTTCTGAATACTAGTATCCGATTTTTCAGCAGTTAAAAAGTTATCAAAATTTCGATAGTTATCTTTCTTGATTAGTTGCACGAAACCATCTTTTAAATTCAACTCTTTAATTCGAATATCGCCAACTAAGGCATACCAAAAACGAATACTGGTTGAGAAAAAAGCAATGTTTAATAGAGTGTCTTTTCCAATTGGAGTAATGGAGATGCCACTGAGTTCAATTCCTGTAATGCCACTAAATTCAGCATTTTTGACATGTAAAAGCGAATTGTATTTTGATTGAAACTTAACAGAAATTTTTGCGATTGCTTTTTCTAAATAATAATTCCGAAAAAGAAAAAAAACAACCACAAGAATAAGAAAAAGCAATGCAATTGCTTTAACAATCTTTGGC
This sequence comes from Chitinophaga pinensis, assembly GCA_945861965.1. GTDB lineage: Bacteria > Bacteroidota > Bacteroidia > UKL13-3 > UKL13-3 > CAMAWM01. The sequence continues at coordinate 18,146 of CAMAWM010000034.1, read as the reverse complement.
AACGATTGTCTGAATTTGTTTTTTAAAAAAATGTAGGCCAATCAAATAGATTTTTTAAACATGCATGATCTCTGCTTCTTTTACAACAAGCAATTCATCAATTTTTTTAATGTACAAATCAGTTGACTTTTGGATTTGCAATTCAGCAGATTTTTCTTCGTCTTCGGGCAATCCTTCTTTCAATAATTTTTTTACGGCTTCATTGGTTTCTTTTCGAATTGCTCGAACTGCAACTTTTGCATTTTCACCTTCCTGTTTAGCCTTTTTTACAATATCTTTTCTTCTGTCTTCGGTCATTGGAGGCAACGAAATGCGAACAACCGTCCCATCGCTCATTGGATTAAACCCAAGATTTGCTATCGTAATTCCTTTTTCAATTGCTTGAAGCATGCTTTTTTCCCAAGGTTGAACCGATATAGTTTTTGCATCTGGCGTATTGATACTTCCTATCTGATTAAGCGGCACAAGCTGACCATAATAATCAACTCTTACACTGTCAAGCATGGATGGATTGGCTTTTCCTGCTCTTATTTTTGAAAACTCAGATGCCGCATGGTCTATTGCTTTATCCATTGCCACATTCATTTTATCAAAAACATCTTTTACTCTGGGATCGTTCATATAATTCTCTGTTAGTTTTGCAACAAAAATAGTGTGTTAAATAGTTTTCAAAAATTTATTTTTTCAGCGACAATATATTCTGGGCGATTTTTCACTTCGTCAAAAATATTAGCAATGTATTGGGCAACCAATCCTAAACTTAACAACTGAATACCGCTAAAAAAAATAACTATAATTAAAGTGGACGCCCAACCGCTAACTGCCTTATCGGTAAAGAAATATCCATACAATACATACATTATAAAAAGTAGAGAAAGCAGTGTACAAAACAATCCAATTGCAACACAAATTTTTAATGGTTTTTTCGAAAAATACAAAATGCCGTTGATAGCAAATCGCAACATTTTTCGCAATGGATATTTTGTTTCTCCTGCTGCTCTTTCATTTCGGTCGTAGTAAAAAGGAACTTGCTTAAATCCAATCCAACTAATAATTCCGCGAATAAATTTATTTCCTTCTTTTAGTTTTTTAAACTCATCCATTACATGTCGGTCAATCAGTCTAAAATCTCCAGTATCAAGCGGTATCGATGTTTCAGAAAGGTAATTGATTAACTTATAAAAATATTTTGCAGTAATTTTTTTAAACCAACCCTCGCCTTCTCTGGTTTTTCTAACTGCATAAACAACCGAACAGTTTTGCTCAATATAAACCTTCAGCATATCGGGAAACAACTCGGGAGGATCTTGCAAATCGGAATCTATAATTATTGCAATATCGCCCGATGCATTGTGAATTCCGGCAGTCACCGCTGGCTGATGTCCAAAATTTCGAGAAAAATTGATGAGTTTTACATTTGAGTCAGTAACTGAAATATTTTTTAATAGTTCAAATGTGTTGTCGCGACTTCCATCGTTAATAAAAATAATTTCAGAAGACATCAAGTCCATTTTATCAAGCACATTTTTTACTCGCTGATATGTTTGTTCAATCACTAGCTCTTCGTTAAAGCAAGGAATAATCACACTTAAAGATGTAGGCTTCATTTAGGGTTCGAATATACTTTTTTTTAAGAAAGACCTTGTTTTAGGATTTGATATTTTGTCTGATTTTGATTTTTTGTTTTACTTTTAACGAATAGAATAAGGGTAAAAATTAAATGCGTTTCTAAACTTATAAGCCATTATCAATAATTTATTAACATGGTTATTTACTTTCGGCTATTCGATTATCTTCGCCCAATTTAATTACAGTCGGACACTTCGTTGTTCGGTAGTTACTCAACACAAAATGCCAAAAGACACAAGTATAAAATCAGTATTAATTATAGGCAGCGGACCTATTATTATCGGTCAAGCCTGCGAGTTTGATTATTCAGGAACTCAAGCTTCACGTTCGTTACAGGAAGAAGGAATTAAGGTTACACTTATTAATTCGAACCCTGCAACGATAATGACAGATCCACTAACTGCAGATCATGTTTACCTACTTCCACTTACCATAGAATCGATAGAACAAATTTTAAAAGAGCAACAGATTGATGCCGTGTTGCCCACCATGGGCGGACAAACGGCATTGAACTTAGCCATCGAAGCAGAAGAGCTTGGGCTTTGGGGAAAATACAATGTGAGAATGATTGGTGTGGATACAAAAGCCATTGAAACTACTGAAAACCGCGAGGCATTCAGGCAAAAAATGATTGAAATTGGTATTGGTGTAGCTCCATCCAAAACAGCAAATTCATTTTTGGAAGGAAAAGAAATTGCACAAGAAATTGGCTTTCCATTGGTCATTCGTCCAAGTTATACACTTGGCGGAACTGGTGGCAGCTTTGTTAGGGAAAAAAGCGAATTGGATGCTGCTTTGCAACGCGGACTTTCTGCATCGCCAACGCACGAAGTGCTGGTAGAAAAAGCAGTTTTTGGCTGGAAAGAATTTGAGTTGGAATTGCTGCGCGATAAAAACGACAATGTAGCTATTATTTGTACCATCGAAAATTTTGATCCGATGGGAATTCATACTGGTGATTCAATAACTGTCGCTCCAGCGATGACTTTGAGCGACACTGCATTTCAAAAAATGCGCGACATGGCTATTCACATGATGCGATCGATTGGCAATTTTACAGGTGGTTGCAATGTACAGTTTGCCATTAACCCCGAAAACGAAGAAATTATCGCCATTGAAATAAACCCGAGAGTTTCGCGCTCATCTGCTTTAGCATCAAAAGCCACTGGATATCCCATTGCTAAAATTGCAGCAAAGCTTGCCATCGGATACACTTTGGATGAGTTAAAAAACCCTGTTACCAAAACTACTTCAGCTTATTTTGAACCAAGTATTGATTACGTAATTGTAAAAATTCCGCGTTGGAATTTTGATAAATTTAAAGGTGCTGATAAAACACTTGGATTGCAAATGAAATCTGTTGGCGAGGTGATGGCAATCGGACGAAGTTTTGCCGAAGCGTTGCAAAAAGCTTGTCAAAGTTTGGAAATAAAAAGAAATGGTTTGGGCGCAGATGGTTATCAACAAAAGAAACTGGAACTAATTATTGAGAAATTAAAAAATCCAAGTTGGGACAGAATTTTTGCTGTGAAAGATGCATTGAGTTTAGGAGTTCCCATTTCATCTATTGAAAAAATCACAAAAATAGATCGTTGGTTTTTAAATCAGATCAGCGAAATGGTACATTTAGAAAACAACACCAAACGTTTTAACATTCAAAATTTGCCAGTAGAAATTTTGACTGAGTTGAAACAAAAAGGATACAGCGATGTGCAGATTTCAACCTTGTTGGGTGGAGAAATTTCAGAAGAAGATGTTTGGAATAAAAGAAAAGAGTTGGGTATTAATCGTGTTTACAAAATGGTGGATACTTGTGCGGCCGAATTCCCATCTCCTACTAATTACTTTTATTCAACTTACGATGGCGAAAACGAATCAAAAGTATCAGATAAGAAAAAAATAATCGTGTTGGGATCTGGTCCAAATAGAATTGGTCAGGGAATTGAGTTTGATTATTGCTGTGTACATGGATTGTTGGCCGCAAAAGAATGTGGATATGAATCCATCATGATTAATTGCAACCCAGAAACTGTTTCAACCGATTTTGACATGGCCGATAAATTATATTTCGAGCCTGTTTTTTGGGAACATATTTTAGAAGTAATTGAGTTAGAAAAACCCGAAGGTGTAATTGTACAACTTGGCGGTCAAACTGCATTGAAACTTGCAAAAAAATTAAAAGAAAAAGGCATTCAAATTATCGGTACAGATTATGAAAGTATGGATTTGAGCGAAGACCGAGGTTCGTTTTCTGATTTGTTAAAAAAATTAGGCATTCCTTATCCAAATTATGGCGTTGCCGAAGATGCAGACGAAGCAATACAAGTTGCTAAAACTGTTGGCTATCCCGTTTTAGTAAGGCCAAGTTATGTGTTGGGCGGACAAGGAATGAAGATTGTAATCAACGATGAAGATTTAGAAAATGCAGTTATTGATTTGTTGGGAGATTTGCCAGGCAATCGTGTTTTGATCGACCATTTTTTAGATCGTGCTGAAGAAGCAGAGATTGATTTGATTTGTGATGGCGAAGAGGTTCATATCATTGGAATGATGGAACACATAGAACCTGCAGGAATTCACTCAGGAGATTCAAGTGCAGTACTTCCGCCATTTAGTTTAAGCGAAAACGTAAAAAAACAAATGGAAGAATATGCGATTAATCTTGCATTCAAAATGAATATACGTGGCTTATTAAATATTCAGTTTGCCATTAAAAACGAAAAAGTATATGTGATAGAAGCCAATCCTCGTGCAAGCCGAACAGTGCCTTTTATAGCCAAAGCATATCAAATTCCTTTTATCAATATTGCTACCAAAATAATGCTGAAAGAAAACAAATTGAAAGACTTTACTTTTGATCGAAAACTAACGGGATATGCTATAAAAGAACCTGTATTTTCATTCAACAAATTTGAAGGAGTTAACAAAGAACTTGGTCCAGAAATGAAATCAACTGGAGAAGCCATTCGATTTATAAAAGATTTACACGACCCTGTTTTTCGCCAATGGATTAAAGAAAAAAGCATGTATTTGAGTAAGTAAATCAATCAAGTAAAATTGTTTTATTATTATTTTTAATATCATCTTTGCACCTTATCAAATTTAAAAAATAGTAATCCATGTTCAAATTTTTATTTTATTCGTTTTTATTCTACATCGGGTTTCGCTTTTTATTTGGAAATCTGTTTCGTATAAAAATTAAAAAATTTAATCACAATGGGAATTTTAACAACAATCCTTCAAACACAGCAGAAGGGGAAATAAATGTTGACCATAAATCAGTTCCAAAATTTAAAGACGATAAATCAGTTGGCGAATACGTTGACTACGAAGAACTGAAAGACACTAAATAATGGAGAAAATATTTCGATCAATTTTATTAAAAATTATTGGCTTGCACGGCTACCTTGCTTTTGTAAGCGATATATACATTCGATTGATCAAAATCGGATTTTTCAAGAAAAAATATCCCGAAATGTTTTATCTAAAAAATATAATAAATAACGGGGATGTTTGTTTGGATATTGGAGCGAATGTTGGTTACTATTCAGTGTTTTTATCAAAACTTACTGGCAAATCTGGCAGGGTATTTTCAATTGAACCCGTTCCGCTTTTTGCAAATATTTTTTTAATTAATTGCAAAAAATTTGCACTTGACAACATAACTTTATATCAAACTGCTTTAGGCAGCGAGAATAAAAAGATAGAAATGGGAACGCCTTTTATCGATGGTGTTTTCAGACATGGATTGACAAAAGTAATTGATGATACAAACAAGCATAATCTAAAAACATTTGAAGCTGAAATGCGCATTCCAGATGAACTTTTTGCGGATTTTGAAAAGCTAAATTTTATTAAATGCGATGTGGAGGGTTATGAGGTGCATTTGTTTCCTCATTTGTTGCAAACTATCAAAAAATTCAAACCAGCAATTCAAATTGAAATAAGTTCGGTAGAAAACCGAAAGCAAATTTTTGAATTGCTTCAGCCATTAGGATATAAAATTTTTACTTTATCCCATTCAAAACTCAACGAATTGAAAGCCGAAGATGCATTACATTATAATCATGGCGATTTTTATTTAAAAGCGTAATTACAATTATCAAAAAAAATTACCTTGCCCTTGTGAAAAAACTCCTTCCATTTGTTGCTGTATTTTTATTTCTGCAATGCCACAGTCCGCAAAAAATTTCAAATTCTCACTATTCAATTGTAAGAATCAACAAGGATTCGTTAAAACTCTCTGACGAAAAAATTCATAAAATAATTGCTCCTTACAAAAAAAGTTTGGATAGTATAATGAGTGAAGTAATTTGCATAAACGAACAGGATTTAAAAAAAGAATTGCCCGAAGGAACACTTTGTAATTTTGTTTGCGATGAATTGATGAATTATTATTCAAGAATTTTCAGTAATAATAAAGTGGATTTCTGTATGTATAATTATGGTGGTTTAAGAGTGTCGACAATTAATGCTGGAGAAATTACTGTTGGAAAAATATATGAACTTTGCCCTTTTGAAAATACCTTAGAAGCTGTAGAGTTAGATGGGAAGTCTTGCAAAATATTGTTTGATATGCTTGCTCAAAACGGTGGTTTGCCGGTGTCGTCTAATCTACGAATGAAAATTACTAATAACGAAGCTTCAGAAATTTATATAAATGGTGAAGCATTTGATACAAACAAAAATTATACAGTATTAACAAATGATTATTTTGCAAATGGTGGCGACAAAATGGATTTATTGAAAAACTCAGCTCATCATTATCCGTTAGGCATTAAAGTTCGAGATGCATTAATTTTTCAATTGAAAGAAAAAGGCGAGAATAATATACGTATAAATGTAGTAAAGGATGGCAGAATTAGTAAATAGATAGTATGAATAACAGAAGAGATTTTTTAAAACAAACATCTGCGTTAATCACATTAGGCGCAATGGCAAATTCTCCTATTCAACTATTTGCATCCAATCAAAGAAATAAAAAATTAACTGTTTTACATACCAACGATTGGCACAGTAGAATTGAACCATTTGACAAATCAGAAAAAAATTACGGTGGTTTTGGTGGTGCAGAATTTAGAGCCGCATTGATTAAAAAAATTAGAAGCGAAGAAGAAAATATTTTATTGTTAGATGCTGGAGATATTTTTCAAGGAACACCCTATTTTAATTTTTATGCCGGAGAATTGGAATATAAATTAATGAGCGAAATGGGATACGATTGTGCAACTTTGGGAAATCACGATTTTGACAACGGCATCGAAGGAATTGTAAACCAATTGCCAAACGCAAATTTCGATTTTGTAAACTGCAATTACAATTTTGAAAACACAACATTAGAAGGCAAAATAAAACCTTATAAAATTTTTAACAAACATGGAATTCGTGTTGGGGTTTTTGGTTTGGGAATTGAATTAAAAGGATTGGTTCCCGAAAAAAATTATGGCCATATTATTTATAACGACCCAATAGAAAACGCGAACAAAACTGCCGCTTTTTTAAAAACCGAAAAAAACTGCGATTTAATCATTTGCCTTTCACATTTGGGATATCAATATAAAAACCAAAAAGTAAGCGATGAGGTATTGGCTAAAAAATCAGAAAACATTGATTTAATAATTGGTGGCCATACGCACACTTTTTTGAACGAGCCGGTTGTTTTTAAAAATAATCAAGGTGGCGATGTACTAGTAACCCAAGTTGGTTGGGCTGGAATAAATTTGGGAAGAATTGATTTTGATTTCTCTAATCGCACAGCGACAAAGGCAGTTCAGGCATCATCCGTAATTGCAATTGACGGAAAAAACATTTAATACGTTACTAAAAATTTATTTAAAATTCAACTTTGGAAAAAATAATTCTAATTTAATTCGTCTTAAAAAAGGCAATCGGTTTTTTAGAACACTATTATTTTTTAATTAACAAAATTTATTTTCAATGAATTCGGCAAAATATTTTAAACGTGTTAAAATCAAGCACTAAAAGTTTATTTTATACTTTTACCAAAAAACACTAAAATAAAATTTGTTGAATAGAATTTTTCTATCACCTTAGCAGTCGAAAAGGTAATTTAAAGTTTCTATAAATATTATGAGTGAAAAGTCGTGTGAAACAGTTTGGAACAACTGCCTAAAAATTATTCAGGATAATGTCCCCACCCAAAGTTTCAAAACTTGGTTTGAACCCATCAAGCCAATTAAAATTGAAAACAAAGTTTTAACCATTCAAGTTCCTAGCCAGTTTTTTTATGAATGGCTTGAAGAACATTATGTTTCGCTTTTGAAAAAAACGCTGAAGCAAGAGCTTGGAACGGGTAGCCGACTAGAGTATAATATAATAGTAGAAAACGGAACTTCCAATTCAAACCCATACGTTGTGAATTTGCCTGGCAGCAATAATGCAAAGCAAGAAGCACAATCATTTAATTCGGGCTTAAACATTGCACCTGGAATAAAAAATCCTTTTGTAATTCCAGGTTTGAAAAAAGTAAATATTGATTCCAATCTTAGTCATTCATTAACCTTTGATAATTTTATTGAAGGCGATAGCAACCGATTGGCAAGAGCTGCAGGATTGAGTGTGGCTAGCAAACCTGGAGGGACTTCATTTAATCCATTAATGATTTTCAGCGAAACAGGAATGGGAAAAACTCACCTGGTTCAAGCAATTGGAAATTTAATAAAACAGAACAGCAAAAACAAAGCAGTTCTTTATGTTCCTATTGAAAAATTTACAAACCAATTTGTTGAAGCAATCAGAAACAATTCAAACCAAGATTTTTTAAATTATTATCAGCAGGTTGATGTATTAATAGTTGACGATGTTCAATTTTTAGAAAACAAACAAAAAACTCAGGAAATATTTTTTACCATATTTAACCACCTTCACCAACTTGGGAAGCAATTAATATTAACCAGTGATCGTGCTCCAAAAGATTTGAAGGGAATGGACGAACGTTTGCTCAGCAGATTCAAATGGGGACTTTCGGCCGATATTCAAACTCCAGATTTTGAAACTCGCCTTGCAATACTTGAACACATGATGTACAACGATGGCATTACCTTGCACCGCGATGTGATAGAATATGTTGCTCATAATATTAATACCAATGTGCGCGAATTACAAGGTGCTTTGATTAGTCTTTTGGCACAATCGTCATTAAACAGAAAAGAAGTTACATTGGATTTGGCGAAACAAATTTTGAAGAATTTTGTTAAAAACAATACGCGCGAAATTTCAATTGAATACATTCAAAAATTGGTGTGTGATTATTTCACCATTCCAGTTGAACATGTAAAATCAAAAACTCGTAAACGCGAAATTGTTCAGGCTCGTCAGATTTCAATGTTTTATGCTAAAGATTTAACCAAGTCAAGTTTGAAAACTATCGGAATGCACTTTGGTGGTCGCGATCACTCAACGGTAATTCACGCTTGTCAAACAGTAAACGACTTGATTGAAACAGACAAAAAATTTCGGGCAGATATTGAAGAAATTGGAAAGAGAATAAAAATGAATTTGGTTTAATTCAAATTCAACCAATCTAAATAAATGCTCTACAAAAAATTGTAGAGCATTTTTATTTTACAAGCATTGCAGTAAAAAGCAAATCTAATTCTTCGGCTAACATCGTGTCTTTTTCGGTAACAATGTTTCCAGCATCGTGAGTACTTAAACTAACCTGAATGCGATTATAAATATTTGTCCACTCGGGGTGGTGATCCATTTTATCTATAATTAAAGATGCTTTTGACATCCATGCAATTGCTTCAACAAAAGATTTAAAAACAAATGTTTTTTGAAGTTTGTTATTTTGTTCAATCCAGTTTTGCATAAATTTAATTTTAATTCGCAAATTATTATTTCAATCTTGTTTTGTGAACAAATTATTTTGATAGTGGGTTTTTTGATGATTTTCCTTCAGTAAAAAATACTTCATTTGCATAGAATTAAAGATTAAAAATGTACGTAATAAAATTTGGTACCGATGGCTGGCGTGGAATTATAGCCGATGAATTTACAGTTGAAAATGTAAAACGAGTAGCACAAGGAACTGCTGATTATATACTAAAAAATCATGCGGATAATTTAACTGTCGTTATTGGTCACGATTGCAGATTTGCTGGCGAATTGTTTGCCGAAACAACAGCACGAGTAATGTGCGCCAATGGAATAAAAGTAAAACTTGCAAAAGATTTTGTATCCACTCCAATGATTAGTTTAGGTACCGTTTATTACAAAACTGCATTGGGTGTTATAATTACTGCAAGTCACAACCACGCATCTTACAATGGATATAAATTAAAAGCCCATTATGGCGGCCCATCAAGTCCTACAACAATTGATGCAGTTGAGAAATCAATTCCAGATAGTGTACTTCTCAATTTGAAATCAATTGATGAATATGTGTCTGAAAAAATGATTGATTATGTAAATCTTGAAGATTTATATGTTTCAGAAATTGAAAATAAATTTGATTTAAAAAGTATCAAAGAATCAGGATTTCGTTTTGCTTACGATGCTATGTACGGTGCTGGACAAAATGTGATGAAAAGATTGTTCCCAGAAATTGATTTGATGCATTGTGATTACAATCCAAGTTTTATGGGCCAGGCGCCAGAACCCATTCACAAAAACTTAAAAGAATTTAGTTCGCTGATTCAAAATTCAAAAAATATTGATTGTGGTTTGGTAACTGATGGCGATGCTGACCGAATTGGTTTGTACAATAAAGAAGGAAGTTTTGTCGATTCGCACCATATTATTTTATTACTCATTCATTATTTGCATAAATACAAAAACATGAATGGCAAAGTAATTACAACTTTCAGTGGCACATCAAAAATTAGAAAAATGTGTGAGGCTTATGGTTTGGATATTCAGATTACAAAAATTGGTTTCAAATACATTTGCGAATTGATGGTTACCGAAAACGTGTTAGTTGGTGGCGAAGAAAGTGGAGGCATTGCCATAAAAACGCACATACCCGAACGCGATGGAATATGGATCGGCTTAACGATTTGGGAATTTATGGCCAAAACCGGAAAAAGTTTAAATGATTTGATTAACGAAGTGTATGAAATAGTTGGTTCATTCGCAATGGAAAGAATTGATTTGCACATTACCGAAGAAATAAAACAACGCGTATTGGCTGAATGTAAAGGAAACAAATACACAAATTTCGAATCATACAAAATTGAAAAAGTAGAAGATTTGGATGGATACAAATTTCATCTTGGAAACGAAGAATGGGTGATGATACGAGCAAGTGGAACCGAGCCTGTTTTAAGAGTTTACAGCGAATCGTTAACGAGCAAAAAAGCATTTGAAATATTAGAAGCTACAAAAAATACAATTCTAAAATAATTGGCTAAACGCACATTTTCTGAATAAATATTTTTCCTCTCTGTTTACAAATTAGCTACAATTGAATTTGTAATTAAAATTAAAAAATGGCACTTAGTAGATTTTGGTCGTACATTATAGTTTGCAGTGTAGTGTATGTATTTTACATGCTCATTGCTGGAAAAATGTACAGTCTTGGCCAAATGGTAAATGGCAAACAAAACGATGCATTAATTGTTTCGGAAATCAATGCAAATGAACTTCAATTAAAAGATTCTGCGCTGTATTCAACAATTGTTGCAAACAAAACAGGCGGATTTCAGCAAGGCGATACAAACTTTTATTTAGCCGAAAATGGAGTTGTCCAAATTTGCATCGGCAAACAATCAGCCGATGGTATTTTTGCAACCTGCAAAAATACTATATTGGATATTTGGCTTCCATTAATTGGCTACCTCACTTTTTTTTGCGGATTGCTGCATTTATTAAACGACTCCAATGCAATCAGCAAACTTTCTAAAATATTAACGCCTTTTTTTAATCGCATTTTCCCGGAATTGCCAAAAGGTCATGCTGCTTATGGATTTATGACAATGAATTTTGCAGCAAATTTTTTAGGGTTGGATAATGCCGCTACTCCATTTGGATTGAAGGCAATGGAAAGTATGCAAGAAGAAAATCCAACTAAAGAAAAAGCAAGCAATAGCCAGATAATGTTTTTGTGTTTGCATGCTGCTGGATTAACATTAATTCCAACTTCCATTATTGGATATCGTGCGGCACAACATGCAACTAATCCTGCTGATATTATGTTGCCCTGTATCATCACTTCATTTATTGGAACACTTGCTGCGTTAATTTTTGTTAGCATCAAACAGCGAATTAATTTATTGAATTTTGTAGTGATTGGACTTGTAACCATTGTGAGTGCCATAATTGGTTTTTTATTGTTTTATGTAAACATGTTGAGCGGAATTGAAAAATTTCATTTTACCGGAAATCTAAGCAATGGCGTTTTGTTGTTTATTATTTTCATCATAGTTGCATACTGCATTTTTCAGGAAAAAATTTTTGCACAAAACCAAACTAATATTTTCGATTCGTTTGTTAATGGCGCAAAAGATGGATTTACTGTTGGCGTTCGTGTATTGCCATATATGATAGCGATGCTTGTGGCTTTAAGTATTTTTCGCAACTCAGGATTGATGAATATTGTAATGGGTGGCGTTACTACCGTATTAAATCTTTTTAATGTAGATCCTCAAATTACAAACGCAATTCCTGTTGCATTAATGAGGCCATTCAGTGCTGGTGGATCGCGTGGCTTTATGCTTGATGCAATGAAAACTTTTGGTCCAGATAGTCTTTCCGGACAACTTTCCTGTCTGTTTCAAGGTGCTGCCGAAACTACTTTTTATGTAGTTGCATTATATTTTGGTTCGGTAAATGTAAAAAATTCAAGATACACACTTGGCATTATGTTATTGGTAGATTTGGTTTGTGTACTAAGCGCAATATTTGTTTGCAAAATCTATTTCTAGAAAATAAAAAACGGTCAGACAAATTAATGCCCAACCGTTTTTTGAATTAAAATAATTTGAATTTATTTTACAGTATCCATGTGGCAAATCAAATCAAGCACTTTGTTGCTATATCCCCATTCGTTATCGTACCAACTTATAACTTTCACAAAATTATTATTTAATGAAATACCTGCTTTTGCATCAAAAATTGATGTTCGCGAATCGCCTAAAAAATCATTTGAAACCACTTCGTCTTCAGTATATCCCAAAATCCCTTTCATTTCATTTTCACTTGCATATTTCATAGCAGCTTTTATTTCATCGTAGCTTGCTCCTTTTTCAATTCTGCAGGTTAAATCTACCACCGACACATCAGGTGTAGGAACACGAAAACTCATTCCGGTAAGTTTTCCTTTTAATTCAGGAATAACCAAACCAACTGCTCTAGCCGCACCTGTACCCGAAGGAATTATATTTTGATATGCTCCTCTTCCACCTCTCCAATCTTTTGCAGATGGGCTGTCAACTGTTTTTTGTGTTGCAGTCACAGCGTGAACTGTAGTCATCAATCCTTCTAAAATGGTGAAATTATCATTTAAAACTTTTGCAATTGGAGCCAAGCAATTAGTAGTACACGATGCATTTGACACAATTGTCATATCTGCAGTATACTTTTTGTGATTCACACCCATTACAAATGTAGGAGTATCATCTTTTGCCGGAGCACTTAATATTACACGCTTTGCACCTGCTTTCAAATGCAATGCGCCTTTTTCTTTATCTAAAAATAATCCCGTTGATTCAACAACATATTCAGCACCAATTTCGTCCCATTTTAAATTAGAAGGATCTCTTTCGGCTGTAACTCTAATTTTTTTACCATTTACAACAAGGTTTCCACCTTCAATCGAAATATCGCCTTTAAAAATTCCATGAGTTGAATCGTACTTAAGCATGTACGCCATGTAATCAAGTTCAATTAGGTCGTTTATGCCTACTATTTCTACTGCAGGATTATTTATGGCTGCCCTGAAAACCAAACGGCCAATTCTGCCAAATCCATTGATACCTATCTTCATTTTGTTGTGTTTTTGTTTTTAATTTTGGTGGAAAAATGAGCGGCAAAAATAATTTCATTTTCAATGATTTGCAACCTTAATTAAGGTTTTGATGATAAAGTTCATTTGCAACTGCCATAAGTTTAAAAAAAAACATTTGACTAAATAAAAAAGCGGCTTATTTTTGCCATCCCAAATTTTGGCCCGTTCGTCTATCGGTTAGGACATCAGGTTTTCATCCTGGAAAGAGGGGTTCGATTCCCCTACGGGCTACATTCATTAACGTTAAAGGCCTTGAATTAACCATATTCAAGGCTTTTTTGTTGTTGTTAACTTACCTGTTTCCTGACTGTTTTTTAGTTTGCTGCACATTTGTAGTTATATAATTCAGACTTGTTCAAAACTAAAATTAATACAGCTGCTTATTTTTTGAACATTTGCATGAAATTAATTTAGCTTGAAAATTTTAAAAAGAATTCGACAATCTATTGCACTATTGCTTGTATTGACAAACCAAATAACTGCACAATCAATAAACTGGAATAGTACTAATAAATGGGTTGATAGTGTTTTTGGGACATTAACTCAAGAACAAAAAATTGCACAATTAATGGTTATTGGGGCATTTAGCAACAAAGACTTAGCGCATGAACAAGATGTAGAATGCCATGTTAACGAATTGGGTGTTGGAGGATTAATTTTTTTTAAAGGCACTCCTCATAGACAAGCAGTATTGACAAATCAGTACCAAAAAAATGCAAAAATTCCACTGCTTATTAGTATTGATGGCGAATGGGGATTGAGCATGAGATTAGATAGCACACCCACTTTTCCAAGACAAATGCTTTTTGGTGCTGCAAACAATATTGAACTTACAAAAGAATTTGGTCGAGAGGTTGCTCGAGAATGCAAAAGAATTGGAATTCATTTCAATTTTGCGCCCGATGTGGATGTAAACAATAACATGGCAAATCCGGTAATTAACGATAGGAGCTTTGGCGAAAACAAATTCATTGTAGCAAAACATGGTGCCGCTTATGCAAATGGATTGCAGAGTGAAAACATTTTAGCATCAGCAAAACATTTTCCTGGCCATGGCGATACAGAAAACGATTCGCATTTTAGTTTGCCTATCATAAAAGGAAGTCGTAAGCGTTTGGATAGTTTAGAATTGTTTCCATTCAAAGAATTAATTAAGCAGAACGTGTCTGCAATTATGAGCGCACATCTTCATGTTCCAGCATTAGATACAACACTTGGCGCTTCTTCCTTATCGCACAAAATAGTTACTGATTTGTTGAGAAATGAAATGGGTTTTGAAGGATTAATAGTAACAGATGCACTTGACATGAAAGCCGTTTCAAACCAGTTCAATCCTGGCGAAGTTGCGGCAAAAGCACTTGTAGCTGGAAATGACATGTTATTGCTTGTAGAAAATGTGCCATTGAGTGTGGCAATTATTAAAGAGTATGTTTCAAATGGACTAATAACGCAAACGCAAATTGATACTAGATGCAAAAAAATATTATTGGCAAAGTATTGGTGCGGGCTTTCAAAGTACAAAGAAATAGAATTACGAAATTTGTACGAAGATTTAAATACATACGAATCAAATTTATTGATACGAAAAACGATAAAACAAGGAATTGTTGTTGCTAAAAACAAAGACAATTTAATTCCATTGCACAATCCGCAAAACTATAAAATTGCTAGTATTAATGTTGGTTCTAATCAACTAAGTAATTTTCAATTGCACCTTTCAAATTATTTCAAATGTGATTTTTTCGCAATCGACAAAAATGAAAGTCGCGAATATTTTGATAGCATTTTTTTAAAGCTTAACGAATACAATTTAGTTATAGTTTCATTGCATAATACAAGTCGTTTTGTAAGCAAAAAATTTGGACTTACTCAACAACAAATTGACTTTGTAAAAAAAATAGCACATAGGTACAAAAGCATTTTAGTCAACCATGGAAATCCTTACATACTCCAACACTTTGGAGATTTCAGAAACATACTTGTAGCTTTTGAAGACTTGCCCGAATACAATTTTTTGGCTGCACAAATTGTAGGTGGCGGATTTGGAAGTAAAGGGAAAATGCCTGTTTCGGTAGGCGAAAATTTTGCGCTTGGTTCTGGAATTGAAACTCATTCAATTCAAAAATTTGAATATATTTTTCCTGAAGAAATAAATATTGACCACAAAAAATTAGAAAAAATTGACAGCATTGTTAACGATGCAATTGCACAAAATGCAATGCCCGGTTGTCAGGTATTTGTTGCTAAAGACGGAAAAGTAATTTACAACAAATCATTTGGATTCCATACTTATGACAGCACTTTACAAGTAAAAAATCATCACTTATACGATGTGGCATCTTTAACAAAAATACTTGCAACAACACTTGCAATGATGAAACTGTACGAGGAAAGAAAAATAAAACTTGACGATAAAATAGGCACTTATTTGCCATGGTTGAAAGGAAGCGATAAAGAAAAATTGAAAATAAAAGACATCATGACTCATCAAGCGGGATTGATTCCTTTTATTCCGTTTTACAAAAACATGTTGATTGACGGAAAACTAAATCCAGAAATTTTTGCGGATTCATTTTCAAAAGAATTTTCAATTCCTGTCGCAAAAAATATTTGGTTAAGTACGAAACATGAAGACGAGCTTTGGAAAGGTATCGCACAAAGCGAACTGAAAAAGCAAGGCGAATATATTTACAGCGATTTGGGATTTATTTTGCTTCGTAAACTTATTGAACGCGTTACAAAAAAAGATTTTGAATTGTATTTAAAAGAAAAATTTTATACGCCACTCAATCTCACAACAATGATTTTTAATCCACTAAAAACAGTTAATGAAAATTGGATTGCGCCAAGTGAAAACGATACGGTTTTCAGAAATCAAACTTTGAAAGGATTTGTTCATGATCCTTCGGCTGCTTTGCAAGGAGGCATTAGTGGAAATGCGGGTTTGTTTGCAAATGCAAACGATGTGGCAATTATTATGCAAATGCTTTTGAACAACGGAACTTATGGAGGCGCAAAAATTTTTAAACCTTCAACTGTTGAACTTTTTACAAAAAAGTTTAACAAAAAAGACAATCGCAGAGCATTGGGTTTTGACAAACCAGAATTTGAATTAATAGACGAGCATACACAAAAACTAAAAACACCAACAGGTGAATATTGCAGTACTAAAACTTTTGGACATGCCGGTTTTACTGGTACTTGTACTTGGGCAGATCCACAAAATGGAACTGTGTTTGTTTATCTTTCTAACCGTGTTTATCCTTCAGCTGACAACAAAAAAATGTTGGATTTAAATGTCCGAACTAAAATTCAAGATGTAATTTACGAAGCATTGAAATAAAAAAAATCCCTCAAATTTCTTTGAGGGATTTTCTTCAAATAAAAATAAATTTTAGTTTATCATCAAACGTTTAGTTGCCGAAACACCATTCGTTAATTTTACATTCACAAAGTAAATTCCCTGACTCATATTTGATAAATTCAAATTGTAATCGTGAGCATTAACTTCGCTAATTGTAGAAATAATTTTACCTGCAACATCCATCAAATTAATTTCAGAAATACCTGCTTTAGTAATGTCAACACTAATGTTAACATTTGTGTTTGCAGGATTTGGATAAACTGAAAGTATGTTATTGATGTTACTGATTTCTTTAACTGATGTAGAAGGTGCAGAAATCAAATCCAACTGAGTTGCAATTCTAGGACAAACAAATCCTTGAATTGTGTCAATGTATGCTCTAGCTTTTGCAGCCGACATTGTTGGGTTTGTAAGTCTTGATAATGAATCTGCCGCACGACCATTTGCTGGAACTGGGTATCCTTGATACATTACAGCTGTTATTGCTTGTGCAGTTGCGATATCCCACCATTCCCATGGAGAGCCATCAATTGGGAATGAAGTGATAAATGGAAATACAGCTTTTACACCACCTGAAGCTTGCATTGCACGAACTGTAAATGGATCAGTATAATTTTTTGCATTCATTTTAGTATTTACACCTTTTGCATTTGCACTAGGAATAAAATCTCCAGCGCCTGATGCATTTGGTATAACAGTAATACCAGTAGTTGGCACTACAACATTTCCTGTATTGTATGGAGCAAAAATATCACCTTTTGATTGAATGCCAATCATTGGCAAACTGTTTGCTTCTAACCAAGCAGAATCAGCCAATGCGCCACCATAATTAAACACCATTTGTACATCTGAATTAATAGTTGGATCTCCACTATAATTAAAATAAGGCGCTCCGCCTATTCCTTTCCAATCTCCAAGTGTATCAACACTTACCATTGGCGAGAAATTACTTCTTTGAAATTTAGGATTTGATTCTATTTCAGATCTTTTATCAATTGTTGCCAAACCTAATACAATATATCCTCCTGTGCCTTGGCCACCAACACAAATCTTATTGGTGTTAATTTTATAAGTTGAGGCATTTGATTTCATAAATCGTACGCAGTTTCTTACATCTTGTAATGCACGGTAAGTAACTTTAATAAGTTGCTCAGCCGCATCTGCCTGAACGGTAGTGGCTGCATT
>CAMAWM010000033.1 GCA_945861965.1 Chitinophaga pinensis | reverse complement strand
ATCTGTAAGTTTTCCTTCTTTGTAACAAGAAAAAATTTCTTCCATCGAAACGTGTTTTTCCAGTACTTCAAAACCGGCATCGCGCAAAAGTTTTATACAACTATCGCGTGTTATGCCATTCAAAATATTTCCATCAAGTGCAGGTGTTAGAATTGTTTTTTCTTCCAATACAAAAAACAAATTGGTGGTGCCACTTTCTTCCACATATTTATGCTCTCTTCCATCGGTCCAAATGATTTGATCGTAGCCATCTTTTTTTGCATTGATGGTTGGCAACATACTGATTCCATAGTTTCCTGCAGCTTTTGCAAATCCTGCCATGCCATCGAATGCACGAACATATTTTTCTTCTACTCTAACTTTTATTGGCTTTGGATAATAGCTGCTAACTGGGCAACAAAAAATCATAAACGAATAATTGTTTGATGGGCGAACGCCAATAAAATCATCTGTAGCAAACATGAAAGGACGAAGATAAAGGGCACTGGCTTCTTTGGTTGGAATCCAATGTTGATCCAAATTTACAACCTCAAACAATCCAGCTAAAAACAATTCTTCCGAAATGGTTGGCATTCCCATTCGTTCGGCCGATAAATTAAATCGTTTGTGATTATCCAATGGTCGAAACAATTGTGCATTTCCTTGTTGATCTTTAAATGCTTTCATGCCTTCAAAAATCGATTGCCCGTAATGAATGCTAGAAAGTGCTGGAGAAATGGATATGGGTCCAAAAGGCAATATGTGTGGCTCTAGCCATTTGCCATCGGCATAATCAACACGAAACATATGATCGCTAAATATTTTTCCGAATTCGGTATTATTAAAATCGCATTCGTGGATTTTTGATTTTGATGTTTTGCTGATTTTAACTGAAATTGCAGCCATAAATTTTTATAAAATGAATCAAGTTAATTATGAATTTGTCGAAATGCTATTCGATGAATTTTATTGTGTCAAAGAAAAACAAAATATTAAACAATACAAGTACGAAGGAAGCAATAAATTACGCTTTGTTTTTGTCTTTGATTCAAGCCCTGAAACGCAGTTGCATGATGCAGAAATGAGCTTGTTGATGAATATAATTTCATCAGGACTAAAAATTAAGCTAGAGGATATTGCTTTAGTCAATATTGCACAAAATGAAAATGCAAAGTTGAGTGATATTATACTTTCGATGAAGCCCTTGAAAATGATAGTTTGGGGTTGTGACGAATTGGTAAAAAACGAAGAATGGAAAATGGAAAACAATCAGATTGCAAATATCAGAAGTACTCAATTGTTGAAAGCGGCAACACTAACTGAGTACACACAAAACCAACAAGCAAAATCTGCATTGTGGAATAATGGGATTAAAAAAATGCTTTAAATATTTTTTACAATGAACTTATTATTTGCATCACACAATCAAAATAAAGTAAATGAAATTTCGGCTTTGTTGGATGGAAAAATCAAAATTCAATCCTTAAACGATGTTGGAATTTTTGATGAAATTGAAGAGTACGGAAAAACATTAACTGAAAACGCATTAATAAAAGCAAGATTTGTTTTTGATAAAACAAAGCAAAGCTGCTTTGCCGATGATACTGGTTTGTTGGTGGATGCGTTGAATGGCGCTCCTGGAGTTTTAAGCGCACGCTATGCTGGCGTTGAAAAAAATGCAGATAAAAATATGGATTTGTTATTGCGAAATCTTATTCAAAACAACAATCGAAAAGCAAAATTTGTAACAACAATTGCATTGCTATTTGAAGGCAAAGAAATTTTGTTTGAAGGATTTTTGGAAGGAGAAATAATCACAGAAAAAAAGGGAAATGCTGGATTTGGATACGATCCAATTTTTTTGCCAAAGGGATTTTCGAAAACTTTAGCTGAAATGAATTTGGAAGAAAAAAATAAAATCAGTCACCGAGCAATTGCTTTTGAGAAATTGAAAAGTTTTCTTCTCGCTTTAAACAACGTCTCCTAACAAATCAAATTCTTCGGCTGATGTAATTTTTACATTTGCAAAATCGCCTAATCGAACAAAATTATTTTTTGCGTCAACCAAAACTTCGTTGTCTACTTCTGGGCTATCAAATTCGGTTCTTCCCACCCAATTGTTTCCTTCTTTTCTATCAAACAAAACTTGAAAAGTTTTTCCAATTTTTTGTTGATTTATTTCTGAAGAAATGCCCTGTTGAATTTCCATGATACTTGCTGCACGCTCTTCTTTTATATTCTGTGGTACATCATCAATCAATGATCCAGCATGTGTTCCTTCTTCGTGGCTGTAGGTAAAAATTCCAAGTCGGTCAAATCTATTTCGTTCAACAAACTCACACAATTCAACAAAATCTTTTTCGGTTTCGCCAGGATGTCCAGCAATTAAAGTTGTCCGAATTGCAATGCCAGGAACTTTTTCGCGAATGGTATCAACTACTTCTTGTGTTCGGCTTGCCGTAATTCCTCTTCGCATAATTTTTAGCATGTTGTCGCTAGCATGTTGCAATGGAATGTCAATGTATTTGCAAATATTATTTCGTTCGTTAATTACATCAAGCGCTTCAATTGGAAACTGACTTGGATATGCATAATGCAAACGAATCCATTCTGCGCCATCAATATCAGAAATACGTTTTAAAAGTTCGGCTAATTTTCTATCGCCATATAAATCCAATCCGTAATATGTGCTGTCTTGTGCTATGAGTAAAATTTCTTTCGTTCCGTTTTTAACCAAACCTTTTACTTCGGTTTCAATTTGCTCAAAACTTTTTGAAACGTGTTTCCCACGCATAATCGGAATTGCACAAAACGAACAAGGCCGATCACATCCTTCCGATATTTTTAGATAAGCATAATGTTGTGGAGTAGTTAAAAGTCGTTCGCCAATCAATTCGTGTTTGTAATTTGCGCCTAACGCTTTTAAGAGTTCTGGCAGATGTTGCGTCCCAAAATATTCATCAACATTTGGAATTTCTTTTTCCAAATCTGGTTTGTAGCGTTGCGATAAACAGCCTGTAACATATAATTTATCAATCTTCCCTTTTTCTTTTTCTTCAGCATAATGAAGAATGGTGTTTATGCTTTCGGCTTTTGCATTTTCAATAAATCCACAGGTATTTATTACTATAATATTTGCATCAGAAGTATTGCTTTCGTGTGTTACTTTAATATTATTTGCTTTGAGTTGGCTATACATCACTTCGCTGTCTACAGTGTTTTTGCTGCAGCCAAGCGTGATAATATTTATACTATTTGCCTTTTTAGTTTTCATTAAATCTGAACTGGAATATCAATTCTTAAACAAGGAATCAACAAACTCTTTTTTATTAAATAATTGCAAATCATCAATTCCTTCGCCAACACCAATGTATTTTACCGGAATTTTAAATTGATCAGCAACACCAATTACAACACCGCCTTTGGCTGTGCCATCTAATTTTGTTAATGCCAAAGCATTTACTTCCGTTGCAGCTATAAATTGTTTGGCTTGTTCAAATGCGTTTTGACCAGTTGACGCATCTAGTACCAATAAAATTTCGTGTGGTGCGTCAGTAATAATTTTGCTCATCACTCGTTTTATTTTCGACAATTCATTCATCAAATTTATTTTGTTATGAAGTCTTCCTGCTGTGTCTATAATTGCAATGTCTATATTGTTTTCGTTGGCATATTTAACCGTATCAAAAGCAACGCTAGCGGGGTCTGCATTCATTCCGTTTTCAACTACATGCACCTCGTTTCTTTCGCCCCAAATTTTTAATTGCGCAACTGCAGCCGCACGAAATGTATCGCCAGCACCCAACACTACTTTTTTTCCTGCTTTTTTAAATTGATTTGCCAACTTTCCAATGGTTGTTGTTTTGCCAACACCATTAACGCCAACTACCATAATTACATAAGGTTTTATGCCTTTTAGGTTTTCGAAATCAGTTGGAATTTCGCTCCTGTTTTCTTCAAGCAGCAAGGTGATTTCATCTTTTAATAAATTGTTCAGTTCGCTACTTACAATGTATTTGTCTGTTGCAACTCGTTTTTGTAGTCGTTCAATTATTTTTAATGTAGTTTCAATTCCAACATCAGACGAAACCAATATTTCTTCCAATTCGTCTAAAAAAGAATCATCAACAGAGCTTTTTCCAACAAGTGCTTTGCTTATTTTTCCAAACAGGTTGAGTTTGGTTTTTTCAAGACCAGTATCGAGTTTCTCTTTGCTGAAAAAATTGAATATTCCCATTTGGTTTTATTGTTTCAAAAAAAAAGCATCCTGAAAGATTCAGAATGCTTTCAAAATATTTTTGATTGGAAATTAAGCTTTAAAATAATTTTTAACGTTTTCGTTAGGTATAATTTCAGTTTTAAAAGAATAAGCGCCTTTTTTGTTTTTTACTGCGCGATATACTTTTGCATAATCTTTTCCTGATCCTGTTTTTAGTGTTGCTACAACTTTCTTTGCCATGACAATTTATAATTATTTACTATTTGATTTCTTTGTGAACTGTAACTTTTCTCAATACTGAATTGTACTTTTTAAGCTCTAAACGCTCAGTAGTATTCTTCTTGTTTTTGGTAGTAATGTAACGTGATGTTCCAGGCATTCCCGAATCTTTGTGCTCGGTACATTCCATAATAACCTGAATTCTATTTCCTCTTTTTGCCATTTTCTTTCTGCTTTATTTATGCTGATAATCCTGATTTTCTCAAAACGGCACTAATGCCATTTTTGCTAATTGTTTTAATTGCTTTTGCCGAAACACGCAATTTTATCCATTTGCCTTCTTCTGGTATAAAGAATTTTTTATCCTGCAAATTAGGGTAGAAGCGTCTCTTTGTCTTTGTATTAGAGTGCGAAACGTTGTTTCCCGACATTGCTCTTTTTCCTGTTATATCACAAACTTTCATATTTTTCTTAAATAAGGGCTGCAAATATCTGAAATTTATTTGCTAAAACAAGCCGTTGTAAAAAATAATTTATGACTGAAAACATGCGCTTTAAAATACAATTTTGTAAACCACTCCCTGAGGTTTAGCCGGGCCTATACCTTTGAGGGTGAGTAAATAAATCTCTCCGTTTTCATCTTCGCCCATGCTATTTATATATATATTACCTTCCAAATTGGGCAAAGAAAGCGTTTCAAATTTCCAGCTTTTATTGCTTTGCTCGGTCAACATAAAAAGCTTTTCGCGCCAATCGGCAAAAATATATTTGCCATAAAAATCTTTTTTTGCACCCCTGTAAACATAGCCTCCGGTAATGCTTATTCCCTCGCTATGATTATACTCAGCTATAGGCATTTCAAGCCCTCTTTGGTTGCAATTGTATTCAGGGTTGAAACAATGTCCAGCTTCCATTACCCTCCAGCCGTAGTTTTTTCCTTTTTCAATAATATCTACTTCTTCCCAGGTGTTCTGCCCCACATCGGCACAAAAAAGGCGTTTTGTAACTTTATCAAGTGAAAATTTCCAGGGATTTCGAAGCCCATAAGCCCAAATTTCATCAAGCCCAGGTTTCCCTACAAAGGGATTATCAGCAGGAATTTTGTAAGCACTTGAGGTATTTACATCAATTCGTATGATTTTGCCTAAGAGTGTGTTGAGGTTTTGCCCGTTTCCTGTCTTGCCGTGCTCATCGTTTGCACCGCCACCATCGCCCAAACCTATATATAAAAATCCATCAGAACCAAAAGCCATTTGCCCTCCGTTGTGGTTCGATTCAGGTTGTTCAACTTCCAAAATTATTCTTCCCGAATTTTTGTCGGCTTTGTCTGAATTAGTGCTTGAGGCTAAATATTCAGCTATTACACTTTTATGATTGCTTTCGCTTTTGATGCTTTTGGCGCTATAATAAACGTAAAACTTACGATTGCTTTTAAATTTGGGATGAAAAGCAATTCCCAATAATCCGCGCTCGGAATAAAGGTTCATTTGCCTGATAATTTTTTCTTTTATATCCAGAAAAGGATGTTCGAGCAATTGGTTATTTCTTATGATGCGTACAAGGCCATGTTGCTCGCAAATAAACAGGCGGTTGCTTCCATCGGCAGCATTTGCCATAGCTACGGGCGAAGTAATTCCTTCTGCAATTTTTTGAAGGGATATAGTTTGAGAAAAAAGAAAAAGGGTTTGAAAAAAAAGCAGGAAAAGAAATAGGTTTTTTTTCATGCTGAGAATATTTTACGCTTCAACAGACTTTTTCACCTGAAACATTTCAATCAGTTTGATTACTACAAAATCAACTTCTGCCTTTGTATTGTATTTCCCAAACGAGAATCGAACTGCAGCTCTTTCAGGATTTGCTTTAATAGCTTTCATTACATGCGAGCCCGCATTGGAGCCACTTGTACAAGCACTTCCTCCGCTTGCCGAAATGCCAGCAATATCTAATTTAAAAAGAATCATTTCGTTGATTGAGCTTGGAGGAAAGGAAACATTTAAAACCGTACAAAGTGAATTTCCTTCGGTATCGCCATTAAAATCAACACCATTCATTTTCTCTTTTAACTGATCTATCATGTAGGTTTTGATTTCCTGAATATGTTTTATTTCATTTTCCAGGTTTTGAGTCGCCATTTCTAGCGCTTTTGACAATCCAGCAATGCCGTAAATATTTTCAGTACCTGCACGCATATTTCGTTCTTGCGAACCACCAGTTATATAAGGTGTAATTTTGGTTTTGTGATTTATGTAAATAAACCCAATTCCCTTTGGTCCGTTAAATTTATGTGCCGAACCAGCCAAAAAATGAATGTTTAGTTTTGATAAATCAAAGTCGTAATGCCCAATTGTTTGAACCGTATCGCAATGAAACAATGCCTTGTATTTTTCTGCCAGTTCTGAAACTTTTTCTAAATCAAGCATGTTGCCAATTTCATTGTTTGCATGCATCAGACTTATTAAAACATTTGAATTTTGTTGCAATAATTCCTCTAGGTGATTTAAATCTACATGTCCGTTTTCGAGCAAATTAACAAGGTGCATTTTTATTCTTCCCGACTTTTCTAATTCTTCAACGGTATGCAAAACCGCATGGTGCTCAATAGCGGATGTAATTATATTTTTAATGCCGCAACAATCAACAGATTTCCGAATGCCCATGTTGTCGGCTTCTGTTCCACACGAAGTAAAAAATATTTCGCCAGGCGAACAGTTCAATGCTTTAGCCACAGACTTTCGCGATTCTTCAATTATAGTTCGTGCCTTTCTACCAGGTGCATGTACCGATGATGGATTTCCAAAATCAAGTTCCATTACTTTTACCATTGCATCAATAACTTCTTTTGCTATTGGTGTAGTAGCGGCATTATCAAAATATACTCTGCTCATTAAATTGTTTAGCTAAAAAATGCAAATGTAAAAAAATAATGATTTGAAACTAAGAACATCTGTACTTTATAATTGATTCATGTTTTTTTCGTCCGCAAAATTTTGCTAAATTGCGCACACTTTTTTTATACAACACTTTTTACAATGGCATTTGATTTAAATATGATTGAAGCTGTTTACGCCAGCATGAATAAGCGTATTGCATCAGCACGAAAAATTGTAAACAAACCTCTTACACTTACCGAAAAAATTTTATATTCTCATCTTAGCCAAAATGAGGCAACAATAAATTACCAGCGAGGCGAAAGTTATGTTGATTTTGCGCCCGATAGAGTTGCCATGCAAGATGCAACTGCTCAAATGGCATTGCTCCAATTTATGCAAGCCGGAAGAACTAAAGTTGCTGTTCCTTCAACAGTGCATTGCGACCATTTAATTCAGGCAAAAGAAGGTGCAATTGCAGATTTGGCAACTGCAAACGATAAAAACAAAGAGGTATATGATTTTCTAACTTCTGTTTCGGATAAATATGGAATTGGATTTTGGAAACCCGGTGCAGGTATAATTCACCAAGTAGTTATTGAAAATTACGCATTTCCAGGAGGAATGATGATTGGAACCGATTCGCATACTGTAAATGCAGGTGGTTTGGGAATGATAGCCATTGGTGTAGGTGGTGCAGATGCTTGCGATGTGATGGCAGGATTGCCTTGGGAATTAAAATTTCCTAAGTTGATAGGTATTAAATTAACAGGAAAACTCAATGGTTGGACATCAGCAAAAGATGTTATTTTAAAAGTTGCTGGTATCCTAACTGTAAAAGGCGGAACGGGTGCAATAGTTGAGTATTTTGGTGAAGGCGCACAATCGCTTTCCTGCACCGGCAAAGGAACAATTTGTAACATGGGAGCTGAAATTGGTGCAACTACATCCATTTTTGGTTACGATGTGCAAATGGCAAATTATTTACGCGGAACCAATAGAAATGAAATTGCAGATTTGGCCGATAAAATTGCGAACGATTTAACAGGCGATTTGGAAGTATATGAACAGCCCGAAAAATATTTTGATTCTGTAATCGAAATAAATTTATCTGAATTAGAACCACATATTAACGGTCCGTTTACGCCTGATTTGGCATGGCCGCTTTCTAAATTTGCTGCAGCGGTAAAAGAAAATAATTGGCCCGATAAATTGGATGTTGGATTGATTGGATCTTGCACCAATTCAAGTTACGAAGATATTTCGCGTGCTGCATCTTTGGCGCAACAAGCAGTAGATAAACATTTGACTGTAAAAGCAGAATTTACCATTACACCTGGAAGCGAATTGGTTCGTTATACCGTTGATCGCGATGGGTTTTTAAATACATTTGAAAAAATGGGTGGAGTGGTTTTGGCCAATGCTTGCGGACCATGTATTGGTCAGTGGGCTAGACACACAAACGATCCCAACAAAAAAAATTCAATCATCACTTCGTTTAACCGAAATTTTGCAAAACGAAACGATGGCAATGCGAATACACATGCATTTGTGGCTTCGCCCGAAATTGTAACCGCAATGACCATTGCAGGAAGTTTATCATTCAATCCATTAAAAGATAAACTAATAAATAATTTTGGCGATGAAGTAATGCTTGATGAGCCGATGGGTGTTGATTTGCCGCCAAATGGTTTTGAAGTTAAAGATGCTGGTTTTATTGCTCCGGCTAAGGATGGAACTACAATCGAAGTATTGGTTTCAGCAAGTTCAGATCGCTTGCAATTGCTTGAGCCATTTGCAGCTTGGGAAAAAATTGATTTAATGGGTTTGAAATTACTGATTAAAGCAAAAGGCAAATGCACCACCGATCACATTTCGATGGCTGGACCTTGGTTGAAATACCGTGGACATTTGGATAATATTTCGAACAATATGCTAATTGGTGCTGTAAATTTTTTTACCGACAAAACCGATTCGGTTAAAAATCAATTGACAGGAAATTACGACTCGGTGCCAAAAGTGCAACGAGATTATAAAGCAAACGGAATTGGAACTATTGTAGTTGGAGATGAAAATTATGGCGAAGGTTCATCGCGAGAACATGCTGCAATGGAACCTCGATTTTTGGGAGTTCGTGCAGTTTTAGTAAAATCGTTTGCACGCATTCACGAAACCAATTTAAAAAAACAAGGAATGTTGGCTCTTACTTTTGCAGATAAAAACGATTACGAAAAAATTCAGGAAAACGATACACTAGATATCTTAGGATTGACAAATTTTTCTGAAAACACTCCGCTAACGTTGGTTTTGAATCATGCTGACGAAAGCAAAAATGAAATAAAAGTAAATCATACTTACAACGCACAACAAATTGAATGGTTTAAAGCGGGAGGAGCTTTAAATATTATTAGAGCTGGGGTTTGATAATTAAGGGTATTTTCTTTTCAAATTCCTCCACTTCAAGCGCATCGTTAAGTTTAAAATCACCAATTTTTGTTCGGCACAAACTATCGAGGTAAGCACCGCAATTTAGCGCTTTGCCAAAATCGTTAGCAATAGAGCGGATATAAGTTCCTTTGCTGCATACAATTTTAAAAAACACAAGGGGCATTTCTATCTTTGTGATTTCAAAATTATGAATTTGAATTTTTCTAGCAGCTAGTTTTAAATCTTCCCCTTTTCGTGCAGCTATGTATGATTTTTTGCCATCTTTTTTAATTGCTGAAAATATAGGTGGATTTTGCATTTGCTCACCAATGAATTTTTTAGCAGTTTCAAAAAGTAAGTGTTCTGTAATTTGAAAAGTTTCAAAAGTTTGATCTATTTCTGTTTCCTTGTCAAATGAAGGCCGAGTAGCGCCCATAAAAAAACTTCCAGTGTATTCTTTTTCTAAGCCCATGTAATTGGAAATATTTTTGGTTTCTTTTCCAACACAAACGATTAATAAACCTGTAGCCAAGGGATCTAATGTTCCGGCATGGCCAACGCGCAAGCGCACTTTTTGTGTAGTTAAGTTTTGCGATTCGGCATTTAATCTTTGGTATTTTAAAATGCTGTGTTTGATTTTATTTACCGCATCAAAACTTGTCCAGCCAAGTGGTTTGTTGATTAGCAGAACTGTGCCGTTTTGTAAATCAATAGTCATTGCCAATTATTTTTTTTGTCAAGCCACACTCAAACTAAAACCTGAAGCCAATAGGATTAGAATACTTGAACCAACAAGTATGCGATACCAACCAAAAAGTTTAAAACCGTATTTGGTCAAATAATTTATAAATGCTTTAATAGCTAACATGGCAACTAAAAAAGCCACAATATTTCCGATGAATAAAAGTTGAATCCGATCGGCAGTAAAAAAGTCGAGCGATTTTTCTTGGTAGATGTCCACTATTTTTTTTGCCGAAGCGCCAAACATGGTTGGAACAGCAAGAAAAAACGAAAACTCAGCGGCCGTTTTTCGATTTAATTTTTGGGATAGTCCTCCAATAATTGTTGCTGCACTTCGCGACACTCCTGGAATCATTGAAATGCATTGAAACAATCCGATGATGAATGCGTCTTTAAAATTTATTTTAGTTGCGCCATCGCTTTCGTTTTTATCAAACCATTTGTCAACAAAAAGTAAAATAATTCCGCCAACTAACAAGGCAATCGAAACGGTTAAAGGACTCTCTAAAAGCGAATCGATTTTGTCGTTGAATAAAACTCCAAATAGTGCTGCAGGAATAAACGCAACAATTAATTTGTAGTAAAAATCAAAGGACTTAAAAAATCTTTTGAAATATAAAACCACCACTGAAAGTATGGCGCCCAATTGAATATTGACAGTAAAAAATTTTACAAAATCATCGGGTGGCATGCCTAAAACGGCAGAGGCAATAATCATGTGTCCTGTAGATGAAACCGGAAGATACTCCGTAATTCCTTCAATAATTGCAAGAATTATGGCTTGAAAAATTGTCATTGAGCAGTTGCCAAAAAGCAAGTTGGATTTTTATTGCTAAACTAATTTGATTTGGGTTTTTGCATAATTGCAAACACTTCGATCACAAAACCAAGCAATACAAGTATGGGTGCTGCGGTCAGTTTTGTTGTGCTAAAAATATCCTCAGTTCCACTCATTAATACAAATCCGAGGATGATAATTACGATTCCAATTATCATTAATGTATAATTTGATTTGCCGAATAAAAAAACACCTTCAGAGGTATCGCTTGTCTTTTTTAGATTTATTTTTTTGTTTGTCATGGATTGTTATTTCTAAATTTTAATACAAATCTTCAATTTTAATTTTTAAAAAGCGTTTGGCACTAAACCAACTGCTTAAAAAGCTGATGATAATGCCCGCAAGAATAAGCACAATAAATAAAATTGCAAAACTTTGTCTGTCATATAAAATTTCGATTTGCGAAACCCAATTGGGAAGTACACTCAGCAATCCTACAAGCAATGTTACTGCAATCAATCCACCGTAAAGTCCGTTTAAAATTCCACGTTTTGCAAAAGGTTTAATTATAAACCAGTGTGTAGCGCCAACCAATTGCATGCTTTTAATTAAAAATCTTCGAGCAAAAATATTTAAGCGTACGGTATTGTTAATTAAAACAATTGAAATGAGGACAAATAGAATGGCAATGCCAATTAAAATAAATGCCAATGAATTTAGATTTTTATCTACTTTTTCAAATGCAAGTTGTTGTAAATTTACTTCCGAAATAATTGAAATTGCGCTTAGTTTCTGTTTCACATTTTCTAAATTTTTGCTGCCAACAAAATTTGCTTTTAAACTAATTTCGATGGTGGATGGCAACGGATTGTAACCAAGAAAACCAACAATGTCTTCGCCCATTTCTCTTGATTGTTCAAGCGCTGCTTGCTCTTTTGAAATAAAACGAACTTCTTTTATTTCTTCCATTAACTTTATTTTTTCAAGCGTTTGATTAATGAGTTCGGTTTCGGCATTATCAATCAAATAAGCACTTATTCGAACATTTTCTTTAATTAGTGAAGTTAAATTTCCGGATAATTTATAGATGATTCCAAACAAGCCAAGCATGAATAAAACCATTGCAATGCTGATGATGGATGATAAGTAAGTGAACTTACGTTTTCGTTTTGTTTTCGTAGCGTTTGATTCCAATATTTAGGATTGATTTTATTGAAGCGAAATTAAACCATCAAAAGTCAAACGCAAATAAATACAATCCACAGTTTTGAAAAAGCTTGTGTTAATTCTATTTTGCGAATCTTTAGCAGAATAAAATATCAATTTTGGTATGTTTGATTTTTAAAAATGAACAAGGAATACAATCATAAAATAATAGAAGAAAAGTGGCAGCAAATTTGGGCTGAAAATAAAATTAATTGTGTAACTGAAGATCAAAGCAAACCCACGTATTATGTGCTTGATATGTTTCCGTATCCAAGCGGAGCGGGTTTGCATGTTGGACATCCGTTGGGATATATTGCATCTGATATTTACTCGCGTTACAAAAGGTTGAAAGGATTTAATGTGTTGCATCCAATGGGCTACGACAGCTTTGGTTTGCCAGCCGAGCAATATGCAATTCAAACGGGACAGCATCCTGCAATTACTACCGAACAAAATATAAATCGCTATCGTCAGCAGTTAGATAAAATGGGTTTCAGTTACGATTGGAGCAGAGAACTGAGAACTTCGGATCCTAAGTTTTACAAATGGACACAATGGATTTTTATAAAATTATTTCATTCATGGTATAATCCAAAAACAGATAAAGCAGAACCAATTGAAACGTTAATTGAAAAGTTTATAAGCAAAAAAAATATTTTTAAAATTGGTAATTCGGAAAAATTATTTAATGAATTATCAGAACTAGAAAAATCAAATGAGTTAATGAATTTTCGTTTGGCTTATTTGGCCGAGAGTTATGTAAACTGGTGTCCTGCGCTTGGAACTGTTTTGGCAAACGATGAAGTAAAAGAAGGGGTAAGCGAGCGCGGAGGACATGCAGTAGAAAGAAAATTAATGATGCAATGGAGTTTGAGAATTACTTCGTATGCCGATAGATTATTGCACGCTATTGAAAAATTAGACTGGACAGATAGTTTAAAGGAATCACAAAAAAATTGGATTGGAAAAAGTGAAGGCGCATCAATTGCTTTCAACATTCAAAACTCAAATTCTGAAATCACTGTTTTTACAACTCGCCCCGATACCGTTTTTGGAGTTTCGTTTTTAACACTTGCTCCCGAACATCAATTGATAGAAACTATTACTACTTCTGAAAATAAAAAAGCCGTTGATGAATATATTCACTTCGCAAAAAACAGAAGCGAACGTGAGCGACAATCAGAAGTAAAAAAAATCACAGGACAATTTACAGGCGCATTTGCAACACATCCTTTTTCGGGCAAAGCACTTCCGATTTGGATTGGCGATTATGTTTTGGCAGGATATGGAACAGGTGCTGTAATGGGCGTTCCGGCTCACGACACAAGAGATTTTTCGTTTGCAAAACATTTTAAATTGGAAATACCAATTGTAATTAAGCCAAGTATGGATTGGGATTTTAACGAATCGTCTTACGATGAAAAAATGGGGATATGCATCCACTCCGATTTTTTAAATGGTTTGGAAGTTAAAGATGCAATCAAAAAATCAATAAGCGAAATCGAAAAAAATAAGTTAGGATCCGGAAAAATTAATTTCCGTTTGCGCGATGCGATTTTTGGAAGACAACGCTATTGGGGCGAACCCATTCCGGTTTATTATCGCGATGGAATTCCTTACACATTGGATGAAAAAGAGTTGCCATTGTTGTTGCCCGAAATTGATAAATACCTTCCGACAGAAACGGGTGAGCCACCTTTAGCACGAGCAAAAGATTTTAACACCAAAGAAGGTCATCCATACGAATTGACAACAATGCCTGGTTGGGCGGGTTCGTCTTGGTATTATTTGCGATACATGGATCCTGAAAACAGCAATGAATTTGCAGGAAAAAATGCTTTGAATTATTGGAAACAAGTTGATTTATACATTGGCGGAAGCGAACATGCTACTGGGCATTTATTGTATTTTAGATTTTGGACTAAATTTTTATTCGACTTGGGATTAATTCCTTTTGATGAGCCCGCCAAAAAATTAATAAATCAAGGAATGATTCAAGGACAAAGTTTTTTTACTTATGTCGATTTTAAAAATAAATTAGTTTGTCCAAATCATATTTCATTAGAACCCAATCTTGATTTAAAGAAAATAAGAGTTCCTTATGCGCATAATTTTTTCAGCTCATTTGCCAAATTAGATATTTCAAAAAAAGATGAATTTTTAGAAACAATCGAATGTCAAGATTTTAAATTGCTTGGTTTGGATGTCGCAAATAATTTATTTGATTCAACGCTCGGATTTGATTTTGAAATGGAAATCGAAAAAATGTCAAAATCGAAATTCAATGTTGTAAATCCGGATGATATTGTTGACGAATATGGAGCTGATACTTTGCGAATGTACGAAATGTTTCTTGGCCCTTTGGAGCAAAGCAAACCATGGAATATACAAGGAATTGAAGGAGTTCACAGATTTTTGAAAAAAATGTTCCGTTTGTTTTTTGACAAAGACGGAAATCTACTTGTGAACGATGAAGAACCAACAAAAGAAGAGTTAAAATCCTTGCATAAAACAATTAAAAAAATTGCCGAGGATATCGAAAACTTTTCATTCAACACTTCTGTTTCAACATGTATGATTTGTGTAAATGAACTCATAGAATTAAAATGTAACAAACGAAAAATGCTGACTGATTTTCTTATTTGTATATCGCCTTATGCGCCACATGTTGCTGAAGAATTGTGGCAAGTTTTAGGAAACGAAAGCAGCATTTCGTTTGCAAGTTATCCTACTTTTAATCCCGAATATTTAGTGTTGGATACCTTTAGTTATCCAATTTCAATCAATGGGAAACACCGCAGCAATATTGAGTTTAGCTTAAATTCAAATCAACAAGAAATTGAACAAACTGTATTGGCTGATGAAATTGTTTTAAAATGGTTGGAAGGAAAACAGCCTAAAAAAATTGTTTTTGTAAAAGGAAAAATTGTGAATGTTGTGGTTTAATCTTTTATACAAATGAATCAAATCAATTGGAACGATTTTGAAAAAGTTGAACTGCGTATTGGTACGATAATAAAAGCAGAAGATTTTGCAGAAGCAAAAAAACCAGCATACAAAGTTTGGGCAGATTTTGGCGAGTTTGGAGTGAAAAAATGTTCAGCGCAAATCACAAAAAAATATTCGAAAGAAGAATTAATTGGAAAACAAATTATTGGAGTGTTAAACTTTCAACCCAAGCAAATTGCAAATTTTATTTCGGAGTTTTTACTCACGGGCTTTGCCGATGAAAACGGAGAAATAATTATTGCTCAGCCACAAACCGAAGTTCCAAACGGCAGTAAATTAATTTAAGCAAATCGCTAATTCATTCGTATTTGAAAAGGATTTTAGTATCTTGCGTTTGATTAATAGTAAAAAGAATGAAAAAAATACTTTTCAGTTTGTTTAGTTTACTGCTAGCAATACTTGCTTTTTCTCAAACTCCAATTACGATTTTGAATGCAGATATGCCACGCGTAAACGATACTTTGAGATACAGCACTTCGTCAAGTATTACTGCAGCAATGCTAACACAAGCAGGGGCTAATCAAATCTGGAATTTTTCAAACATGGTAAATACAGGACAAGATATCCAAAAACATTTTGCGCCTTTAAATACTCCCTATGTTTTGTATTTTTCTGGAGCAACTTACGGATTACCTGATAATATAAATGTTGGTGGTTTAGGTGGTGCATTGGGAATAAGTTTTTCAGATGTGTATTCTTTTTATAAAAATACTGCGGGTTCTAGTGTAATGGTTGGAAGAGGCGCAAAAGTTCAAGGATTGCCTATTGGTATGCAAATGAATCCAAAGGATACCATTTATAAATTTCCGCTTGATTTTGGCGATGTAGATAGTTGTTTGTTTAAAGGTAGTTTTAATTTGCCAACTCTTGGAAGTTTTAGCCAACAAGGGAAACGCGTTTCATCAGTTGATGCTTGGGGAACTATAACTACACCTTATGGAACTTTTAGTTGCATTCGTATTAAAGCAGTGATTAATGAAACAGATTCAATACTAATTACAGCAATTCCTTTTCCTATCGCAATACCTAATAACCGAACAGTTTATACTTGGTGGGCAAAAGGCGAAAGATTTCCAATTTTAGAGGTAACAGTAACAAGTGGCGGATTGGCTGGTGCAGGAATTACAACACGATATAAAGATCGTTTTCGTCCAGAAGCATTTGTAAATAATGCAAGATTTACTGCAAATAAATTTGTAGGAACCTATCGCGACACAATAAGATTTACAGATCAAAGTAAAATTTTACCGGCTCCACCAAAATCGTGGCAATGGACCATTACACCAAACACATTTACATATACTGCTGGAACATCTGCAACAAGTCAAAATCCACAGGTTTTATTTTCAACAATCGGCTTGTATTCAGTTCGTCTTCGGGTAGTTTATGAAGGCGGTTCGGATGATACACTTCGTTCAAACTGCATCAATATTCAAGCAGGACCTGTTGCTCGTTTTGGAGCGGATATTACTAAGCCATCAATTGGTGGTGTTGTAAGTTTTACAGACAGTAGCGAAGGAAATCCAACTTCGTGGCTTTGGACTTTTTCGCCAAACACAGTTTCGTATGTTGGTAGTACATTTCCGGTAAGTCGAAATCCAAAAGTGGTTTTCAATGCGCTTGGAAGTTATACTGTGAGTTTGCAAATAACCAACGCACTTGGAAACAATACACAAGTTAAAACAAATTATATCGGTGTGTTTAATACTTCAACCAAAGAAATTTTTGATTTGAACAAAGCGATTAAGGTTTTTCCTGTTCCAGCCAAATCAATTTTAAATTTACAAAGCGAGTTGAGTTTAAAAAATGCTGAAATTAATTTCTATGATATTTTGGGTAAAGAATTTACAACTGCAATTGATTGGAATGCCAACAAAACAGCTGCAAAAATTGATATTGGCAATCTGAATAAAGGGATTTATTTTATAAAAATTGTTGAAAGCGGAAAAACCATCTGCCGCAAATTTGTAGTTGATTAAATTTAATGATCACGGAAAATTCACAGTTAGATGAATTTATAAACGAACAACTTCAATTAAATTTTGATTTGATTATTCGGGATGAATTTTCTGAAATAACAAAAAACCTATTAATCGAAAAAATTATTTTTCTACTTGTCAACGATTTCGAAAAACTTAGAAATATTTTATACCGAATTGATGTAAACGAAAAAAAAGTTAAGGAATTGTTTGCTCAAAACAATCCAAAATTAATTGCACCAGGAATTGTTGATTTAATTATTGAAAGACTTAAAGAAAAAGCAGAATCGCGATTGAAATATAAAAATACAGTTTAATTTTTTCTGGTTTATTTTCTGAGCTACACCAATCGCAAATTTCACCATCTTCAGTAATTCCTTTTCCTTCACATTTTGGGCAAACATATCCGCAGCTTGTCATGTTTTTTTATTTTAGTAAATATTTTTTATCCAGTTGGGTAAATTACTTTTCAAATGCAATTCTTCGTTTTTTACGGGATGTATAAAATTTAATTCGTACGAATGAAGGCAAATGCTTTGGTCTTTATTTGAAGATGGCGCACCGTACTTCATATCGCCAACAATACTGCAACCAATGTACGCCAATTGCGCTCTGATTTGGTGTTTGCGACCAGTAAGAAGTTTGATTTTAAGGATTGAGAATTTGCCATCGTGCTCTACCATTTCGTATTCTAATTTTGCTTCAATTGATTTGCTTACATTTTCATCAAATGCTTTGGTCATATTTTTTTTCTCATCTCTTCTTAGCCAATGTGTGATGATTTCTTTTTCTATTGGCGGACGGTTGTGAACTTTTGCCAAGTAAAATTTTTCGACTTCGCGTTTTTGAAAAATTTCATTCATTCGAGTTAGCGCTTTGCTTGTTTTTGCAAACAAAACCAAACCGCTTACGGGCATATCAATCCGATGAATTACGCCCAAGAAAACATCTCCTGGTTTCTTGTATTTATTTTTCAAAAATAATTTCACTTCCTCTTCCAAACTCGTAGGTTTTCCTTGCTCAGGTTGTACAGTTTGACCAACACGCTTTTCAGCTGCTATCAAATGGTTGTCTTCGTAAATAATATGTAAATCAGAAGATGATGTAGTTAACGGTCGACTCATTTCAATACCCAATTTTTTTTCTCTTAACACCTTCTAAATAATTAGCAAATCAATATTGTTCTTTCTCATTTGGAAAGTCAACTGATTTCACATCCTCAACATATTTCTCAACGGCTGTTTTTATTTCATCAAATAAGTTTAAATACCTGCGTAAAAATTTGGGTGAAAAATCTTTATTTATTCCAAGCATGTCGTGGCTAACCAATACTTGTCCATCTACATCTGGTCCGGCACCAATTCCGATGACAGGAATTTTTGCATTTTCGGTTACTTTTTTAGCCAAAGCCGATGGTATTTTTTCTAAAACTATTGCAAAACATCCAGATTCTTCTAATAATTTTGCATCGCTTAATAATTTTTCTGCTTCAGCATCTTCCTTTGCTCGCACTTCGTAAGTTCCAAATTTGTAAATGCTTTGTGGCGTTAATCCTAAATGCCCCATAACAGGAATTCCGGCTGTTAAAATCCTTTTAATGGATTCGACTACTTCTTCGCCACCTTCTAATTTTACAGCATGCGCTTCGGCTTCTTTCATAATTCGGATAGACGAATTCAATGCTTCTTTTGAATTTCCTTGGTAGCTGCCAAATGGCAAATCAACTACAACTAACGCTCTGTTTACCGCACGAATAACTGACGCTGCATGCGAAATCATTTCGTCTAATGTAATTGGCAAAGTTGTTTCATGGCCATGCATTACATTGCTTGCCGAGTCGCCAACTAACAACACATCAACTTTTGCCGCATCAAAAATTTTAGCCATGCTATAATCGTAAGCAGTAAGCATCGAAATTTTTTCGCCACTAACTTTCATTTCTTGCAAGCTGTGAGTTGTAATTTTTTTATAGTCTTTATTCGAACTCATAATTTTTCAAAAGTAATAATAAAAACTTTAATCAAAATTTATTGCTGTCAATTAAATAATCATTGACATAGTTTGGCTATATTCGCACCTCTTAAAAATGAAGAATTTTTTATTGCTTTTCCTTTCAATCAGTTTGTTTTTGTCTTGCGATAATAACATTGAATTAAACGCGCCATACAAGCAAACTGCGGTTATTTACGGATTTCTTGATCAAAACGATCCTGTTCAATACATTCGAATTCAAAAAACCTATCAAAATGCTTTAGGATCAACTGCCAATCAAGGAGGTCAAATCAGTGATTCTTTGTATTTTAAAAACTTAAAAGTAACGATTTACGATGTTTCGTTTGGCTACAAATCCGATACTTTTACTTGTGTAAAAATTGATAGCATTCCTAAAAATGCTGGAACATTTGCAAGCGATAAACATTATCTATATGTAGTTGTAATTCCAAAAAACGATAGCAGAGATGTTACATACTTGCTTGAAGTTAAAGATACTTCAACAGGCAATATTTTTACCTCAATTACGCCAATGGTTCACGATGCTAAAGTTCAGTCGGGAAATATAAATTATACCAACAGCGATTTGTGGGTATTTACGTACAGGTATTCTACAGCAAAATTTGGATATTTATACGATGCCTTTATCCGATTTACTTACAAAGAAATGAGTGTGATTGATACAAATATTTTTTCGATAAAATATGTTGATTACAGTCTTCAAAAGGGAATTGAGTATTCTGGAAATGGGGGAGAAGGGGTAAATTTAACCCTTAAAGGCAAAAATTATATCGATAATGTTTTAAGGGAATACTTTGTAGAAAGCGATGAAGCAGCAGGATATCCTGGAGGAAATACAAACGTAAAAAGACGATTCATTGGAATTGAATATGTAACTTATGGTGGATCGGATGAATTCAAGAATTTGTTGCAAATTAGTGCACCTTCTTTATCAATAGTACAAAAAAAGCCAGAGTATAGTAATATCACCAATGGACTTGGAATTTTTACTAGCCGAAATCGTAGTTCGAACGATGTTCCAATCAATATTAGTCAGTCTACAATAACTCAAATCAATAGCTTTTTGCGTTTTAATCAGTAATAAGTTGCTGACATAAAGACCGAAAAATTGCATCTGTTTAATCCAACTAATTATTTTTCTGTCAATTTTTTTTAAAAATACTGCCAAAATTTGGGTGGCATTATCATTGACATTTTACAGAAAAAAATTAAAACTAAAATTATGAGCAAAATAATAGGAATTGACTTAGGCACAACCAACAGTTGTGTTGCTGTAATGGAAGGCAACGAGCCCGTTGTTATTTCAAACAGTGAAGGTCGCAGAACAACACCTTCGATTGTAGCATTTATTAAAGATGGTGAACGCAAAATTGGAGATCCTGCAAAAAGACAAGCAGTAACCAATCCCAGAAACACCATTTATTCTATTAAAAGGTTTATGGGAAATACCTTTGATCAGGTTACAACTGAAATGAATCGTGTACCTTATTCGGTTAAAAAAGGTGATAACAACTCACCACGAGTAGATATTGATGGAAGACTTTACACTCCTCAAGAAATCTCAGCTATGGTGCTTCAAAAAATGAAGAAAACGGCCGAAGATTATTTAGGTCATGAGGTGAAAGAAGCTGTTATCACAGTTCCAGCATACTTTAACGATGCACAGCGTCAAGCTACAAAAGAAGCAGGCGAAATTGCTGGATTAACAGTAAAGCGTATTATCAACGAACCAACTGCTGCAGCATTGGCTTACGGTTTAGATAAAAACCACAAAGACATGAAAATTGTAGTGTTTGATTGTGGTGGTGGAACGCATGACGTTTCGGTATTGGAATTAGGCGATGGTGTGTTTGAAGTAAAAAGCACAGATGGCGATACTCATTTAGGCGGAGACGATTTTGACCATAAAATAATTGATTGGTTGGCTGAAGAATTTAAAGGCGATCAAGGCATTGATCTTCGCAAAGATCCAATGGCATTACAAAGATTAAAAGAAGCGGCAGAAAAAGCGAAAATTGAATTGTCAAGCTCAACACA
Source organism: Chitinophaga pinensis (assembly GCA_945861965.1). Lineage (GTDB taxonomy): Bacteria > Bacteroidota > Bacteroidia > UKL13-3 > UKL13-3 > CAMAWM01. The sequence continues at coordinate 1,930 of CAMAWM010000033.1, read as the reverse complement.
AACCGAAATAAATTTACCGTATATTATTCCGGTAGATGGAATTCCTAAGCATTTGGTAAAAACATTGACGCGTGCAAAATTTGAACAATTGGTGGATGATTTAATCAAACGCACAATTGAGCCATGCAAATCGGCATTGAAAAATGCGGGATTAAGTGCAAGCGATATCAATGAAATAATTTTGGTTGGCGGATCAACACGAATTCCTGCAATTCAAGAAGCAGTTGAAAAATTCTTTGGCAAAGCGGCTTCAAAAGGTGTGAATCCTGATGAGGTTGTTGCAATTGGCGCTGCCATTCAAGGAGGTGTTTTAACTGGCGAAGTAAAAGATGTTTTACTTTTGGATGTTACTCCGCTTTCGTTAGGAATTGAAACAATGGGCGGTGTGTTTACACGACTGATTGATGCCAATACAACCATACCAAGCAAACGAAGTGAAACCTTTTCAACTGCGAGCGACAACCAACCAAGTGTCGAAATTCATGTGTTGCAAGGCGAACGTCCGATGGCTTCGCAAAACCGAAGTCTTGGTCGTTTTCACTTAGATGGAATTCCGCCCGCACAACGCGGAGTGCCTCAGGTTGAAGTTACTTTTGATATTGACGCCAACGGAATATTGCATGTAAACGCAAAAGATAAAGGAACAGGAAAAGAGCAAAAAATTCGTATTGAAGCAAGCAGTGGATTGAGTGATGCGGATATTGATCGTATGAAAAAAGAAGCTGAAGTAAATGCCGATTCTGATAAAAAAGCAAAAGAGGAAGCTGAAAAAATAAATATGGCTGATAGTCTAATTTTTCAAACTGAAAAGCAATTGAAAGAGTATGGCGAAAAAATTCCGGCCGATAAAAAAGAAGCAATCGAAAAAGCTTTGGAAGAATTGAAAGCTGCACACACAGCTAAAGATTTGCCAAGAATGGACGCAGCTTTAGAAGCTATGAATACAACTTGGGCAGCAGCTAGCGAGGATATTTACAAAGCGACTCAAGATGCAAATACGCCACCAACAACTGATGGGCAAGCTGCACCAGAAAACGGAAAAGCAAATACCGAAAATGTGGAAGATGCTACGTTTGAAGAAGTGAAATAAGTTTTTAGTTTTATTATGTATAAAAAGCCAAGAGTTTAATTGCTCTTGGCTTTTTTTATGATAAAATACCAACTAGTATTTAACAATGGAACATGCTCCCAAATAGTGTCTAACTTTTGGGGGCAGTTCGGATTGAGCAGCTTTTTTGCGGATTAATATTGAATACTATTTGATCCAAATCAAATCTAATTTTATTGAAACTGAACCATTAATTGCTGTTATTGAACTAGGATACTTGTTATTTCCACTTATATAATCACTTATTACAAATGTTGAAGTACCAATATATTCATCAGTACCTACGCTTTCATAATCATATAAATCAACATCTATATTTTGAAATAAATCCGATAATACTAGAAATGGAGCACCAGTTGAAGTTCCCCAACCTTTTGGCAAATCAGTTACTCGTAAATTTTCAAATCTACTATCAACCGCAAGCGCAAACAGTTCACTTGTGGTAGTTGATTTTTTTACCTTAAAATACACATCGGGAAACGTACCACTTAAACCAGAATCCCAATTGGTTCCATCAGTTTTGGTTGCTGGGTAATTTAAAATTGTTAAGCCAGAAATACCTACTTTTGAGTATGATACTACGGAAGTAGCAGCTGGAGTTGAATCACTTTTACTACAGCTTGTATTTAAGCATAACAATACTGTAATGATTGATAAAATCGAAAATGTTTTTTTCATGATTGTTTCGTTTTAAATGTTTCAGCAATTGTATGAAATTAATTTTACAATTAAACGTATCCGTTTAATTATTTTTTAACTGCTAAGGTTACTATTGGTTTTATATAATGCCATTAAGTAATTCACAAAAACAAAAGCTAAAAA
>CAMAWM010000032.1 GCA_945861965.1 Chitinophaga pinensis | reverse complement strand
TAGTTAGGTGGCCGCAAACTATCATTAATATCACGTGGAACAAGGGATAAATGTGTTCCTCTTCCGTTCAAACTCCAGCATGCAGAATCAAAAGGGTTGGGTGTTAAATCCACATTACTTGTAAAACCCGGGCGATATGAAAGGGAATTGCTATCGCAATTGCAAAATAACTTCCAAGAAGTTATATTGTTATAGTTTATATTTGAAAAGATTAATGTACTTGTAGTTGAATAATAGTTGTTGTAATCCATTCTCATTATAGATGTAGAAACAGGTAAAGGGCCAGTAAAAAATATTCTGTAATTGCCTGATGTAGTATCTGATGGATTTTGCAAGTGTGAAAAAACATTATTTAGAATAGCTATTCCATTGTTAGTATATGTTGGGTTGTACAAAAAAAGTATTCTTCCATTTTGTATGCTAGTTTGTGTAGAATGATTGACTGTATGAACGGAATTATTGTAAATACCAACATTGTTATTTGAATAATTTATAAAAGTAATGTCAGGGTTTGTTACAATACTATCATTGGTAATTGTATTATTTATAATTAAAGTATTACTTAAATACCAAAATATAACCTTGCAATACCCATTCATATCGGCTTTGTTTAAAAATATATTGTTGTTTCTGAATAGCAACCCGTTTTGATACTTGATATCGATTGGCTGAAGATCGTTCAGTACTTTATTACCTTCAAATACTGTATTTAGCATTGGTAATGTGGTTGAAACACCGTATAAATGAACATTGCCCCCTGATATAATATTATTTCGAATAACAATGTTTTGTGTTAAAACCTGATTTCCGGAAATTGAAAACATTGGGTAATTGCTGTTTGTATTTGCAATAATATTTCTAGATAATTTGCAAGATTCAATTGTATCAAATGATGAATTTCCTTCAAAACTAATAATTGTTGAATTTGTTACAGTTCCTGGAATACTTAAGGATAGATATTTTAATTTAATATAGGATCCACTGCTTATCTTTACGGTAAAAATGCTGTTTGAGTTATTGATAATTCTTACTGAGTCTGGATTTTCTGCAAGCGATTTAAAGATTATACGATTGTTTGCTGAAACACCTGAAATGCTACCTAACACAAAGCTTTCATAATAAACCCCACTTTTAATGTTAAAAGTTACAGTACCTGAAATTCCACTATTAACTAATGAACTAACTGCTGAATTAATTGAAACGAAATTGGAGGGAGCTGTACCAATTAAATATGTCCCACTTAATGGTGTTGATAATTCTTTAATTAGAGTATCATTCAACTTGTATCTATCATTAGTGTTGTTTGGTAACGTAGAGTATATAATTATGGTGTTAATTCCACTAATTAAATTTATTTGTTTCGAGCCAGAAAATAAAACAGAAGTTGTATCACATGGATTCAAATTGCCAGTCCAAATTTCAGATATTGCAACGCCATTGTTTAACTTGTATGACACATAGAACGAAGTAACAATATTCAATCCATTGTTTGTGATTCTTACTCGCAAATTTTGAGAACCTGATGAAATGGGGAAATAGGGGTATAAAATCTGTTGAACAGAGATGTCATTGCTATCAGCATTAAGTTCATCACATCCAATATTTGGAATAGTATCGCGAACATTGCTGTCAATATCAATTGAAATTATACTTGACAGGTTTACACCTTTGGGAGTGCAAATATTTGCTAGATGCAAATCAAATTTATTTCTAAACATAGGCAGCATGTTAAAGGAGGAGTCTCCACCTGCGTTTGGAGCTAAATAATTTGAAGATGAAAATGAAGCCCCTCGATAAATGATGTTGCTGTTCGCTTTATTATAATAAATATTATAATTTATAGAACTTCCTGATAAACTATTTAAAAAGTAAGTAGGATATATAGAACCTGTAGCTGAGCCTACATCGCAAATAAAAATATTGTTCTTTACAGTTGAACCACCAGCGCCATTGTGATACAAACCATAAACTGTACCAGCTGCAAAATCCATGTAAACAGAGTTGTAATAAACTTCAGAATAACTTACTCCAGTATTATAAATTTGAATTCCATAATTGATTGCAGAATAACTAAATCCACCACAAATCATATTATTGTATATTTTAATAGGGTTTGATGAGCCTCCTCCACATTGGTAAAGATTAATTCCAATTGAAGGTACATTGCTTATTTTGTTGCCAAAGATATTATGAGAAGTGCCAGAATTGTTTATACAAGTAGTTAAAGAAATGCCTGAACCACTTGGCAATGCATATTCGGAATGTGAAATAGTATTATTAAAAAGATCTATTCCATTATAAATATTACGCAAATTTATACTTGAACCGTAAGCAAATTTACAAATGTTATTACGAATCTTTAAGCCAAAATTATAGATAGTTGAACTTGCTCCTAAAATATATACTGAACTATAGCCCCCTGTAAAAATATTATTATCAATTTCAATATTATTTGCATTGAAACTAATAACCGGATTGTTATTATTACGAATAAGCAAAGAAGCAGCATAAATGCAACTAGAAAAGTCAGGATAAATTGTATTTGGTAAATTTATACTACAATTTTTTATCGAACAACCAGTACCGCTAGTATTAATTGAATTGCCTAATATACTAACTCCGGCACAAATTCCTGTATCCAAATTAGTAATACTAAAATTTAAAAGGGTAATGTAAAAGCATTGATTTAAAATAAAAATAGATGACGAATCAATAACGCCTCTAACTAAACAAGAACTTGCATTTCCTCCATCAAATGTTATTTTGTTAGTTGTGTTTGCACCAGTAATTGCAGGAATATTTATTGAACTTGTAACATTGTACGTACCGGCTGCGATTTGAAATGTAACTGCACCCGAAACCCCAAATGGTGAAGAATTTGAAGGGCCTCCATCACTTCGTATTCCTGAACTTGTTAGAAAAGTAATTGCAGAACTGAAATCATGAAAGTTTGTTGTGGTTGCGGAAATACTTGGGTTAATTGAGTATGTTCCACTTAATTGGGTTGAGCGCACTTCAATACTTAAAAATAATACGATAAGCAACAAATTGAATGTTTTCATATCTGTTATGCTATTAACCAATTCAAAAAAATAATATTTTCATATAAAACCAGTTAAGAATATAACTCTTAGTTGTTTGTAAAATTATTATATTTGAGAAAATTTAACTTGACAAAGATAAAAAAATGCTATTTAATTTGCAAACAAACCAATTAATAAAAATTTTATGAAAACCGGAAATTTTTTACTTATCCTAATGCTACTATTAGGAAGTTCATTTTGGGCTAAGACTAACGCCCAATGTTTTACAGTAAACAACAATTCCATTAACTGTTCTTTTGCTGTTGAATTATATGATGGAGTTGTGTTAGTTGCTAGTACAACAATGACTCCATCTACAACATGGACACCTACAATAACAAACTGTAATGTTACGGATGTTATAGTACGTAATGTTGGAACATGGGGAGGTCCAGATGCACAAGTTAATTCTAGTAATACAATAGACGCGGCAGGAAATTGTCAATGGCAGGGGCTTTCTACTGTAGAATGGGTATCTGCTTCGCAGGCTGACATCGAATAAGTTTTGATGATTAGGTAATTATTGTATCGTAAAATATTGAAGGGGTATGTAAAAAAATTTACTTCTCCCTATCAATAACATAATTTACTAATAATTTCAAATTGTCGGCAAGTTCTGTATTTGAAATTTTGTCTATAATTTGTAGCGCTTCGTTTTTGTATTGTTGCATAGTGTTTCTGGCATAAGCAATTCCATCGTGTTGGTTAACATATTTAATTACTTCGGCTACACGTTTTTTATCAGTATTGTGGTTTTTAATAGAGTTAATAATAAAATCTCGTGATAATTTGTCAGCTTTATTAATGGTATAAATAATTGGCAGCGTAAGTTTTTTTTCTTTCAGATCAATGCCAGTTGGTTTGCCAATTTCTGCATCGCCATAATCAAGCAAATCGTCTTTTATTTGAAAAGCAATTCCAACTTTTTCGCCAAATAATCTCATTTGTTCAATTTGTTCGGCACTTGCACCGGCACTTGCAGAACCAACAGCACAGCAGCTTGCAATGAGCGAAGCAGTTTTTTTGCGAATAATTTCAAAATAAACTTCTTCAGATAAATTTAGTTTGCGCGTTTTTTCAATCTGCAACAATTCACCTTCGCTCATTTGTTGAACTGCTTCGCTAACAATTTCAAGCAATTGAAAATCTTTATTTTTTACAGCAAGCAACAATCCTTTTGATAACAAATAATCGCCTACCAAAACGGCAATTTTATTTTTCCAAAGTGCGTTAATTGAAAAAAATCCTCTTCGTTCATCGCTGTCGTCTACCACATCATCATGCACCAATGTTGCTGTGTGCAATAGTTCGACCAAGCTTGCAGCACGATACGTTGAATCGTTTACTTCGGCAAAAAGTTTTGCCGAATAAAAAACAAACATTGGCCTAAGTTGTTTGCCTTTTCGTTTTACAATGTATGTCATTATTGTATCCAACAAAGGCACAGAACTTTTCATTGCATCACGAAATTTCTTTTCAAAAAAATCAAGTTCTTTGGCAATGGGTTGTTTTATTTTTTCAAGTGTGTTCAAATCGCAAGCAAATAAAAGCAAATTAATTCTCACTCGTAATTTTTAAACCAATTAGTTTATTATTTCAGTCAATGTGTTTCATTTTATCAGCTTTATAAAAGTATATTCGTCAACTAAAATTATGGCAAAAACATCCACTTCGTTTTTTTGTAAAAACTGTGGCGCTTCTTCATCCAAATGGGTTGGAAAATGCAGCAGTTGTGGCGAATGGAATACTTATGTTGAAGAAGTAATTCATAAAGAAAAGTCAGATTTTAAAAGCACATGGAAAAAATCAATTGCAAAAGGTCAGGCCTTGAAACCTGTACTTTTGCACGAAGTTGAAAAAGGAAATGAACAGCGAATTGAAATAAAAGATAAAGAGTTTGAACGTGTATTGGGCGGTGGAATTGTTCCTGGAAGTGTTGTGTTGATAGGCGGAGAACCTGGTATCGGCAAATCTACTTTAATGTTGCAGTTGGCGCTGCAATTAAACGGTAAAAAAGTTTTATACATAAGCGGTGAAGAAAGCGATACGCAAATAAAAATGCGTGCCGAAAGAATTCCGTTTAGCAATAATGAGTGCTATTTATTTACCGATACATCTACACAAAAAATTGGTCAAGCGTTTAAAGAATTAGAGCCCGATATTGTTATTGTTGATTCAATCCAAACTCTTCAAAGCGAGCTATTGGATAGTACACCGGGAAGCATTTCGCAGATAAAAGAAACGGCTGGAGATATGATTCGTTTTGCAAAAGAAACGGGGACTCCAGTTTTTTTAATCGGACATATTACAAAAGATGGAACACTTGCCGGACCAAAACTTTTGGAACATATGGTAGATACAGTTTTGCAATTTGAAGGCGACAGGCATCATGTGTATCGAATATTGAGAACTACAAAAAATCGTTTTGGCTCAACATCAGAAATTGGAATTTATGAAATGCAAAGTGTTGGATTGCGCGAAGTAAGCAATCCTTCTGAAATTTTAATTTCTCAACGCGATGAAGCATTAAGCGGTGTAGCAATTTCAGCAACCATAGAAGGTATGCGGCCATTGTTAATTGAAACTCAAGCGTTGGTAAGTCAGGCTGTTTATGGCACACCTCAACGAAATTCAAATGGCTACGATGCGAAAAGATTGAATATGTTATTGGCAATTTTAGAAAAAAAATGCGGATTGAAAATGGGATTGCAGGATGTGTTTGTAAATATTGCAGGAGGATTGCGAGTTGAAGACCCAGGAATTGATTTATCAATTGTTGCCGCTATCGTTTCTAGTTATGAAAATGTAGCGATTGCAGGTAAAATTTGTTTTGTTGGCGAGGTTGGTTTGAGCGGTGAAATAAGAGCTGTGAATAGGGTAGAACAAAGAATTTCGGAAGCGGAAAAGTTGGGATTTAATACGGTTTATCTTTCGAAATTTAATAAAATTCCAAAATCTCAAACAAAAATTAAAATTGTTGAAATAGGAAAATTGGACGAACTACTGAACTTGTTGTTTGGGTGATTTAAGATTAAAAAAAATATAAAAATTTCTTGTTGTATTGCAATAAAGAGCAGAAATAAATATGAATAGAAGCATTAGCGATGGCTTAAATTTTTTTTCCAAATTAAATTCTAAAAAAATTTGGAATGCATTCAAATTATATACTAGTTATTATGTTTCAAGGGGATTAAAAAAACCATATCATTGGGGTTCGCCCGTTAGCATGGAAATTGAACCAACAACTTCCTGCAACCTTCGTTGTCCTCAATGTCCAAGCGGTTTGCGCGAGTTTACAAGAAACACAGGTATGTTGGACTTTGAATTATACAAAAAAATAATTAACGAGATATATCCTGAGCTTACTTATTTGATTTTATATTTTCAGGGCGAACCATTTTTAAATATAAAGTTCTTAGAATTTGTAAAATATGCAGCCCAAAAAAACATTTATACCGCCACATCAAGCAATGCACATTACTTTACCGATGATATGGCTAAAGCTACTGTTGAATCCGGCTTAGACAGATTGATTATTTCAATTGATGGAATTTCGCAAAGTTCGTATTCAAAATATCGAATAGGTGGAGATTTAGAAAAAGTAATCAACGGAACAAAAAATATATTGAAGTGGAAAAAGCAATTAAATAGTAAAACGCCACATGTAATTTGGCAATTTATTGCTTTTAAACACAACGAAAATGAAATTCCAGAGCTGAAACAATTAGCAAAAAAAATAGGAGTGGATGAACTTGGAATAAAAACAGCGCAAATTTACGACTATCAACATACAAATGAGTTAATTCCGGAAGACGAAAAACTAAGTCGCTATACAAAAACAAGTGAAGGGTATAAAATAAAAAATAAATTGCTCAACCAATGTTGGCGAATGTGGCGAGGAAGCGTAATTACGTGGGATGGCTTGGTAGTTCCATGCTGTTTTGACAAAGATGCAACTCACCGATTTGGAGATGTTAGCAAAGAAAATTTTAAGTCGATTTGGAAAAATGAACAATATACAAATTTTCGTGCCGCAATTTTAAAATCGCGTAAGGAAATAGATATCTGTACCAATTGCACAGAAGGAACTAAAGTTTGGAATTAAATGGAAGTTTTTGTAAACAAAATCAATTGATAATTATGAGGAAAAAGTTCTTATAATTTGTGTTTAACTATTGAATCAAAATGTATTAATTCGCCCTTATGGAAATATCAGGAAAAGTAATAAATGTAATGGATTTGCTTACAGGTGTAGGTAAAACCGGCAATGCTTGGAAAAAACAAGAATTTGTAATCGAGACAAGCGATCAATATCCCAAAAAAGTATTTTTTCATTTGTGGGGCGATAAAGTTGACAACAACCCGTTAAATATAGGCGATACCATATCGGTTTCATTTGATGTCGAAAGCCGCGAGTTTAATGGTCGTTGGTACACAGATCTTAAAGCTTGGAAAATAGTTAGTGGAAATGCTGCAAAATCGACTGGCACTTCAGCGTCTTCAAACGAAGAATTCGCCAATTCAAACCCTGTTGATGAAACAGCAGGAGATGATTTGCCATTTTAAATTTCAAAAAGTTTAAAGTACCAATTGTTCAGCAATTTGCTCAATACACGTTAGATGACCAACGAAGAAATTAAAGTAGAGGTAAGGCAAACATTTGTTCAATTTTTAGAGCAAAACCAACAGCGAAAAACTCCAGAACGCTTTGCGATACTTGATGAAATTTATTCAAACAAAGAACATTTTGATGTAGAAACTTTGTTTGAGCACATGAAACAAAGAAATTCTCGAGTTAGTCGTGCTACGGTTTATAATACGTTGGATTTGCTTTTGGATTGCGGATTAGTCATAAAGCATCAGTTTGGTAAAAATTTGGCAAGATATGAGCGTGCGTATGGATTTCGCCAACACGATCACATGATTTGTAATGTGTGCAATAATATTCTTGAATTTTGTGATCCTCGAATTCATCAAATTAAAACTATGATGGGAGATTTGATGAAATTTGAAGTTACAAACCATTCACTTTATCTTTTTGGTAAACCACAAACCGATAAAGAAAATAAATGCGTTGTATGTAAACACATTGTTCCATTGAAAGATTGAAAATAGATTAAAGGGACTTAAAAAAATTAGTAGAAATTATGATTGATGTAGTATTAGGATTGCAATGGGGCGATGAGGGTAAAGGTAAAATTGTAGATGTACTTACGCCCAAATACGATGTAGTAGCAAGATTTCAGGGAGGTCCAAATGCTGGTCATACGCTTGAATTTAATGGGCAAAAACATGTACTCAATACAATTCCTTCAGGTATTTTCCATTCGCATTGTATCAATATAATTGGCAATGGTGTAGTAATTGATCCTGTTACATTAAAAAAAGAAATTGAAAAAGTAACAGCAAGCGGTGCTGTGCCTTTAAATAATTTATACATTAGCCAAAAAGCACATTTAATTTTACCTACGCATCGCTTGGTTGATGCAGCAAGTGAGGCAAATAAAGGCGAACATAAAATTGGTTCTACACTTCGAGGAATTAGTCCAACTTACCAAGACAAAATTGGAAGAAACGGCTTAAGAGTGGGCGATATTTTAAGTTCAAATTTTAAGCAAAAATACAATCAGGTTGTTGCATTTCATTGCGCAATGCTGGATAGATTTAATTTCAAATACGATTTAAGTGAACACGAATCTGCATTTTTCGAATCGATTGAATTTTTGAAAAACTTTAAGATTATTAATTCCGAATATTTTATAAACGAGTTGATAAAAAACGGCAAGAAAATAATTGCAGAAGGAGCTCAAGGAACTTTGTTGGACATTGATTTTGGAACCTATCCATTTGTTACTTCATCCAACACAATTACAGGCGGAGTTTGTAGTGGGCTTGGTGTAGCGCCTCAAAAAATAAATAAAGTTTTTGGAATTTTTAAAGCGTATTGTACTCGTGTTGGAAGCGGACCATTTCCTACTGAACAAGATAATGAAATGGGTGAGAATCTTCGAAAAATTGGAAATGAATTCGGAGCAACAACCGGAAGACCTCGAAGAACTGGTTGGCTTGATTTACCTACATTAAAATATTCCATCATGCTAAATGGAGTAACCGATTTGATTTGTACAAAAAGCGATATACTTAGTGGTCTTGAAACAATTCCTGTTTGCGATGCTTACGAAATCAACGGAAAAATTACAAGTGAAATTCCGTTCAGTTTGACGGATGATAAAATTATCCCTCAATACAAAAATTTTAATGGTTGGAGTGGCGATTTAAGCATAATTAAATCGTATGAAAATCTTCCTGAAACTTTTCAGCAATACATGAGTTTTGTTGAAGAGCAAATAGGGTTGAAAGTCGGGGTAATTTCAGTTGGGCCCGATAGAGAACAAACAATAATTAGATAGAAAATTTTTTTTAAGCAGGCTCTTTTATTTCGTCAACTTCGTCCTCTTCCTCTCCTTCCCACTCTTGATCAGGGCTTATCCAGGTTTCGCCTTCCATCATTTTTCGGTATTCAAGCAATTCTTCTTTATTGTATTTGTTGTCGTAGTCCAAAAGCAAATCAAGCAAATATTTTAAGTTGCTTTTTGCGTTTTCTTCAGTATATTCAAATGTGTAAGATCCATTTTGTTCAATATTTTCATAAGCCAAACGTATCATTCGAACATAGCCAGGTTGATTCAAGTTATCAATAAAATGCTGGCGCAATTCTTTTAGTTGTTTTATTAGTTTTTTCGACTCAAAACCTTCTTTGTCAATCGTTTTCTTTATTACTTCAATACTTTCTTTCATTTTCTATTTTGTAAATTCAGCTGCGAATTTAATTTTTTCTTGTTGATTTTTCAATATTTCTAAATTACGTTGTTGCTAAAAAAACTAAAAATAATTTCAAACTATAAAGTTAATTTCACATAGCTTAATTATGTTTGAAGCGGATATGAAATTATTTTCAACAACACTGCTTATACTTTTATTTGTTTTTTCATGTAAAAAGGGATTTGATGGAGAAATTAATATTCAACTAGCACCTGAAACCTACATGAGTGTAGATAGTATTTTTCGATCGGGTACAGATAGATTAACAACTACAATTACTGCTAATTGGTGGGCAACATCGGCTGGTGGATATATTATTGCCTACGAAGTTTCGATTGACAGTATGCAAAATTGGACTTACACAACACGTCAAGACAGTACAATTTTGTTAAGTATTCCAGTAGGAAAAGATACTGCTGATTTGAATATTTATGTTAGAGCCATTGATAATTTAGGTCAAAGGGATTTAACTCCCGCGAGTTTATCGTTTCCCGTAAAAAATTCAGCACCTTTAATCTCAAATGATTCAATTTCTGGCAGAAAACCAATTATTTCATTTCCTGCAGTTAACTTTAAGTGGAAAGCAAATGATGCCGATGGAAAAGAAGATATTCAAGGATTTGAAATTTATTTAAACGACACTACAAATCCTGTTATTAATTTGTCGAATTCTGTCAATGAAGTTACCATTATGGCTGATACTTTTTTTGGCAACGAATGTTTTGTTTTTTTGGCTAATAAAACCAATCCACTTTCAACAAAAATTAAAGGAATAAAATACAATGGTCTGAATAATTTTTATGTGCGAGCATACGATAGAACAGGCGCTAAATCCAACTGGGCAATTAATTCTATTTACATTAAAAAACCAGTTTCAAGTGTGCTTTTGGTTAATGCATATGTAAGTGCAAAAATGATTCCTCAAAATTTTATAACACAAAGAATTGTTCCATTTATTCCTGTGTTTGATACGATGCAACTAACGGACTATAGCGTAGCTTTATTAACCTATACTGAATTGTCGCCCGATAATTTAACTCAAGCAAGAGTGTTTTCGTTTTTCAAAAAAATAATTTGGTTTAGCGATGATCCATACAATACTTTTTCACTGGCTCAACAAAGCACATCTAATTTCTTTACAAACGGTGGGAAAATGTTTTTGTTAACTGAATTTACATCTGATTTTCCATCAAATTATTCGTATTTAGGATTTACGCCTGTTGAATCATTAATAGTTCCAGATTCAGGAATTATTAGAATGAATATAGGAGCAGAAATGAAACCATACGATACAAGCAATGGACTTCCAGCTTTAAAAGCTTCGTCTATAATTTCTAGTGCAAGGCCATTTAAAACACCACTTGTGCCATCGGGAACATTTACATACGACAGTTTGTATGGAGCAAATTTAATTCTTTCAACTTCATTGGGTATTTATAGTTGGACTGGCATTTCAAATGTAATTAGCAAACGAATTTCGTTGATAGATAATAAACCCAATATTGTATTTATGAGTTTGCCATTGCATCGTTTAAATGGAAATAACAATGTCGATATATTTTTGCGAAAAATTTTAATTAATGAATTGGGATTTTAATAAATTGTAATAATTAATTTAGCTACACTACAAAAAAATGCAAACTAAAAATATCATACTTTTTGCATCGGGAAATGGTAGCAATGCAGAAAATATTTGCAGGTATTTTCAAAATAACACAAGCATTCATGTAGCCGCTTTATTTTGCAACAAAGCAGATGCAAAAGTTTTAGATCGGATGAAAGCTGTCAATGTTCCAACGCATGTTTTTTCGAGAAGCGAATTTCATGATTCCGAAAAATTTCTTCCTTTGTTAATTAATTTCAAAGCTGACTTAATTGTTTTGTCTGGTTTCTTTTGGTTGGTTCCAGAATATTTGGTAAAATATTTTTCAGGAAAAATCATCAATATTCATCCAGCACTTTTACCAAAATATGCTGGAAAAGGAATGCACGGACAACATGTTCACGAAGCTGTAAAAGCGAATGGAGAAACCGAAACAGGAATTACAATTCATTATGTAAATGAAAAATATGACGAGGGCGAAATTATTTTTCAAGCAAGTACAACACTTACAAATAATGATTCGATTGAAGATATTGCGATGAAAATAAGTGTGCTTGAAAAAGATAACTTTCCAAAAGTTATTGAAACACTTTTGTTAAAATAAAAAATTCCAAGTAATCAATACGACTTCTTACTTACTTTATAAAAAAGCAGCTGGCCAATAGTAATAATTAGCACTGAAAAAATGCTGCTGAAAAATATTCTAAATACGGTATCAGTAAATTCGAAAATGGAATATGCTTCAAGAAAAAATAAAACAAAATGATGCAAAAAAGTAAGTATCAAAGCATAGGTTATAAACCAAACCCAACCTTTGCTTGAAATGCTTGGATGATTATTGGATGATTGGTCTTCTTTATTGGTTGAAAACAACAAATAAAATCTTCTAAAATAGCCCATAAAAACACAAGCGGCCATGTGCAAACCTGGTGAATTGCTGAAGCTATCCATAATTGTACCGGCTAATAAACTAATAACTAAAACTACCCACGGTTTTGTATTGAATGGCAGACTTAAAATAATAACAATATAAATATACGGATTGATATACGTAGTAATTTCAAGGTTGTTTATAACCAATACTTGTATCAGTACAATAAAAATGAATCGAGCTATATAAGATAGAATATCTAATATCATTTTTGTGGATCGGTTATGGATTTTAGTTCAGTATTTTCTCGTTCTTCCTTAAATAAATTTTTTATGATGTAAACATATTTTAGTTTACTAAAAGGTGTGTTGAGTAAAATTTTTATATCGTAAAAATTATTTTCGGCCTTGCGATTTACCATTACTACTTTTCCTATTTGAACTCCTTCGGGATATACGGGTGAAAAATTGCTGGTAATAATTTCATCGCCAACACTTACCGGAACGTGCATATTTATATCGTTCAAATTTGCAAACAATTGATTGGAACCATCCCAGGTTACACTACCAATATCTCCGGTTTTTTTCAGCTTTGCATTCGTGATATTTTTTCCATGCAATAAGGATTGAACCAAACTAAAATGTGGTGTAACTTGGGTTACAATTCCAACAACACCATTTGCACAAATGACACCCATTCGTTCTCTAATTCCGTGTTCATAGCCCTTGTCTAATGTTAAATAATTATTTCTCTTAACTACAGAATTATTGACAACCTGAGATGAAATGTATTCAAATTGTTGTTTGTAAAGTGTATCTCGAACAGATTTTGAAATTATGCCATTTTGATAATACGATTGAATAAGCTGTGTACGAAGTCTTGCATTATCTGCCTGTAAGCTGTCATTAAAACTTCGCAAATTAAAATATCCCGTTGTACTTTTTACTGCGCTATAAAAAGAAGAAGTAACGCTTTCGGTGTAATTTAAAAAACTTGCTTTTTGGTAATTGTTGTATCGATAAAGTATAAATAGGGAAAATATTTCAAAAGTAAGAAACATGAAAAACACATAGTACTTGTAAATAAAAAAAATCAGGTTCCTCATATGTTTCCGTTGTAAATAGTTGGATGTAAGTTGTCAGAAAAGTAAACTTTACACACAACCAAAATCAACAACTAAATTAGGTCATTAGAAATTTAAAACTTTTCAAATTCTTCAAAGCCATTCCCGTACCTCTAACAACAGCACGAAGCGGATCTTCAGCAACATGAACCGACAATTTTGTTTTGGTAGATATACGTTTATCCAAGCCGCGAAGCAATGCACCGCCACCAGTTAAATACAATCCAGTAGAATAAATATCGGCCGAAAGTTCGGGTGGTGTTAATTCAAGTGCGCGTAAAATTGCTTCTTCTATTTTTGATATAGATTTATCCAATGCAGCGGCTATTTCGCTGTACGATACGTGTATTTGTTTTGGAATTCCAGTCATCAAATCTCTTCCGTTTACAGCAAAATCTGGTGGAGGATTCTCCAATTCTGTTAATGCAGACCCAACTTCAATTTTAATTTTTTCTGCTGTGCGTTCGCCAACCAAAAGGTTGTGTTGTCTGCGCATATAATCTAAAATGTCCTCTGTAAATTCATCTCCTGCAACACGAATACTTTGATCGCAAACAATTCCGGCAAGTGCAATTACTGCAATTTCAGTTGTTCCACCACCAATGTCAATGATCATATTTCCCATCGGCTCAAATACATCAATACCAATTCCAATTGCAGCAGCCATTGGTTCGTGAATCAAATACACCTCTTTTGCTCCAGCACGTTCTGCACTGTCTTTTACTGCACGTTTTTCAACTTCAGTAATTCCAGATGGAATGCAAATAACCATTCGCTGCTGAGGTTTTATCAATTGACCACTTTGTGGTATCATTCCAATTAAGCCGCGAATCATGTGTTCAGCAGCTTGAAAATCGGCAATAACTCCATCTTTTAATGGACGAATGGTTTTAATGTCTTCGTGCACTTTTCCATGCATTTGTTGTGCCTGACTTCCAACCGCTATTACATTACCACTTCTACGGTTTATTGCAATAATAGATGGTTCATCAACTACCACTTGGTCTTTGTGAATGATTAGTGTATTGGCTGTTCCTAAGTCAATAGCCAAATCCTGAGTCAAAAAACTGAATAATGCCATTTAATTTTTTTGTAGCTTTAAATAATTTTTAATAAACCGCTGCAATTTAATAGAAAACCTTACAAGAAGTTTCAAGTTTAAAAAAAGTTTGAATTTTTTTAAAAAGAAATAAAAATAGGCTTAAATCAATCAATGTTTAAAGTGTCTTATTCCACTAAAGTACATGCTCATATTATTCTTATTGCAATATGCAATTGAAGAATCATCTTTTATTGATCCTCCAGGCTGAATAACGCTGTTTATTCCTTCGTTATTTGCTATTTCAACACAATCGGGAAAAGGGAAAAACGCATCGCTGCTCATCACCGAGTCGGCTAAATCAAATCCAAAGTTTTTTGCTTTTGCTATGGCCTGTTTCAGCGCATCAACTCTACTTGTTTGGCCACAACCAATACCAAGCAATTGTCTGTTTTTTGCTATTGCAATGGTGTTTGATTTTGTGTGTTTAGCAATTTTATCTGCAAACAATAAATCTTCAATTTGAGAATTATTTGCTGCGTTATCTGTAACCAATTTCAAGTCCTCTTTTTTCAGAATAATTGTGTCTTTATCCTGTTCAATTTTTCCGTTTAAAACTGTTCGCGTCAAATTTGTTTTTGGTAAAGTATTTTTTTGTTTTAAAATTATTCTATTCTTTTTGGTTTGAAGTATTTTTAATGCAGCAGTATCAAAATCAGGCGCTATTAAAACTTCCAAAAATATTTTATCCATTTCTACTGCTGTTTCTTCATCAATTCTTTTATTTGAAATTATTATTCCTCCAAATGCTGAAACCGGATCGGCAGCCAATGCGTCTCTCCAAGCATTTATTAATGAATTTCTTGACGCCACACCACAAGGATTGTTGTGCTTGATAATGGCAACTGTTGGATCTTCAAAATCTGAAATTAAATTTATTGCAGCATCAATGTCTAAAATGTTGTTATACGAAAGTTCTTTACCGTTTAATTGCTCTAACAAATCATCTAAGTTTCCGTGAAATGTCCCTTTTTGATGAGGATTTTCACCGTATCGCAGAGGCGTTGATTTATTGCCATCGAAAAAATTATGAATTAAAGTATCGTATTTTGAAGTTGTCTCAAATGCCTTTGTTGCAAATTTTCTTCGTTGAGAAATTGTGCTTTCTGCGTTTTGATTTTTTACGATTTCATTAAGTTCAGTAAAATCTAATTTATCACAAACGATTAGCGTGTCGTTAAAATTTTTAGCGGCAGCACGAATTAAAGAAACGCCTCCAATATCAATTTTTTCAATAATTTCTTCTACTGTTGAGTCTGGTTTTTTTAATGTTTCTTCAAAAGGATATAAATCAACTACAACCAAATCAAAAAAAGGAATTTCAAACTCAGCAACTTCTTTTTTGTCTTGTTCATTGCTTCTTCGAGCCAATATTCCACCAAAAACTTTTGGATGTAAAGTTTTTACTCTGCCACCTAAAATGCTTGGATAACCTGTTAAATTCTCAACTGAATTTACGTTTATTCCTAATTTTTCAATAAAATCTTTTGTGCCTCCGGTCGAATATATTTGAACGCCAAAATCGTTTAATGTTTTTGCAACTATATCCAAATTGTCTTTATAATAAACTGAAATAAGTGCGTTGTTTATTTTGCGTGAAGTTTCCATTTAAAAAATTAAAATTTGCGCTCGAAAATAATGTTTGAAATTGTATTCGTGAAATTATTACAGATTTATAAAAATTTAAAAAATTGTATTAGATGAAAGCTTTAGGATTTTATATCGCTTATCCCATATTGTATTTGATTTCAATATTGCCGTTTTGCTTGTTCTACCTTTTGTCTGACGCTGTGTTTGTAATTGTTTACTACGTTTTTGGGTATCGAATAAATGTAGTTCGAGGCAATTTAAAAAACGCATTTCCCGAAAAAACGGAAACCGAAATAAAACAAATAGAAAAAAGATTTTATCGTTTTTTCTGCGATTTTATTTTAGAAACAATCAAAACCATGAGCATGGACGAAAAGGTTTCGGCCAAACGCTGTGCTTTTAATAATCCCGAATTGGTCGAAAAACTTTGTCGTGAACGAGGAAGTATTATTTTGGTAATGGGCCACTATGGAAATTGGGAATGGGCTGGACCAGGTTTTATGCTGCACTCAAATGCGCAAACATTAGCTGTAATTTATAAGCCATTGACCAATCCATATTTTGAGCGAATGACAGTAAAAATGAGAACACGATTTGGAACCAAGATTGTAATTATGAAAAATGTGATTCGCGATTTGATTACTTTAAAAAACGAAAAAATTGCACTTACAATTCTTGCCGATCAAACTCCATCGAATGCGAATCAGGCAATTTGGTTAAATTTTTTAAATCAAGAAACTGCGGTTTTTGAAGGGACAGAAAAAATTGCAAAAAAATTTAATTTTCCTGTTGTGTTTATAAATGTTACAAGACCCAAAAGAGGATATTACGAAATTTTTGCTGAATTACTTGTAGATCATCCAAATGACATGACGGATGGAGAAATTACAAAACTTCATACCGAAAGATTGGAAAAAGAAATTATTAAAATGCCTGAACTTTGGCTTTGGAGCCACAATAGATGGAAGCATAAAAAATCCGCTTAAAATTCAACCACATTAAATAAATATAATTTTATACACACAAATGCATTTAATAAAAATGTTGAAGAAATATTTACCGCCTAAAAATGTTTGATTTGGATGGTGCTTATGAACACAGCAATACCATTAGAATTAGTAATACAGATGCGCCCGAAGCCTCAGTATTTCCCAATCCTTTTGATGATAAATTAACACTTCAGTTAAAAACACAGCAAACATCAAATGCCACAATTGAAATAAGCGATGTAAGCGGCAAAATTATTTATCAAAATATTTTTAAAACAGAAAAAGGATTAAACAGTTTAGAAATATTTTCTTCGCTAAACACAGGAATGTATTTTTTAAAATTCAAAAATAATTCAACCGAAGTATTTTATAAAACCCTCAAGAATTAAAAGTTTTTTTTAGTTTATCACCAATTCTTCGCCATCTTTTCCGATAAAGCGATAATCTACCAAGGACAAATTGCTAACGGAATTTACTTTAATGAATCGTTTGTATTTCCAAAACCAATTCATCCGGGGGCTGCTTAAAAACCCTTTAGTAACATACGCTGCCATGTATGGATGCAATTCCAATGTAAAACTTGTATGATGCAAATTTTGAATTAAATATTTAACGCTGTTGCTAATTTCATCTATCAAACCTGCAGTGTTTTGAATTTCGCCATTGCCACGACAAGTAGGACATTTTTCGGCAGTTACCACTTTCATTTCTGGACGAACTCGTTGCCTTGTAATTTGTATCAAACCAAACGGACTCATCGGAAGAATTTTATGTTTTGCACGATCGCTTTCCATTTCTTCTTTTAGTTTTTCGTAAACTAATTTCCGATTGCCTTGCGTTCGTTGATCAATAAAATCAACTACAATTATTCCACCCATATCGCGCAACCGTAATTGTCTTGCAATTTCAGATGCTGCTTCCAGATTTATTTTTAACGCATTTTCTTCCTGATTGATATTTTTTTGCGCAATATTTCCACTGTTTACATCAATCACATGCATGGCTTCAGTATGTTCGATAAACAAATAACTACCGCCCAAAAAGGCAACCTCTTTTCCGAAACTTGTTTTGATTTGTTTTTCAATATCAAAATATTCGAAAATGTTTTGTTTGCCTGTGTATTGCTTTACAATTTTTTCAAGTTGAGGAGATTTTGCTTTCAGATAATTTTTTATTTCATTAAACAGAAAACTATCGCTTACATGTATGCCTGTAAAATCTTCATTCACCAAATCGCGAATTAAAGTTAGTGTTCGTTCGCTTTCGCCCAATATTTTTTGTGGCGGCTTGGCAGTTCCAAGTTGAGTAAATAAATGCTCCCATTTGCTTGTAAGTTCAAGCATGTCTTTGTGTAAATCTTCCACACTAACACCTTCGGCATTGGTACGAATAATTACTCCAAAATTTTGAGGCATTAAACTTTGCAATAATTTTTTCAAACGATTGCGCTCTTCGTTTTTAACAATTTTTTTCGAAATAGAAATTCTATTGTCAAAAGGAATTAAAACCAGAAACCTGCCAGCTAAGCTTAGTTCGCTAGTTAAACGAGGTCCTTTGTTTGCGATTGGTTCCTTTGAAACTTGAACAACCACCTGTTGAAAGCGGTTAAGTATTTGAGTAATTTTACCGCTTTTATTAATATCGCTTTCTACGATATCGCTAGTAATTGCAGAGTCGGGTTTTCCATTGCGAACCATCTTAGTATATTTACTAAGCGTTTTAATTTGAACTCCCAGATCAAGGTAATGTAAAAAGGCATCTTTTTCGTGCCCTACATTAACAAATGCAGCATTCAATCCTGCCATTAGCCGATTGACTGTGCCTAAATATATGTCTCCGACCAAAAAGGCATTGTCAGCTTTTTCGTGGTGCAGTTCTATTAGTTTTTTGTCGCGCAAAAAGGCAATATGAACTGCCCCCGAAGGGTTGTTTTGGATGATTAATTCTTTATTCACCTTAGTAAAATGGTATTAAATTTTTGCTTTGTTGCAAAAATTAAGTGAGATTAGCGTGTGGCTACAAAAATTTAAAATACAATATCTAAATTGTTATTTTATTTTTTCTTCTTGTGTCTGTTTTTACGCAAACGTTTTTTACGTTTATGAGTTGAAATTTTGTGTCTTTTTCTTTTTTTTCCGCTTGGCATAATTTTTTTTTATTTTTTAAGTGCTTGAATTATTTTTTCTATTTCTTGTTTTGAAGCTTCGTCTTTTAGTAAAGATTTGCTCGTTTCGTAAGCTATGATGGCTTGTTTTTTCATTGTAAGACTTGCGTACGCTTCGCCTAAATAAAAATAGGCTTCGCTATTTAATGGCTCAAGGCGCGTTAGTTTTTCAAATCGTTGCCTTGCTTTTTCCCACTGTCCGCTTCGCATGGCCAACTCGCCCAGTGCGCCTACTGCCGGTGTATTGTTCGAATCTCTTTTTACGATATCTAACAATGTTTGAACTCCACGCATCACATCCAAATCGTTTTGAATGTAGCACCTGGCAATGATGTTTTTTGCTTCTAAATCATTCTCATCTATTGCTACCACTTTTTCTAAAGCGGCAATTGCTTTTCGTACAGCATACATTTGAGAAGCCGAATCGTTACTTAAAGCCACGTATTCATAATATTTAAATCCTGCATTTTTATAGGATCTTGCATCTCCCAAATGCGAAGCAATTTCAAATAAATAGTTTGCCGAAATTAAATTTTGCCCTTCATCGCCCCAAATTCTTGCTAAAAGCATGTTTGCTTGGTAATTTCCCGTATCATTTTGAGCTATTTGTTCTAAACTATCGATTCGTAACTTTGTTTCGGGCTTTAGCGAATCTTTTGAATTTTTAACAAAATAGTCGTAATCAAAAGCTTTTGCCTCAGTATTTAAGTTTGTTGATTGAAGATCAACGGAAGATTCGGATGATTGGAAATTTAAATAAATTAAGGCGGCTGTCAAAATTACTAAAGCAACAATAATCAGAGTTAAAGTACGGTTATTCTGCATTAGTCTCCTTTAAGTGCTGTTTTAGCTTCGCGCTCTCTTTTGGTAGCATTCGCTTTTACAGCATCACTTTTCTTTATTTTTTCTACAAATGTTTTAGCAGGTTTAAATGCTGGAATATAATGCTCATCAATAACCATTGCTGTGTTTTTTGAAATATTACGAGCAATTTTGCGAGCACGTTTTTTTAATATAAAAGAGCCAAAACCACGGAAATAAACGTTTTTTCCTTCAACCATGTTATTTCTAACAACTTTAAAAAACGACTCAACGGCTTCTTGAATCTGTAGTTTGTCAATGCCTGTTTTTGTTGAAATTTCGGCTATAATTTCTGCTTTTGTCATAATGTTTTGATATTATATTAATTAAGTAATTAGTTTCTTCGTTTCTTAAAAAAATCTTAAACGGGTGGCAAATGTATGCAATTGAAAATTAATATATTGAATTTATTTTACTGAAATCTATCAATTTAGTTTTTTTCATTAATAAATTTGATTTTCACAGCCACAAAAAATGCAAAAAAAACTTCACAATTGGTATAAAAAAAACAAACGTGATTTGCCTTGGCGAAACACAAAAGACGCATATACAATTTGGCTAAGCGAAATTATTTTGCAACAAACACGGATTGATCAAGGATTGCCTTATTTCAATAAATTTTTATTGAATTATACCACTGTAATTGAATTGGCAAATGCTACTGAAAAGGAAATATTGAAATTGTGGCAAGGATTGGGTTATTACAGTCGCGCAAGAAACATGCATCAAACGGCAATTAAAATTAAAACTGAAATGGGTGGAAATTTTCCTTCAACTTTTGACGAGCTTAAAAAACTGAAGGGAATTGGCGATTATACCGCTGCAGCAGTTTCTTCGTTTGCATTTGGCGAAGCAAAAGCTGTAGTAGATGGAAATGTACAAAGGGTGCTTTCCAGATTTTTTGGAATTAAAAATCCAATTAATTCAAGCATTGGTAAAAAAGTTTTTTTTGATGCTGCGCAAAAGTTTTTAGATAAAAAAAATCCTGCATTGCACAATCAGGCGATGATGGAACTTGGATCATTGGTTTGTAAACCTCAAAACCCCGATTGTTTAAATTGCCCTTTGCAAGAAGCCTGTTTTGCATTCGAAAATAATTTACAAACGCAATTTCCGGTTAAAGCAAAAAAACTAAAAGTTCGGAATCGTTATTTTCATTACGTACTAATTCAGGATAAAAACAAAACGTTTATTCGTCAGCGAATCGAAAAAGATATTTGGCAAAATTTATTTGAGTTTCCAATGATTGAATTTGATAAAAAATTAAATGAAATTGAATTGCTTGAAAAAATTGTCGCTGAAAAATGGATACATAAGTCCGATAAATTTCAATTCAATTACATCACTCAATTTAAACATCAACTTAGTCATCAAACACTTTTTGCAAGTTTTTGGCAATTGGAATTTTTTACTTCTAAAAAAAATGTCATTGGTTTTGAAAAAATAAATTGGAATGATTTAGAAAAATATGCAGTGCCTCGTTTAATCGAAAAATTTTTAGAAAGTCGTTGAGTTTTTAATCCAAATTTATTATTTCGCCTTGAATGGTTAATTGCAATCCCGATTCGAAAATAAAAAATTTTTCTTTCATTGATTCAATATCAAGCAAAGGATTGGTATGGTTAAAATGTGTTAAATATATTTTTGTTGTAGTGCTCGAATTCAATTGTCTGAATAAAATTGCAGTTTCTATAACCAAAGGATGAGGAATTTCTTTCATGTTTCTTCCTGGCAATTCATCAGCCGAATAAAAAGTAGCATCCAAAAATGCAAAATCAACTTTTGCTAACTCGTCTAAAATATTTTTGTTCCACAGTTCCCATTTGTCGATATCCGGAATATACAATGCCGATTTGCTTTTAGCTTGAATTTTAAATCCAACTGTTTCGCTGTATTCATCGCGATGCGGAACAAGCATAGGAATCACAGATATTTCGTCCGTTAATTTTACTGCGGTTTCATTTTGCAGCAACTCAATTTCAATGTTTTTTATTTTGACAAGTTGACTCCAAGGTCCGTTGTTTTCCAAAAACTTTTTCATTCGAGGCATTGCATACACTTTTATTTTTTTTTCGTTCATCACCTCTTTTCCCAATTGCATCAATCCGGTGTAATGACCAATATGTGCGTGTGTTAAAAAAATGCCTGCAAGTTTTATAGATGAGTTGGTTTTTTCTTTTAACAATTGCCATTGTTTTGCAAAATCGGGCGTGCAATCAAATAACCACGCACAGTTTTTTGTTGAATCAACCAATGCTAATGAACTTATCATTTTTTGTTTGCTAAGAGCCAACCATGCGTCTTTGCAACATTTATTTTTGCAACCTGCTTGCGGGTAACCACCATCTTGCGCAATGCCAAGAGGTATGATAAAAATATTTTGCGAAAATAAATTGTCAGAAACTATAAAAAATAATAAACCAAGTAACAATTTGTATACGATTGTTGTTTTATTCATTTCGTTTTAATGATATATTAATTAAAAGATTTAATGCAATGTATCAAAAATTAGAAAAATATTTTTATTGAATAGTTTTTCTAAATAAAATTCATTTTGTTTTAATAAATATAAGTAATTTTGCAATACTCTTTTCAAATTTTTAAACCATTAAAAATTTTAAGCATGAGAAAAATAATATTTCAATTTTTGATTTTGGCTTTTACTTGTAAATTTGGTTTTGCACAACAACCAACAACCGATTCTTCTTACTCAGTTCAAGAAAAAAAAGCGGAAATTACTCTTAGCGATGGAAATATTTTACGTGGTACTATTATTAAAATAAATGAAAGAATTGTAGTTTTTAAATCAGATATGACAGGCGAAATTACAATAGATAGAAATAAAATAGTTAATATAAAATATTACGATAATAAAAATAAAGGTAGCCAACAAACCTATATAAATTTAGCAAGTCGATATTTTTTTGGGCCATCAGCTATAAATATGAAAAAAGGTGATGGGTATTATCAAAATACATATTTATTTCTTCATACTTTTAATTATGCATTTACCGATAATTTTACTCTGGGAGGTGGAACAGAAATAATTTCTCTATTATTTGGTAAACCAATAATTATGATTACACCTAAAATTTCGATGCCAATAAAAGATGATTTGCATATAGGGGGAGGGTATCTTTTCTTGTGGAATTCATCTATGGGTGAGACGCTTAATTTAGCTTATGGAAATATCACGTTTGGTTCAAATGATTTAAATGCAAGTTTAAATATAGGAACTAATGTTGCATATCCGGGTAATCCGTTGATAGTGTTTTCAGGTTTCGCCAGACTAGGTACTAAATTTGGTATAATGACCGAAAACTGGATGATACCTACTAATAATACTGAATATTATAATATTTATTCATTTGGCGGAAGGATAATAGGTAGAAAAAACTTTTTTGATTTTGCATTAATTACAAATGCAGACATTATGAAGGAAATACTAGGAATTCCATTTTTGACATACACATTAAGGTTTTAAACTACTTTTAATTTTAATTATTCATTTTAGTTGCTTCGAATAAAATATTTTTAAACTTCTTCAACTTGCCTAGGATATACAATTTGAACACTTAGAAAATGTACATTTTGATTTCATCTAAATTTTTTAATCTTTGCCGACATTAAAAAAAATAGCAAACGTTGAAACTTTCCATAGTTATTCCAGCTTACAATGAAGCAGAATCAATATCTGAAACGATAACTGTGCTATTTGAAAAACTAAATTCGGCCGAAATTAATCACCAAATATTGGTTGTAAATGATAACTCAAAAGACAATACGATTGAGATTTTAAGTGATTTGCAAAAAATCATTCCAAGCTTAGATTTCATTACAAACTTTCCACCAAATAATGGATTTGGGTATGCCGTTCGAAAAGGTTTGGATAATTACAATGGAGATTGTGTTGCAGTTTTCATGGCAGATCTTTCAGACTCGCCCGATGATTTAATTAAATTTTATAAGACAATGCTCGAGGGATATGATTGTGTTTTTGGCACACGTTGGAGTAAAGGAGGAAAAGTATTTGATTATCCATTTCATAAACTTTTTTTGAATCGAATTTTCAATACCCTAGTTCGAATACTTTTCGGAATAAAATACAACGATTGCACGAATGCATTCAAGTTATACAAACGAGAAACCATTGAAGGAATAAAACCATT
>CAMAWM010000031.1 GCA_945861965.1 Chitinophaga pinensis | reverse complement strand
ATTAGTTGCCAATGTATTTTTCTTCAATAACATTTCGATGATGAATTTCGTGTCCTGCAATTAAATAGGAGAGTGTTTTTACAGATACTTCATAGTTGTTTGCAACTCCATTTCTTTCATGCATTTCTGAAGTAAGGGATTTTAAAAGCTCAATACTTGCAGCTCTTACCAATGAAAATTCTCTAATCATATCGTGAATTATTCGCATTGAAGCATTGCTGTTTTTTATAAATTCATTCTGATCAAATCCAGGTTGCGGAACAGAATTGTCTCGAGCGATATTTAATATGCGTGTACAATAAATCCGTTCGCAATCTATTACATGTTGAAACACTTCTTTCACATTCCATTTCCCTTCAGCATATTTAAATTGTAATGTTTCTTCATCAAGTGAACTTAGAAGTTCAATAGTAAGGATGCTTTCATTGAAAAGCTCAGTTAGTAAATCTTCGCTTTTCACTAATTCAATGTAATTTGTGTAATAGTCAGGATATGTTCCTGCAATTGGTTTTGAAATATTCATGTATTTTTTTTATTTTGTAAGTTCTATGAATCAGTTTTATCTACAAATGGTAGATTGACTTCAAACACTGTTCCTTCTGTTTCATTCGAAACAAAAGTAATTTTACCTCCAGCTGTTTCAACCATATTTTTAACCATTGGCAATCCTAATCCCATTCCATAAATTTTTGTGCTGAAATATGGAGTAAATATTTTTATTGCATCTGTATCACTAATTCCAATTCCGTTATCTTTAATTAAAATGGAGACAAAATTTTCTTTTTTAACAACATCAATTTTTATCTCAATAATTCGATTTTCTGGAACAGCTTGTATTCCGTTTTTAATTAAATTGCTGAAAACGCGATTAAAATAATTGATATCAAAATAAATGTAAATTTCATCCTCGCAAGTAAAAGCAATTGAAATATTTTCAGCATGAATAAACAAATTAATAACTTCATTCAATGCAGTTTTTACATGTATATATTCATTTTCAGGAGCAGGCATTTTTGCAAAATTCGAAAATTCATTCGCCAACTCACTCAGCAAATCAATTTGTGTGATTAGCGTTTTACTAACACGTTGAAATGTTTCCTCTAATTTTGGCGATTCATCGCCCCAAGCTCTTTGCAAATGCTGCACACTTAGCTTCATTGGAGTTAATGGATTTTTAATCTCGTGTGCAATTTGTTTTGCAATATCTCGCCAAGCACCTTCGCGTTCATTTTGCGCTAATTTTTCTGCGCTTTCTTCCAATTTTTCAATCATTGAATTGTATTGTTTCACCAAAGCGCCAATTTCATCATTTCGTTGCCAATGTATAGGTTGATTTTTTTTGCCGAGTGAAATTGCGCCTAATTGTTTTTGAATTAAAATTAGTGGGTATGAAATATTGTGAGAAATTCCATACGCTAAAAATCCAATTACAATAAATAAAACGGCATACAGATTTATAAATCCAATAATGATACTTGAGATTTCGCTATGTAAATCTGCCTGCTTGCTAAAATAGGGTAGTTGCGCATAGCCAATTAATTCATTTTCATTTTTAAATATTGGAACATAGGCAGCAATAAAATTAAAATTTGCAATTTTTTCATTCTGGCTGAACTGAGATTCTTTTAAAAAATTAAGATGAAAAAAAGCATCGGGATCCATTAAATTTGAAATTACTCCTTCGTCATATACTTTTTTTATGCTTGATGCAATAAGTGCTCCTTGTCGGTTAAATATGCTAATGTCTGTATCGTAAAAATCTGCTAATTGGTTGATGTAAGCTTCGGTTTCAATGCTTCGATTTTCTTTAATCATAACAGCAGCTTCGCCTTCCATTGTATTTACTACGCTTCTCACTTTTCTGCTTAATTTATCATTCTGCTTATCGTTGTATTGATTAGTGATAAAATTGATTGTTACATATCCAGTAAAACTTAAAGTTATAAATACTATCAATACAATTGATAGCTGAATTCTTGTTCGTATTAAAACTACATCTGGATCTTTTATAAATAATAAACTATTTACAAAAGTTCTAAGTTTTAAAATAAGATTGATTTTTAAAAAGTTTATACGCTTTAGAATCCTAGAATTAAAAAAAGAATAAATGGCCAATAGGATAATTAAAAGCAAAGTGAAAAAAGTAAATATCAATGAAAATAATCCCAAAGGCTCATAAAACACATCACTCTTTTTGCTTACAATTACTGTTAGTTTTTGATTGTTATTGTAAAGTAAGTGCTCGTAATTTTTTTCTTCAAATTGTATAAATTCCTCATCTCTCTGAGTTCTTGCATTTATTGTACTGTATGGATAATCTCCACTTTGACTTACTAAAGTTTTGTCTTTATAAATAGCGTATGAATAATCTAATTTCTTTAAAAAATTTGTTTTGTATCCTTCAATTTGCAGTCCATCAAATCTGTTTTCGTCTTGAATTAGTTTTGGTTGAAGTTGAATAAAAATATATCCTACTAATTTTTTGCCGTAATAAATTGAGAATTTTGATAGATACCCTTTTAGATAAGTATTGGTTTTTAAGTTTCTGAAGTGTTTTCCTACGGTTTCAAGCGATTGATTTTTTAATACATAATTTAATTGAAAATAAGAATAAGCATTTCTTTCTTTGAAGTGATTTCCGGCAGAATCAAAATCGTAAACTGCTAAATCGTATTTGCTCAGATAGCCAGTAAAATATAGCTGTCGCATGTATTTTAAAAACTGAGATTTGAGACTTGTAGGATTTGTGAAGTAAGATTTAATTTGCTTGTCTGCAATTATTTTCTTTTCAATATCTTTTAAAAAATATTCTGATGTTATATCGTTTTGTGTTATTAGTTTAACAGCATATAACTTTCTGTTTTCTAATTCTTTTTTATCGGTCCAATAGGTAACCAAAGAAGCGGATGCAAATGACAATAGAATCACTAAAATGAAAAAATGTTGAAAGCGACTTGATTTTCCGAAAAAGAAATTAAATAGTACGAATGCAACTATAATCAAAATCGAACCTCCGAAATACATTGGTTTTCGTTCAAAAAATTGATGAATAATAAATGGGTGAATCAAGAAAAATACAATTGAAATTATTGCAATTGCAAGCCAAATATTAAATTTATTTTGAGCTATAAAACGGAAACAATTTTTTATACAAAGATGAACTGTTATTAATAGCAGAATTGTAATTGCAAGTCCATAATAAGTGTATGAATTTAAAGCGTAAATGTTTTTTACGTTAAATGAAATTTGCGAATCAATTACCAAGCTCTTAATGCTGTCAATAGTAGAATCAACGGCTGCTATGCAAACAAGCGAGTACAGCATTAACTTACTATATTTTTTATATTTATTTTCTTCTAGATTAGGTAAAGTTTGAATTGAATCGATTAATTTAACAAACCAAAATACGAGTATACTTATCAGAATGAAATCGCCTAAAGAAGGAATAATATTAGACGATGCATAAATTTCTGGATTAAATAAAGTCTGCTTGTATAAAAAGGTAGGCAAATTGTATTTTAACATGCTGTATTTTACATACGCCATTACAGATATGAAAATACAGCTTCCGATAAGAATATTTTGCTTAAGTAAAGCGAAACATAATTGATGAAATGTTATAACAAACGCCAATACAGAAAGCGCGATGAAAATAATTAGAAAACTATTATTTATCCAATCCTTTGCAAAAATTTCGACTGAAAATAAATAGTTCCTTGAAATGTCTTTAATGTCATAAAATCCTGTAATAGGTGCAGGACTGACAACCCCATTTCCAAGAAAAGAAAATTCATCGTTAAAGTGATTTGCGAGATATTCATTTTGGTAATTATATCGCGTTCTCAAGCCATAAAAGAAAACAAATTTATAATTCCCAACGTTTTGAAAGTAGCTGAAATAGGTGCCGTTATTGCTGAATGAAAAATTGGCTCCCGTTTTTAATCTTGACAAATATTGTTGTGAGTTTATTAAATTATTTGTCCAAATAATTAAAGTATCATTTTTGAAAATATTGATACTAATATTTTCTTTTTTTGAAATGACATTTAACTCAATCCATTTTTTATCAATGTTATTTGTGTCGGCAATTTGTTGTTGAAACAGCTTGATAAATGCAACTTCTTTGTCGCGTATTATATTTTGTACCTTTTGGTAGTTGTTGCTTATTTGAAGATTTGTATTTGATATTAATTTTTTTTCAGCAACAAATGCAATCATTAACATGCAAAGTGCAAGGATAAATCGAAGAATATATTTTTTTATTTGCTGATCCAAAATTATTTACTCGTATGTGTTTGTCGAAATATAATTTTTTATATAATCTTCTATTGCAGCTTCAATTTTCGTAAATGGTTTTGCGTATCCAATACTTCTCAATTTATTCATGTTGGCTTCCGTAAAGTATTGATATTTTTCTTTGATATCTTCTGGAATGTCTATGTATTCAATATTCTTAGGCAGATTCATTGCTTTAAAAATACTCTCAGCTAAGTCGTTCCAAGTGCGTGCTTCACCAGTTCCAAGGTTATAAATTCCGCTGTTTTTTCTTTGATGCATTAAAAATAAACATACATCACATAAATCTTTAACATAAATAAAATCTCGTTTTTGTTCACCGTCTTTGTATTCAGATTTATGCGAACGAAATAAATTTACTTTGCCCGTTTCTACAATTTGATTGTATGCATGAAAAACAACTGAAGCCATTCTTTTTTTGTGGTATTCATTTGGTCCATAAACGTTGAAAAATTTTAAACCTGCCCAAAAAAATGGTTTTTTATTTTGTGAAACTGCCCATTTATCAAATTCATTTTTGCTTCTTCCATAAGGATTCATCGGGTTAAGTAAATTCAATTTACTTTCGTCATCGTTGTATCCGTTTTCTCCTTCGCCATAAGTTGCTGCGCTTGATGCATAAACTAAAGGCAAGCCTTCATTAACGCATATATTCCAAAGTTCTTGACTAAAATCCAAATTTAATTTCTTGAAAATTGTTTCATCGCTTTCAGTTGTATCTGTTCTAGCTCCAATATGAAAAATAAATTGAACTTGATTTGCATTTAATGCAAGCCAATTTAAAAAATCTTTTCGTTCAATTTTTGCAGTATATTTTTTATTTTCAAGATTTTTTTCTCTGTTTTTTGTCGAATCAAAATCATCAACAAGTACTAAGTCGTTAAAATTATCTTGGTTTAATCTTGCCACTAAGCATGATCCAATAAAACCTTCTGCGCCTGTAATTACAATCATTTAATGTAGAGTAAATTTCAGGCGAAAGTAAAGCTTTATAACAAATAATTTGCAAGGTTTGCTAACTCTGATCGCTCACCTTTTTCGAGTGTAATATGAGCGTAAAGCGGGTTGTCTTTTATGCGGTCAATCAAGTAAGACAATCCGTTGGATTGTGCATCTAAATAAGGAGTATCTATTTGATGAATATCGCCAGTAAAAATTATTTTTGTTCCTTCTCCAGCACGAGTAATGATGGTTTTCACTTCAAGTGGTGTTAAGTTCTGAGCTTCGTCAACAATAAAAATTATATTGGATAAACTTCGTCCTCGAATGTAAGCCAATGGAGAAATTACAATTTTTTCGTTGGTCACCATTTCAGTAATTTTCTGAAATTCTTTATCTGTTTCTTTCCATTGGTTTTGAATCATTTTCAAATTATCCCAAAGCGGTTCCATGTAGGGATTAATTTTTGATTTAATGTCTCCTGGCAAAAATCCAATGTCGCGATTATTTAACGGAATTATGGGCCGAGCTAAATAAATTTGTCTATAATTTTGGCGTTGATGCAATGCGCCTGCAAGTGCAATCAAAGTTTTTCCAGTTCCAGCCATTCCTTGAATTGATACCAAGTTAACAGCCGGATTTAAAATAGCATGAATTGCAAATGCTTGTTCGGCATTTCTTGGTTTAATTCCATGTGCTGGATGTTTGTCAACGCGCTCTATGCTTTCGTTTGCGGCATTGTAATAACTTAACACGGAATTGCGATCGTTTTTCAAAACAAAATAATGATTTGCCGCTGGCTTTTGTTTAAATATAAAATCATAACTGATAAATCCTTTTGCATACACTTGATCAATAATACTTGGTTTTATTTTTTCGGATATTGATCTTCCAGTGTAAAGCGTCTCGAGGTTTTTTATTTTTCCTGTTTGGTAATCTTCAGCATGTATGTTTAGTGATTTTGCTTTAAGTCGAAGATTCACATCTTTTGTAACCAAAATAACACTTTTATCAGTATGGATTTCACTCATTGACAAAGCGGCATTCAAAATTCGATGATCCGGTTTTCGTTCGCCAAACACAATTTGAGCATCCAAACTTTTTGGCTTTTCATTCATTATTACTTTAAACTTTCCTCGCCCTCGTCCATTTATTGGAATCCAATCTTGTAAAGTATATTCACCTGAAAGTTTGTCTAAGTAGCGAATGAATTCTCGTGCTTCGAAATTGATTGTGTCGTTCCCTTTTTTAAAATTATCAAGCTCTTCTAAAACAGTAATCGGTATTGCTACATCGTGTTCTTCGAAGTTTTTTATAGCATTGTGATCGTAAAGAATGACAGAAGTGTCTAGGACGAAAATTTTCTTAACGGATTGTTTTTTACTTGCGATTTTCTTAGCCATTAATGAAGGATTTTAACAAATCAAAAATTTACAATAGCGACAACATTTACGAATAAACTTTTAAACAAGTGTTGATTTAAATTGAAAACATAGATTTGTTGCCGATGAATTTTAAATTAGAATTTGAAATACCCAATCCGAATTTTCAGATAAGTCCACAAAATTCAATTGTGTTTTTGGGCTCATGTTTTGCTGAAAATATTGGCGGACATTTACTGAATAATAAATTCAATTGCCTTGTCAATCCAAATGGAATTGTGTTTAATCCAATAAGTATTTGTGATGCTTTGATTTCGTATCTAAAAAATGAAAAAATAGATGAAGAAAAACTATTTTATCACAACAATCTTTGGAGTTCTTGGCAACATCATGGTAGTTTTTCTTCCATTCAAAAAGAAGAAATTGTAGAGGAAATAAATCGAAATTGTAATCAAGCTCATTTGCAATTAAAAAATGCAGAATTCTTGATTGTCTCGTTTGGAAGTGCTTTTGTTTTTGAACATATTAAGAACAATGAAATAGTTGCTAATTGCCATAAAATCCCAAGCTCTGAATTTAAGAAAAGAATTTTAACGCTTGAAGAAATTACAAATAAATTCGAGCAGCTTTTGCTTAGTTTAAAAGCATTTAATCCAAACTTAAAATTGATTTTGACAGTGAGTCCTGTACGTTACATTCGCGATGAATTGGTTGGGAATAATTTGAGCAAATCTGTTTTATTACAAGCAACTTATGAACTATGTAATCAAAATAAAAACGCCTATTATTTTCCTGCTTATGAAATTGTAATAGACGAATTGCGCGATTACAGATTTTTTGAATCGGACTTTATACATCCAAATGAATTAGCAATAAAATATGTTTTGAAAAGATTTATTGAAACTTGTTTTGATGATGAAGCAAAACATTTCTATCGTGAAATGGAATTGTTGATGTTAAATTTGAATCATAAAACTTTGCACAAAGGAACCAATGAACACAAGAGTTTTATTGAATCTACACTTAAACAAATAGCAGCAATTGAAAATAAATATTCGTTTGTAGAATTGAAATTAGAAGCGCAAAAACTTCAACAACAATTGTCAGATTTTAAATAAAAATTTAGCTGCTAACATCTCAATAGTTATTTTTTTCGATTCTAAATATTCCCCTTCTAAATGAACAGGAATTAAACTATCAGATTCAATCGAAATGGTTTTAATTTTTTTATAATTTATAAAAGATAATCCTAGATGTTTTCCTTTTTCAATAGTTGGCAAATGCATTAATCTTGTTAGTATTGATATGGGTTTAACTAATACCGCATCAAAAAATCCATCATCAAGTTTTGCATCAGGTGCAACCATAAATCCACCGCCTTCTGTTTTTGAATTTGCAATGCAAATCATAAACATTTTTCCTTTGTAATTTAATTCATCCGACACAATTTCTACATTTAAACTTTTATAAGAAAACAGCAATTGGATAACAGCAGCGAGGTATGCAAAATGCCCAGAAAGAAATTTTTTATGAAGTAGTTTTTTTGCAACCAAAGCGTCAAATCCTGCGCCAACACCGTTTATAAAATATTTTTCGTTGCAAATTCCAGCATCAATTTTTGTAATATTATTTCCCAAAAGTTTTGAAATCATTTCATCCAAACTTGATTTTCCATAAAGCATCTTAGCAAAATCGTTTCCTGAACCTGCAGCGATTAATGTTATAGGAATGTCAATAGTTTTGAAATGATTTAATGTATAATTCATCGTTCCATCTCCGCCAATTACCAGTAAATCGCTGAATTTCGAATCGATTGAATTTGTTTTAGTTAAATCCAACTCGGTATAAGCAATATTCAGTTTTTCTAATTTTGATTTAACCGATTGAAAAACATGTAGCGGTTTTCCTTTTCCAGCTTTTAAATTGAAAACAATTGCAATATTTTGATTAAGCGGATTGTTCATTTATTGAAATTTAATTTCAGCAAGTATAGCAATTGTAAAATTTAATACTTGATTTATACTCTGGCATTATTTTTTCGTAAGGACTGAAAATTACTTTTAGTTATTTTCTCTTAACATTGCAGCGAATTTATTTGGATGAAAGATTTACTATCAAAAATAGGAATAGGTATAATTGATTGGTATATCATTCGTAAATTTTTGAGCACTTTTATTTTTTCTGTGCTTCTATTTACAATGATTGCAATTTTTATCGATCTGTCTGAAAAGATGGATGATTTTATTAAAAATAAGCCAACTGCATACAATTTAATTTTTGATTATTACGTTTGGTTTATTCCTTATTTTATGGGAGTATTTGGGCCCGTATTTTTGTTTATTTCTACGGTTTTTTTTAATGCGAAAATGGCTCAAAACACTGAGCTAATTGCAATACTAAACAGTGGAGTAAGCTACAAACGATTTCTAAAGCCATACCTTATTTCTGCATCCATTTTATTCTTTACTTTTTTGATTGCTAATATGCACATCATTCCAATTGCAGATGGTCACAGATTGCGATTTGAAGACGAATGGGTGAAAGAAAAAAAAGTTGCCCGAAACGATAATATTTATTACATGTTAAACGATTCTACCATCATACACATGCAATCTTTTAATTATATTGATAGTGTAGGATTTAGTTGCAGCATCGAAGCGTTTAGTCAAAACAAAATATACAATCGGATATTTGCATCGCGAATTATTTGGAGTCGCAAAAAGCAGTTGTGGACTTTGGAAGGTATTCAACAAAGGTTATTTTTATCCAACGATGCTCCAGTTAGAAAATTAGCAACCTTGGATACTGCATTAATTATTAGGCCAGCTGAATTTGTACAAAAAGCCAATTATGTTTCTTCGATGACAAATCCAGAGTTGAATGAATTTATGCGCAAAGAGCGTGAAAAAGGTGCGCCAATTCATCGATTGCAAGTTGAGTTGTACAGAAGAGTTGCAGTTCCTGCATCGTTTTTTGTACTTACATTATTAGCAGTTGCTGTTTCGTCACGAAAAAATAGGGGAGGAACAGGTGCGCATCTTGCCATTGGATTTGTTATTACTATCAGTTATTTATTTTTAATACAAGTGTTTAATGTTATGGGAAATGGAGGTGTAATGACACCGTGGTTAGCTGTTTGGATTCCGCCAATTGCATATATGCTAGTGTCGTTGATTTTGCTAAATAAGGCTCCCAAATAGATTTAATTTATAATGAAAAAAAACAAATTTCTGTATCTGCATTTTATTGTTTTGCTTTGGGGTTTAACGCCAGTTTTGGGCAAATTAATTAGTTTACAAGCGTTGGATTTGGTTTGGTGGAGATTGGTAATGTCTGCTATTTGTTTGTTGTTTTTTATTTTTTATAAAAAGATAACATTCAAATTAAATGCAATACAACTACTTGAAATATTGGCAATGGGCGGAATTGTTGGATTGCATTGGTATTTTTTTTATCACGCAATAAAAATATCAAATGTATCGATAGCTCTGGCTGGATTTAGTACCATAACATTGTTTGCTTCGTTACTTCAACCATTTATTTTAAATAAAAGATTTTTTTGGGGCGATGTGTTTTACGGATTAGTAATTCTTATTGCGCTTGTAATTATTTTGCAATACGAAACACTTGCATTGTACGGTTTGCTGTTTGGCGTTTTGTCTGCAATTACCGGAGCTGTATTTAGCATTTACAACGGAAAACTTATTGTTAAACACGATAGCAGCATCATAACATTTGTTGAATTTGTTGGTGCTTTTATTCTGATTTCAGTTTGCAAATTACTAGACTCAAGCACTAACTTTTTACCGATTTTAACTACGTCTGATTTTATTTTCACATTAATTTTAAGTGTGTTGTGTACAACCATTGCATTTACATTAGGCGTTCAGATTTTGAAATACATAAGCCCGTTTACAGTAGTTGTTACTAATAATTTAGAGCCGGTTTATGGAATTTTATTTTCGGTACTGCTATTTGGCGAAAGCGAAATAATGTCTGTTCAGTTTTATATTGGTGCCGTTTTAATTTTATTGATGGTATTTAGTTATCCCTATTTTAAACGAAAACTTTATAAAGAAAATCTACTAGTATAATTTTTCAAACAAGAAATTTCTTTGGTGTATTTTTTAATAAATCAGTCTGATTATTTTTATAAAATAACAATTAGATTGCGCAACATAACAAGCATAGTTTGATGAAATATTTACGTTCTATATTTAACCAAAAAAATAATGCACCACGTTGGGTGATTTTTTTAATCGATCTTGGAATTTGTCTTGTAGCCTGCTTGTTAGCCATTATTTTAGGTTATTGGTTAAAATTTGATAATCGAACTTTTATTGCCGCAGTTAGAATTTTACCAATCATCATGTTGGTTAAGATTTTTTTTATGTTTTATTTCCGGCTTTACAGAGGAATAATAAGACATACAAGCGCTCAAGATGGACTTAGAATATTATATACTACACTTTCATCGTTTGTAGCTTTATTGATCATCAATGGCTTGTTTCTGATATTTTATAAAGAGCCGCGTTTACTACCATTAACAGTTACAATTCTTGACTTTATAATTTCAACATTTTTACTTGCATCGCTACGTATTTTTGTAAAATTACTTTATGCAAGAATAAACTACCAAAGCATTGGCGAAGTAACGCATTATGCTGTTTTTGGGGCTGGTGATGCTGGTATTATTGTAAAACGAAAACTTGAACAGCAAAGAGGAATCTCAAATAAAGTAGTCGCGTTTTTTGATGACAACAAAAGTAAAATAAGCAAAACACTTGAAGGCATTGAGATTTTAGATTTTGATGATGATTTTGAAGGATTTTCGTATAAATCAAAAATAGAAAAACTTATAATCGCATCAAGCACAATTACCAAAAATAGAAAACAAGAAATAATTGAAAATTGTTTAAACAATAACGTAAACGTTTGGAGTGTTCCTCCTGCAGATAAATGGATCAATGGCGAGTTGAGTTTTAAGCAGATTAAAAATGTAAAAATTGAAGATATTTTAGATCGCGATTCAATAGAAATGGATTTGCCTGCAATAGGAAAACAATTGAATGGAAAAGTTGTAATGGTTACTGGCGCTGCAGGTTCTATAGGCGGTGAGATTGTAAAGCAACTTTTAAAATTTAAAGTAAAGCAACTTATTGCAATAGATTCATCAGAGGTTAATTTATACGAGCTAGATGCTTTCCTTTCAGAAAATCACCAAAAGGCTTACGAAAAGTCCATTAAGATTATACTTGCTGACGTATGTAACGAGATGAAAATGATAGAAATATTTAAAGAATATAAACCCGAATTCATCTATCATGCTGCCGCTTTCAAACACGTGCCGCTTATGGAAAATAACCCAGGCGAAGCAATAAGAGTAAATGTAGGCGGCACCAAAGTAATTGCAGATTTGGCAGCAGAATTTTCAGCTATCAAGTTTGTAATGGTAAGTACTGATAAAGCTGTGAACCCAACCAATATTATGGGCGCAAGCAAACGAATAGCCGAGATTTATGTTCAATCGCTAAACCAAAGTTCTAATGATAAAAATGAATGTAAATATATTATAACACGCTTTGGAAATGTTTTAGGATCTAGCGGTTCGGTGATTCCAAAATTCAAAAAGCAAATTGCAGAAGGTGGTCCAATAACTGTAACTGATCCAAGAATTACAAGGTATTTTATGACAATTCCTGAAGCTTGTCAATTGGTATTAGAAGCTGGTTGTATGGGAAATGGCGGAGAGATTTATGTGTTTGATATGGGAAGGCCAATAAAAATTATTGACCTAGCTAAAAAGATGGTTCAACTATCTGGATTAAAGCTTGGCGAGGATATTCAAATTGTTTATTCAGGATTAAGACCTGGAGAAAAAATAGAAGAAGAATTGCTGAACAATCATGAGAAATCGTTGCCTACACATCATCCAAAAATTATGATTGGCTTGGCAAATCAAGTTGAATATTCGAAAATTAATAAAGACATAAATGTGCTATTGGAATTAAAAAGAGCACAAGAATTAATTCCAATGGTGGCCAAAATGAAAGAGATACTTCCAGAGTTTATTAGCCGAAATTCTCCATACGAAGCTTTGGATTTAAAAGTATCGGAAGCAGTTTAAATTTTCCTTCAAGATATTTTCAAAAGATTATTTATTAAATATTTATTGATTTGATTTTTTTGTCGCACATTAGATTTGTGAAATGTTGAAAAGATATGTTGCGATAAATATTTATGAATAAATCAAGCGAATGTTGTTTAGATTTTATCTAAATATTTTTTTTTTATTCACAATCATTTCATCTGAATTCAACTGTTTATATTCGCGCAAAAAAAAATCAAAAAGGTGTTGAGAAAAATCATTTAGATTCCAACACCTCGCAACATAGATTTGTCACCGTTTTGTAAAATTTTAATTTAAATGAATCTTCAAAAACTAGTAACTCTTTTTACTGCTGTATTAATTACCCATTTGGCGTTTGCTGATGTTGCAGAAGGCGAAAAATTGTATAACGCAAATTGTACCAGTTGCCATGCAATAAACGAAAAAATTGTCGGACCAGCATTGAAAGATGTAGATAAACGACACAGCGAAATTTGGATTTTAAAGTGGGTGAAAAACTCTCAGGCAATGGTAAAAGCCGGAGATCCCGAAGCTGTAAAAATATCGGAAGAATACAATGGGTCTGTAATGACTGCATTTCCTCAACTTAGCAACGACCAAGTAAAATCAATTTTAGCGTATATAAAAACTGGAGGTCCAGCACCAGCAACTGCAGGAAGCGATGGAGCTGCTGCAAAATCAGAAGATGGATTTTATTCAAATGCAATGATGCTTGGTTTAGCTCTTTTTGCATTTATATTAATTCTAATTGTTTTCATTTTACTTAGTGTTCGTAAAGTAGTTGAAAACCTATATTTTCAAACATTTCCAGACCAAGCCGATGAAATTAAAATTAGTTGGAAACTAAACAAAACCTCTTTCAGGTATAAATTATTTAAAAAACATCCAGTGGTTGGAGTTCTAATGGTTAGTACATTATTTATAGTAGCACTTTCAATTTATGGATTTGATTATGGAAACAAAGAAGTAGGCGTGCAAAAAGGATATGCACCAACTCAACCTATTGCTTATTCGCATGAATTGCATGCCGGAAAATATAAAATTAATTGTCAGTATTGCCACTCTGGAGCTGATAAAGGCAAACAAGCAACAATTCCATCAGCAAGTACTTGTATGAATTGCCACATGCATGTTACTGCAAAAGAAAAATACAACGGATCTGTTTCGCCTGAAATTCAAAAAATATATACTTCAATTGGTTGGGATGCTGAAAAACGAGCTTACATTCCAAATTACAAACAACAGCCAATCAAATGGATTCGAATTCATAACTTACCAGATCATGCATACTTTAATCACGCTCAACACGTAAAAATTGGAAAAGTAGAATGTCAAGCATGTCACGGTTCAGTAGAAACTATGAAAGTTGTAAGTCAGCAGCACAGTTTGCAAATGGGTTGGTGTATCAATTGCCATCGCGAAGCAAAAGTTGATGTTGCAGGAAATGATTATTACGAAGGATTGCATAAAAACTTAAATGGCAAATCAATAACTGTAGCTGAAAATGGCGGTACTGAATGTGGTAAATGCCACTACTAAAGTTTGGAAATTAGAAAAAAAAATATTCATCAATGGAAAATAAAAATAAATATTGGAGAGGTCTTGAGGAGTTGAATAACGATGCTGCGTTTGTAGCAGGCAAAAAAAATGAATTTGCTGAAGGTATTCCTTTATTAGAAGCATTGAATGATGATGAAGGAGAATTTCAATCCAACAGAAGAGATTTTTTAAAATATTTTGGCTTCAGCATTTCTGCTGTTGCATTGGCTGCATGTAATCAAACTCCTATAAAAAATGTAATTCCTTACGTTTTTAAACCTGAAAACATTACTCCCGGAAATGCAAATTGGTATGCTAGTACTTGTGGTGCATGTCCAACTGGTTGCAGTATATTAGTAAAAACACGCGAAGGAAGACCAATAAAAATTGAAGGCAATTCAGATTCACCAGTATTCAAAGGTGGAGTTTGTGCAAAAGGACACGCCAGTTTATTGGGTTTGTATGACAATGAAAGACTGCAAGCACCAAAAAAAGATAATAATTCAAGCACTTGGTCAGAAATAGACGGAGAAATTGCAAAAGCACTTTCATCGGCAAAAAATATTAGAATAGTTCATGGAACAGTAAACAGCCCAACAACTAAAAAAGTTTTGATTGATTTTGCAGCAAAATTTCCAAATAGCAAAACTGTAAATTACGAAGCTGTATCTTATGCAGCATTGATTGAAGCAAATAAAAATGCTTTTGGTAAAGCGGTGGTTCCATCGTATAATTTTGCAAACGCAAAAGTGATTGTAAGTTTTGCTGCAGACTTTTTAGGCACATGGATTTCACCAGTTGAATTTGCAAAAGCATGGGTTAGTAAACGTAAAGTAAGCGCAACTAACAAAGAAATGAGTCGTCACATTCAATTTGAATCAAACCTTTCGATGACAGGCTCAAATGCAGATGTACGCTATCCCATCAAACCTTCGATGGAAGGAATTATATTATTAAATCTCTACAATAAAATTGCTGCCAAAGCGGGCGCACCAATTTTGCCTTCGGTAACAAATGTTGAAGTTGTAGTGAATGGAATTGAACTTACAGCAAATGAATTATGGAATGCCAAAGGAAATTCATTATTGATTTCAGGTTCTAATAATTTAGATAATCAATTATTGGTTGCGGCTATTAACAGCATGTTGGGCAATTTTGGAACGACAGTTGATTTAGACAATTTTTCAAATCAAGTGAGTGGAGACGATTCTGGATTTGAGAAATTTGTAGAAGAAATGGAAAGCGGAGCAGTGGATGCAGTTATTTTTTACAATAGCAATCCTGCTTACAGTTATTACAACTCATCACGTTTTGCAAATGCATTGAAAAAGGTAGGAACTACAATTACAACCAATTCGTCAACTGATGAAACAGGTGTGTTCTGCAAATACCAATGTCCGGATAATCATTACTTAGAAAGCTGGAACGATGCTGAACCAAAATTAGGTTACTTAGGATTGACACAGCCAACTATTACTAAAGTGTTTGATACACGCCAAGCGCAAGAAAGTTTATTAATTTGGTCAGGAAATAACGAAGAATATTATTCGTATTTAAAAAACAATTGGTCAACTATGTTGGGCAGTTCGGTTGATTGGAACCAATGTATTCACAATGGATTTATTGTGTTGCCTTCAAAATCAACTTCTTCAAATTCATTCAATGCAAATCTTTCTGGTGTTGTTGCTCCAATCACCACTTCTTACACACAATCAAAAGATAAATTAGAATTAAAAGTATATCAAAAAGTTTCAATAGGTGATGGAACACATGCAAACAATCCTTGGTTGCAAGAACTTCCAGATCCAGTTTCAAGAACTTGTTGGGATAATTATTTAACCATTGGAAAAGCATCTGCAGATCAATTAGATTTAAAAGATGGAGATGTAGTTACTGTCTCATCTGGAAAAAACAAAATTGAGAACTTGCCAGTAATGGTTCAGCCAGGACAAGCAAATAAAACAATTGGAATTGCTTTGGGTTATGGAAGAACAAATGGCGGAAAAGTAGCCAATGGAGTTGGAGCAAATGCATATACATTTACAAGTTTTCAAAACGGAACAGTAAGTTATATGGTTGCTGATGTTAGCATAAGCAAAACTGGCGATGGATATAAATTAGCACAAACTCAAACACACCACACCATTGAAGGAAGAAATTTAATACGTGACGCATCGCTAAAAGAATTTCAAAACGACAGCAAAGCAGGAAATCACGATTCGGCACATATTATTTCATTGTGGGAAGAACACGATAACAAAGGTCACAAATGGGGAATGGCAATAGATATGAATGCTTGCACAGGTTGCGGATCTTGTATTGTTAGTTGTTCGGCCGAAAATAATGTTCCGGTTGTTGGCAGAAAAGAAGTTATTCGTAGCCGAGAAATGCATTGGTTGCGTATAGATCGTTATTACACTTTTAAAGATACTAATACTAAAGCAAGTGTATCAAAAGAAAAAGAAATAAATGCTGACGACAATGCAATAGATTTTGAAAATGTACGCGTGCAGTTTCAGCCTGTAATGTGTCAGCAATGTAACCACGCACCTTGCGAAACGGTTTGTCCTGTTTATGCAACGACACACAGTTCGGAAGGATTGAATCAAATGACGTACAATCGTTG
The DNA here is from genome assembly GCA_945861965.1 of Chitinophaga pinensis. GTDB lineage: Bacteria > Bacteroidota > Bacteroidia > UKL13-3 > UKL13-3 > CAMAWM01. The sequence continues at coordinate 8,442 of CAMAWM010000031.1, read as the reverse complement.
TATTGGTACACGTTATTGTGCAAATAACTGTCCTTATAAAGTTAGAAGATTCAACTGGTTTAAATTACGAGACAACGATCAGTTTGATTTTTACATGAACAACGATTTGGGAAGAATGGTTATTAATCCTGATGTCACAGTTCGTTCACGAGGTGTAATGGAAAAATGTACATTCTGCGTTCAACGCATACAAGCCGGAAAACTTAAAGCAAAACTTGAAAACAGAACAATGGTTGATGGAGATGTGAAAACCGCATGTCAACAATCGTGTCCTGCAGATGCAATTGTATTTGGCGATTTGATGGATAAAGACAGCGAAATTTCAAAATTGTATCGCAATGAAAGAAGTTATGTAATGCTTGAAGAGTATAACGTTCAACCTTCGGTTTATTACATGACGAAAATTCGTAATACTGATGAAACCATTGCTGGAACTCATAAAGACGCGCACAAAGGTGGAAACGAAAAACACGAGGAGCATAAAGAAGAGAAAGAGCACGCTCACTCTTAATAAATAATTGATGAGCTATAAAACCAAAATTAAACGACTCATTGGTCAGTTTACTGGTAAATGGATTATTGATGAAAAAATGTTTGCTTATGGGGATGAATTTATAAATAAAATCCCCAAAATTGGCAACTACATTCGAGTTAAAGCACTTGAATTGGTTTGTCGAGAAATTAGTGAAAATAAAATTAGTGGTAGTGTAGCTGAGTTAGGTGTTTATCAAGGCGATTTCGCCAAATACATTAACGAAGCATTTGCCGACAAAACGTTCTTTTTATTTGATACATTTCAAGGGTTTGACAAAACAGATATTGAAGCCGAAAAGCATAAAACCAATATGGATGCCACTCAAGATTTTTCATCCACATCGGTTGATTTGGTTTTATCTAAAATGAAACACCCAAAAAATTGCGTGATAAAAAAAGGATATTTTCCTGAATCGCTCGATGGATTAGATGAACGATTTTGTTTTGTATCGCTTGACCCTGATTTGTACAAACCAGTTTTAGATGGATTAAACTATTTTTATCCCAGACTAAATGAAGGTGCTTATATGTTTATTCATGATTATAACAACCAACATTACCCTGGAGTAAAAAAAGCAGTAAAAGAGTATTTTAATAATGTTCCGTGTGGAGTGCCATTGCCCGATGCATGGGGAACACTGATAATAAAAAAGTAGAAAAATAATTAATATAATATGTCATACGAATCACCTTTAAGAGGTAACCTGGTGGAAGGGGGAAAAACCTACCACGACATTACATTGGATATAACTCGTCCGCTTGAAAACAAAGCTAGCAAAGGGTGGTGGATTGGCTTTTCAATTGCTTCCGTTTTTTTAGCACTTTGGATTAGCGCCACAACATACACTTTACTTGTAGGCATAGGAGCTTGGGGATTAAACAAAACTGTAGGTTGGGCATTTGATATCACAAACTTTGTATTTTGGATTGGTATTGGACACGCTGGAACTTTGATTTCAGCAATCTTATTGTTGTTTCGTCAAAAATGGCGTATGTCAATAAATCGTTCTGCCGAAGCAATGACAATTTTTGCGGTTTTATGTGCAGCCTCGTTTATTGTATCTCACATGGGTCGTCCATGGGTTGCATATTGGCCTATTCCATTGCCAAATGCTTTTGGTACATTATGGGTTAATTTTAACTCGCCATTAGTTTGGGATGTATTTGCAATTTCAACTTACTTTTCTGTATCCTTAGTTTTTTGGTATTGCGGGTTAATTCCTGATATCGCTACAATTCGCGATAGAGCAACAACAAAACTTCGCAAATTTTGGTATGGATTTTTTGCAATGGGATGGAATGGATCAAGCCGTACATGGCATCGTTACGAATTAGTAAGCTTAATTTTAGCCGCAATTTCAACGCCACTTGTATTGTCAGTTCACTCAATTGTATCAATGGACTTTGCTACCTCATTAGTTCCTGGATGGCACACTACAATTTTCCCTCCTTATTTTGTTGCAGGTGCAATTTTCTCTGGTTTTGGAATGGTATTAACACTTTTGGTTGTTGGAAGAGAGGTGTTGGGACAAAAAGAATACATCACTGAAGAACATTTAGACGCAATGTGCAGAATTGTAATGCTTACCGGAACAATGGTAGGATTGGCATACATTACCGAATTTTTTATTGCAGCTTACTCAGGCGTAGAGTACGAACAATATGCATTTCTTAATCGTGCATTTGGACCATATTGGTGGGCATATTGGACGATGATGACATGTAATCTTTTAGCGCCACAAATTTTTTGGTTAAAGTGGGCGCGTAAAACGCCTTGGTTTATTTTTATGATGTCAATTGTTGTAAACATTGGAATGTGGTTCGAGCGTTTTGTGATTATCGTTACCTCACTTCACCGCGATTTCTTGCCATCAAGTTGGGTAATGTATGCACCTACAATTATTGAAATATGTATTTTGATTGGTTCATTTGGTTTGTTTTTCTTCTTCTATTTCCTTTTTGTAAGGTTTTTGCCTACCATTAATATGGCAGAAATTAAGGGGATTATTAAAACAAAACATTCTCTTGAATTGGAAAAACATTATTCCGAACTTTTAACACATGGACCAGCAAAAGCTAACCATTCAAACGACATGAAAGGAGAATCAGTACATGCAAATTAAAAATATGATGTTGGGTGTTTACAACGACCCAGACGTAATTTACAATGCAACAAAAAAATTAATAAAAAGTGGATACCAAGTTCGTGATGTTTATTCGCCCTTTGCAATTCATGGTATTGATAGAGTTATGGGAATTAAACGTTCTCGTTTATCTATAGTGGCTTTTTGTTTTGCATTATTCGGAATTACATCAGCCATAACTTTAATGTCTTATACAGGATATTTTGATTGGCAAGTAAATGTTGGTGGAAAGCCCGCATTACACCTTCCAACTTTTATTCCTATCACTTTTGAATTGGGAGTTTTGTGTACCGCATTTGGGTTAGTAGGTTGCTTTTTTATTGTAAATAAATTAGCGTGGGGAAAAAATGCAGATATAATTGATATAAAAGTTACAGATGATTTATTTGTTGTTGCTATTGATTTGATAGATCATAAAACAGATGAAGCTGAATTAAGTTCACTTTTAAAAAATACAGGCGCCATCGAAATCAGAAAAAGGGAGGTAGACGTTTAATATGAAAAAAACTTTTTTAATAATTTCAACATTAGGTTTAGGAATCCTATTCATTGCATCTTGCTCAGCAGGTGGAGAAAATCCAGGCATTGAATATGCGCCTAATATGTACACTTCGTTTGCATACGAACCCATGACACAGTTAGCGGATGAGCCAAACACAATTAATCCGCATGGGATGAATATGCGCAAAGCTCCGAATCATACAATTGCGCGTGGTCAAATGGATTTTGTGAAATATACTATGGAAGTAACTACTGAAGCTTACGAAGCATCAGCAGGTTTGAAAAACCCATTGCTTGCAAGTGAATACAATTTGGCTGAAGGGAAACGTTTATACAACATAAATTGTACTCCATGTCATGGTGCAGAAGGAAAAGCAGATGGAACTATTGTTACAGACGGAAAATATCCGCCACCACCAAGCTACGATAGCGAACGAATTAAAACCACTCCTGAAGGAAAAATGTTTTATTCAATCAAATACGGTAAGAATTTAATGGGACCATATGGAACTGTATTAAACCCAAATCAAATTTGGATGGTAGTACATTATATAAATACATTAAAAGGTACAACAACAGCAGTTGCCGATTCAACAACTATAACAAATTAATATTTTTATAAAAAGTAATTTATAGATTTAAATGGAACATAATCATATTGAAATTAGGGAAGAAAAATATATCGTAACTGCCGGTAATCGAAAGTGGGCATTTGGATTAATGATTCTTGGTGCTTTATTAGCCATCATTGGTTACTTTACTTATCACCCACAGATTGAAGGATTAACTCATGAACAATTGCATGATTTGGAATCGAAGCATTTATGGAGTAATATTCTTATCAATGGATACTTTACTTTTATAATTTCTGCCTGTGCAATTTTGTTTGTCGCAGTTCATCAAGTTGCCAATGCAAGCTGGTTTGTAGCCATTCGCAGAATACCTGAAGCAATGAGCACTTATATGCCAATTGGAGCTTGTGTAGTATTGCTTGTTACCTTGGTAAGTTTCTATTATTTACATGGCGGTTTGTGGCATTGGGCGCATCCAGGTGTTATGGAAACAGATCCTATTCTAATGAAAAAAACATGGTATTTGAGCAAACCTTTTTACTTTATTAGAATTATACTTTTTACAAGTATTTGGGTTTTTATAGCGCATAAGATTCGTAATTTTTCTCGCAACGAAGATTCGATTGGCGGATTAAGTAATTTTGATAATGCTTATCGTTATGCCGCTGCTTATATTTTAATTTTTGCATTTACTTTTTCAATGTATGCATGGGATATTGTAATGAGTATTGACGCACATTGGTATTCTACAATTTTTACTATTTATAATTTTGCAACGGGATGGGTTAGCGCCATTACAATAATTTACCTTTTAGTTCATTATTTGCGCAGCAAAGGATATTTGAATATAGTTACAGATGAGCATCAACACGATTTAGGCAAGTTTATGTTTGCCTTCTCAATATTCTGGACATACATGTGGGTTTCACAATTTTTATTGATTTGGTATGCAAATATTCCAGAAGAAGTAATTTACTATCAAGACAGACTTTTTGGTTCGTACAAAGGGTATTTCTATTTCAATATTTTCTGTAATTTTATTTGTCCGTTCTTCTTATTTATGATGCGTGATGCAAAACGAAATCGCAAAATGGGTTACATCATGGGCGCAATAATTTTAATTGGCCATTGGAACGATGTGTATTTAATGGTGATGCCAGGAGCTACAAGCTTACCTGTCGAAATCAGTCACGCAAACCCTACCGGTGTTATGCCAATTCCATCTCAAGGTTTAGGATTTATGGAGTTTGGATTTGTTGCATTGTTTGCAGGTTTGTTCCTTTATGTAGTTCAAAATGCTTTAACAAAAGCAAATCTGTATCCTACGCGTCATCCATTCATTTACGAAAGTGCTTTGCACGATGTAGGAGTTTAAACACAAATAAAATTATATGTATAAAGCCCGAGATTAATATTTCGGGCTTTTTCTTTTTTATGTCGCCAAATTCAATTTACTTGCATTTACATAAACCCTAATTTATATGAGCAATCACCAAAGCGAAATTGATGCATTCATGCAGTTTATTGTTAAAAAAAATCCTGGAGAAGTTGAGTACCATCAAGCAGTACAAGAGGTTGCAGAAAACGTAATACCATTTATTAGTGATCATCCTGAGTATAAAAAAACGAAAATTTTAGAACGAATTGCTGAGCCCGAACGTGTAGTCATGTTCAGAGTTCCTTGGATTGATGATAAAGGAGATTTTCAGATTAATCGTGGGTTTCGTATTCAAATGAATAGTGCAATTGGTCCATACAAAGGAGGATTGCGTTTTCATCCTTCGGTATATTTAGGAATATTAAAGTTTTTGGCCTTCGAACAGGTATTTAAAAACTCTCTAACATCGTTGCCAATGGGTGGTGGAAAAGGCGGAAGCGATTTTGATCCAAAAGGAAAATCAGACAACGAAGTCATGCATTTTTGCCAAAGTTTTATGACAGAACTTTACAGACATATTGGTGCAGATGTTGATGTTCCGGCTGGTGATATTGGTGTTGGTGGAAGAGAAGTTGGGTTTTTGTTTGGGCAATACAAACGCCTTAGCAACGAGTTTTCTGGTGTGCTAACTGGCAAAGGTTTGCAGTATGGTGGTAGTTTAATTAGGCCTGAAGCAACTGGATACGGTTGCGTTTATTTTGTGCAGGAAATGCTTGCTACACGCAATACCGATTTTAAAAATAAAAAGGTAGTAATTAGTGGTTCTGGAAATGTTGCACAATTTGCTGCTGAAAAAGTTATTCAACTTGGTGGAACAGTATTAACCATGAGCGATTCAAACGGATATATTTTGGATGAAGAAGGAATAAACACTGAAAAGTTGAGCTTTATAATGGATTTAAAAAACAACAAACGTGGACGAATTTCTGAATACACAAAAAAATACACAGCAACCTTTGTTGAAGGAAAAACTCCATGGGCAATAAAATGTGATATTGCATTGCCATGTGCTACACAAAACGAACTTACAGGAGATGATGCAAAAACTTTGATTGCAAATGGATGTATCTCAGTTGCCGAAGGGGCAAATATGCCATCAACACCCGATGCAGTTGAGGTGTTCTTAAAAACAGGAATTTTGTTTGCGCCTGGCAAAGCAAGCAATGCTGGTGGAGTTGCAGTTAGCGGTTTGGAAATGAGTCAGAACTCGCTGCGCTTATCTTGGACACGCGAAGAAGTTGATCTTCGTTTGCAAGAAATCATGAAAAATATTCACGCTACCTGTATCAAATACGGCAAGCATGGAGATAAAATAAATTATGTTAAAGGTGCCAATATTGGAGGATTTGTTAAAGTTGCAGATGCCATGTTAGCGCAAGGTCATGTTTAAGCATAAAATAGTTTAAATAAATTCTCTGATTTCAAAAACATTTTTTGAAATTTTTTAATACATTTGCACCCTAAATTTTTGGCGGGGTAGCTCAGATGGTTAGAGCGCAGGATTCATAACCCTGAGGTCGGCAGTTCGATCCTGCTCCCCGCTACTAATTTTTTGCTCAACCCTTCATTAACTCCATTTTCCTTTCATACTTTTTCTTTGATTTTGTGATATTAAGACAATATTAAGACCTTGGATTTTTTTTAAAAAAGAATAATCTTTACATTCGCCTCAAACAAATACTATTAAAAATGAAAAAAATACTTGTATCAGCAATCCTGATTTTTTCGATGGGAGCATCAGCTCAGGTAGGAATTGGAACCCTTACACCAGCCGCAACATCCATATTGGATTTGACTAGTACAACACAGGGTTTTCTTGTGTCAAGAATGACAGCCGCACAAAAAACTGCCATTTCATCACCGGCAACGGGGTTGTTAATCTACCAAACCGATGCAACGACAGGTTTCTATTATTTTGATGGAACAGCTTTTATTGGATTGCCCAACAGCGGGATTTTATCTAAAGTTGAAGGAACAAATTTTACTGGTAGTTTAATCTTAGGTCATCAAACTACTGGAACATTGGCGACTGCTTATTATAATACAGCTGTTGGAATAGGTAGTTTGCCAGCAATTACATCTGGGACAAATAACACAGCTACAGGGTATAATACACTCAATCTTAATACAACAGGTTATAGCAATGTCGCAAATGGATATTCAGCACTTGCAGTAAATGTAGGCGGATTTAATAACATTGCTGTTGGAGCTGTATCGCTAACTGCAAATACCTCAGGAAATCACAATACAGGAGTAGGACACAGTTCACTTACAGCAAACACAACTGGAATTAAAAATACTGCAATTGGTGCATTTGCACTTAATGCCAATACTGATGGATATACGAATACTGCAATAGGACAAGAAGCACTTTATGGAAACACATCAGGATTTACAAATACAGCATTAGGGTATCAAGCAGGACTTGCTATTACAACGGGCTCTAATTTAACTTGTATTGGATATGCTGCTGCAGCAAGTGCTGTAAATGCAACAAATCAAATTACACTTGGAAATTCATCAGTTGGATCTTTGCGATGCCAAGTAACTTCCATTACTTCATTATCAGACAGAAGAGACAAAGCGGAAATAAAAACAATAACTGAAGGCATTGATTTTGTAAAAAAATTAAATCCCGTAACTTATACATGGAACACCCGCGATAAAGCAAAAGTGGGAATTAAAGCGGCAGGTTTTATTGCGCAAGATTTATTAGAGTTGCAGAAGAATTCTAAAATTGGAGATAACTTGGATTTAGTAAGTACTGATAACCCTGAAAAACTGGAAGCTCGCTATGCCAACCTATTGCCTATAATGGTGAAAGCAATACAAGACCAACAAAAAATTATTGAATTGCAAGAACAAAAAATCAATGCGTTGGAAAAATCAATGGCTCAGATTTTAAATGTGAAAACAGATAAAACTTCGGCACAAATCAATAAATAAACAGAGTTAAAATTTCGTCCGCTTTTTTTAATTAATATTCGATAAATAATAAATTCATGAAAAAGAAATCAGCATGGTTATTCATAGTGTTTGCTAGCATTGTTTTTTCATCGTCAGCTCAAGCTATACTCATTCCTAGTGGTTACACGGTTTATGTTTCGTCAGGAACTACTTTGTTTCAAACAGGTAACACAACTATAAATAGCGGTGGAACATTGCAAGTAGTAGGCACACTAGATACAAAAGGTTCGTTAACTATAAATGGAACATTAACGGCAACTTCGGCTACTCTAACTTTAAGCGGCAC
>CAMAWM010000030.1 GCA_945861965.1 Chitinophaga pinensis | reverse complement strand
ACATGAGCGAAATCTGTACCGCTGTAATCCTGACTTGTACCAGTTCTTCCAGCATCGTGAAATGCATTAAAATCAAAAGCACACGGATAAGGATTTCCTAAAAAATTCCATCCATCGTTAGCCAAAGTTCCTGATGAAGTAAAAGTTGGGCTCATACTTACATTACCACTTGTAATAGCACCTGTTAACGACAAGGTAACTGCATCTTGACTTGTAACAGTTCCGTCCAATCTTCCAGCTACTCTTGATCCACAAACAAAAACACGAAATCCTTTACCGACAGTAATTGCATTTGTATTTACAGTTGCTGCAGTCCATCCTGTATTTAACGTACCAGTATTTACAGTTTCGTCATACGTAAAAACCGAGCTTGAAGCTGCAGTGTTTACTCCGTTATCGTCAAAACCTGTGGTACCAGGTGAGCCATTACCAGTTATGTGAATAGTGCTTTGCCAGTTGGCTAAAGTTCTACTTGTTATTGGCGATGAAAGAAATCGCCACCTACGCCCTGCACTTGCTATGTAGCGTTCTACTATTACATTTCCTGAAATTGTGCCTGACGAATTCCCAATATTTCCTGTGCCTGTTACATTCGATTGAATGGTTACTCTAGCACTAGTTGTAAATGTTCCTGAAGAAACAAGCAGTGTTCCTGAATTGCTAATTAGTAGATTTCCTGTAGGAGTTGAACCGTATGAAATTGTTCCACCTGTGTAAGTCAAGGTACCATTAATCGTTAATGTAATTCCGTCATCAATTGTTAATCCACCCGAACTTATTGTCAAATTATTTAAGGTTTGGTTAGTGCTTATTTTTAAAGTTCCGCCATTTATTGTAACATTATTTGTAATTGGAATACTTGTTCCTCCAGTTTTATTTAATTGCAAAATCCCACTTGATACCGTTGTCAAACCCGTGTATGAATTTGCGCCACTTAGTGTTATTGTATTATTGGCACTATTTGCAGCCAAAGTTATTCCTCCGCTTCCTGATACAACTCCAGAAAAAGTTCTATCTCCACTTGTAATATTATTAGTAATTGTTCGTATAGTTGAACCTAAACTGACCGCCATAGACCAGATATCACTGCCAGTTCCAGTAAATACAAAATCGCCTCCAATTACAAGGCTGCTTGGTATAAATGTGTTTCCGTTAGATGATTGTATTGTGCCACCATTAATTGTTAATGTTCCATTTCCTAAGGCCTTTGCTCCCGATACAATCAAAGTTCCATTATTGAGTGTGAATCCACCATTCATGTTCGTTGTGTATGTAAGTGCCCCAAGGTTTAATGTACCTAATCCATTTTTTGTGATTCCAGCGGTACTAGAAGATGTTACTGACTGACTTGTCCATGTTAGAGTTGAATTAGTTCCTATATCAAAAGTACGTACAGCATTATTCATACTTAAAGTTCCAACTTCTGAAATTGTAACAGTAACTCCATTATCAACGGTTACATTTCCTATTGAAGCAGTTGCAAAAGTTACAGTTGAATTTGCACTAAAAATAACATTTGAATTTGCTGTCCAAGCAGTTCCTCCGCTTGATGATGCAGGATTGCTCCAATTTGAACCTGTCCATGTTCCGCTTGTTCCATCAGTTCTCCAATAGAGTTGTCCGAAACAAAATAAAGGCATCAAAAAAATAAATGCCAAAACATTTATTTTTTTAGAAAAAAACTTGAAAATGTAAATATAGTTCTCCATCATTTTTGATGATTTATTAAAACTAATTTCAAGCGAAATAATACCTTTTTAAGTCTATTGCAAATTTTTAATGAATTAATAATGAATAAGTAATGATAAAATGATTAGAATTTAATTATTGAAGGGAATCAAATAAAATCTTAATTGTACGTTATTTTATAATTCTTTTCCCAAATAGAAATGAAGAATTTTATTTCTAAAAATCAATTCGTATTTGGATTGTAGAAGTGCAGTTTCGGCTTTTATTAAATTGTTTTTCGAAAGCAAATAATCTCCAACATTTAATGCTCCAAGTTCAAATTGCTTTTGGCTGATATCGTATGCTTCTTGGTTTGCAAACAAATTGTTTTGCGAAGCATCGAGTTTTTTCATTGCGTTTTTATAATTGAAGTATGCCTGAGTTACATTTTTAAATAAAATCTGTTTTACTTGCTTGTCGTTTAACCTCGAAATTTCGTGCTGAATGCTTGATTTTTGGATGTTGGTATTTACATTCCACGAATTGAATATTGGCAACGACAATGTAAATCCAACAGTTGTTCCAAGGTTTTTGTTAAACTGATTGGATAAGGATATTACTTCGCTTGCACTTGGGATTTTATACGATTGATTGGAGTAAACCGTAATTGGAGTTCCGCTGTTGTTCCAATAACCGATGGGTTGATTTTCAATGGTTGTGTATGCAGTATTTTGTGTGCTCAAACTGGAATAAAACGAACTTAAACTTGCATTTAAATTCAGTCTTAAACTTCGTCCGCCCAATGCAATGTATCGTTGCAAATCAGCAGAGCGAAGTCGTTGTTGTGCTGCCAACACATCGGGACTTTGTTTTTCGAATTCAACATAAATTAATTCAACCGATTTGTTTGCCTCTTGCAAATTTGAACTTGACAAATCCAACTTGGCAACTTTGTTTATGGTGTCGGGTTTTATATCAATCATTTGCCAAAGATCAAGATACGATTGACTCAAATTATTTTCAGCACTAATTAAATTTAACTCTTCGGAAGTAAGTTGTGCAATTACCTGCATCAATTTGCTTTTGTTCAATCCTCCAAAATCATACATTTTTTGTTGCCTTTGCACTTGTGCTCGTGTTGCTTTTACTTGAGATAGAGCAGCTTCAACGGTTTCGCTTTGTTGCAGTACTTGCAAATAAGCAGCCGCAACATTTAATTTGATTGTGTTTTTGGTGCTTTCCAAATCGAAATGACTGACTTTGTAATCGCTCAATTTTAATCGCATGGTGTTGCTGGTTTGAAATCCATTGAACAAAGGCATGGATGCAGATACGCCAAACGAATTGGTTTGAAAAGTCAGATTTTCTTCAGGCAAATTTGTTTTTGGATTGATGTTAAAACCTGTTTGCCAGTTATTATTTACTTGCGCATTTATACTTGGCAAAGCTGCCATTTTGCTTTGCAAAACATCTGCTTTTGCACTTTTATTTTGTAGCGATTGTTGCTGAATAGAAATATTGTTTTGCAATGCCTGATTAATACAATCGGCAAGTGTCCAACTTTTTTGTGCCATTGCAAATTGTGTTGTTTGAACAAAAAACAATAGCGTAGATATTTTTAGTAGTAATTTCAATTTGAGTAAATTCTTAAGTTTTGATTTTGGTATGCAATAATAAAATTCATTTGTCAATTTTGATAACAGAAGTGCTTAATTTGTACTTTGCTAAAAAAAATGTTCAAATACACAATCCCTTATCTTCTTCAACTGCTTTCAAATCGCTATGTATGGAAAGTAAAAACAAACGATAAAAAATTGTATTTAACTTTTGACGATGGCCCTCATCCCGAAATTACACTTTGGGTTTTAAACGAATTGGAAGTATACAATGCGAAAGCTACTTTTTTTTGTGTGGGCGATAACGTGAAAAAATATCCTGAAACATTTCAATTGATTAAACAAAATGCACATGCAGTTGGAAACCATACCAACAATCATTTGAATGGATGGAAAACATCGAATAAAGTTTATTTTGAAAACATTCAAAATGCCAATGAACTTATTCAGTCAAATTTATTTCGTCCTCCATTTGGAAGAATAAAATTTTCTCAGTCAAAAATAATAAGGGAAAAATATAAAATAATTTTATGGAATCGGCTGAGCATGGATTATAAAAAGAATTTAAATATTGCCCAAAGTTTAAAAGCCATGAAACAAAAACCACACAATGGAAATATTTTTGTGTTTCATGACAGCGAAAAGGCATTTGAAAATCTTAAACTATTGTTGCCCGAAATCTTAAAATATTTTAGCGATAATGGCTATCAATTTTGTGCGCTTTAATTGTATTAACTCAATCTGAAAAAAGTTTACCTGCTTTTTGAATGATTTTTTTGTTCATGTTTTACTCTTTTTAGTGTAAACCTATTTCAGGGCAAGACACAGCTAAATAATCGGCTACGATAGCCTCTTTTTCAATTGCTTTTTTTCCATTTTACTGTAAACCTATTTTAGGACGAGACAACATGAATTAAAAAAGGCAGAACCTGATTCTTCGTTTTAATAAAAAGGATATTTAATTATTCTTTTTTGGCTTTATAGTTTTCTTTTCAATTTCTCACTATAAAATGAAGCAGATTCAGTTTGTTTTTTTTGTTCTATTTTTTTTATATTTCCACTTTTTAGAGTAAACCTATTTTAAGACAAGACATATCTTAATATAAAATTGTATTTTGCTTTCTTTATTATTTTTGCTTTCTTTATTAAAATGAAACGTTTTCTTTTTCAAACCATTCTCATTGGTAGCATTTGCCAGCATATAAACGTATATGCTCAAGGCATCAATACTAATTTTGGGCAAAACCGAGTGCAGTTTGGTAGGTTTGATTGGAACTATTTGCGTAGCGAAAATTTTGATGCCTATTATTATAGCGGAGGAAAAGAAATTGCAACATTTTGCGCTAAAAATTCCGAAGAGCAAGTAAAAAATTTAGAAGAAATAATTGATCATCGTCTAAGCGGAAGAATAGAAGTAATTTGTTACAATACTTTATCGGATTACAAGCAAAGTAATTTTGGAATGGAAGATCTGGCACAGAATACAGGCGGATACACACAGGTAAACAGCAACAAAGTTTTTGTATATTTCAATGGCGATCATGCCGATTTGCTTCGGCAATTAAAAGAGGGAATAAGTTTGGTTTTGCTCAACGAAGTTTTGTATGGTGGAAACTTGCAGGAGAGATTGCAAAATGCTGCACTTTTAAATATTCCTCAGTGGTATTTAAGAGGATTAACATCCTATCTGTCAAAACAATGGGATAGCGAAATGGATAACAGAATGAAAGACGGAATTCTGTCAAAGAAATTTAAAAAATTCAATCGATTAAATCAAAAAGATGCTGTGTTTGCAGGACATAGTTTGTGGAAATACATGGTCGAAACATCAGAAAATACAAGCCCATCTGAAGTTATTAGTCAAATGATTTACATAACACGAATGACAAGAAACTACGAAATGGCTGTTGAAATAATGATGAACAAACGATTTAGAATTGTACTTAAAGAATGGTTTGAATATTACAACAATCTATACACTAAAGAAGATGTTGATCGCAAACTTCCATTTGTCGAATTAAAAATAAAACGCAGAATTGCACAATACATCGAGCCACAAATGAAAGCCGGACCAAAAGGCAATTATGTATTGTTTACTACCAACAAAAATGGAAAATACAAAGTGTGGTTGTTTGATACAAAAAAAGGGAAAACCAAAAAAGTTTTAAAAGGAGGATTGAAATATTACCAGTTAGAAATTGATCATTCGTTTCCATTGGTAGCATGGGATGCTGGTGGCGACAAGTTTGGAATGGTGTATGAAAAAGGCGGGAAAATTTTACTGAAAACTATTGACTTGGTAAACAAAAAAAAGGATCTGATAGAGTTTGTAAAATTTGATAAAATTACGGGAATAGATTTTAGTGATAATGGAAGAACAATTGTTGTTAGCGCCATTCGTAAGGGGCAATCGGATATTTACACTTTCGACATTCTTTCGCGAAAAGAAAAACAACTTACAAATGATTTTTATGACGATCGCGATCCGCGCTATGTGCAAGGTTCTTCACAGATTGCTTTTAGTTCAAACCGACTGACAGATTCTTTGGCTTTGGGTGTGGTAAAAAACATTAACGAGGAAAATAATTTTGATATTTACTTATACGATTTAGAAAGCACACCAAATTCAAGAATGTTGAAAAGGATTACAAAATCTCCTTACATCAACGAAACAAATCCGATTGAATATAGTCGGCAATATTTTGCTTATTTGAGTGATTACAATGGAATAAAAAATCGCTATGTTTCTCGTGTCGAGGAAGAATATGATTTTACTGAAATACGAATCAGCTATTTTAATTATTCGGAAAAATCAACAGACACTTTGCGTTATGCAAACAAATCTCCGTTCATCGGAAATCAATTTATCTATCACGGAAAATTAATTTCTCTCGATTCGACAGTTGAAAAAATAGATACCATTGAGCACACAAAAGATATAATTTATAGCTATCCATTAACTAATTTTAAACGAAATATCTTAGCGCAAGACATATCGCTACAATCCAAAACTATTTTTGATTTGGTTCAGTTCAACAACAAATTTTACATCATGCAAAGCCCACTAACAAAAAATGTGGCCGAAGAAAGTAAATTGATTGAAAGCAACCCAAATATGTTTAGATTGAAAAGTGGTGTTACAAACAAACCATTTGTAAGCGGAGCTAAAATATTTAGAAGTTTTGCCTCAAGCTTAGACAGCATTGCTATTGCTGTTGAGCCAGATGATGTAAAAGAAATTAGAATCCCACAAGACACCAATGCGTATTTTTTTATCAGTGAATTTACGCCTCGAAATTACAAACGTCCATCGTATATTATTGTACCAAAACTTAGCACATTATCTTTTAATAAAAGTCAAGTTAAACTCAGTTCGCCAAAATTTTATGATGTCACTTTTTTTGCCGATGAAGTAGTTACACAAATTGACAATTCAATAATAAATACATACTATCAACCAATAAGTTCGGCTGCACAACAAATGTTTAATCCGGGATTGAACGGAATGATGAAACTAGGAATGATTGATATGATGGAAGATTATCGATTTACAGGTGGTGTCCGTTTGTCGTTTGATTTAAGTGGTTTTGATTATTTTGCTTCGTTCGAAACTTTGAAAAAAAGATTCGATCATAAATTTATTTATTACCGTCAAAACAGAACCGGTGGAAGTGCCGAATCAAATAACAGTGTCAGAAGTTTATCGCAGGAGTTGCGTTATGTGTTAAAGTTTCCATTCAATCCGGCTAGCAGTTTAAGGTTAAATATTTTTGGCCGACAGGATCGAGATATTTATAGATCAAGCAACAATCCAACACTTGAAACACCCGATAAAAACACAAATTGGATTGGTGCAAAATTGGAATATGTTTTTGACAATACCGTTCCAAAAGGATTGAATTTATGGAACGGCACACGACTAAAACTTTTTTATGAAAGGTATTATAATTTTGAAAATACAGACGTTCAACTCAATGTAGTTGGGTTTGATATTCGGCATTACGAAAAAATTCATAGACAAATAGTTTGGAGCAGCCGAATTACAGCAAACACTTCATTTGGTCCAGCAAAAGTTGTGTATTATTTGGGTGGTGTCGAAAATTGGATTCCGCCAAGATTTAGTTCAGAAAACAGCGCACTTAGCGACCAAAATTATGTGTTTCAGGCATTGGCTTGCAACCTTAGGGGATTTGAACAGAACATAAGAAACGGAAATACTTTTGCACTTGGCAATACCGAAATTCGAATTCCTATTTTTCAATATGCATTCAATCGCCCATTAAAAAGTGAGTTTCTAAATACTTTCCAACTAGTTCCATTTTTTGATATTGGTTCTGCTTGGATTGGCAATAATCCTTACAGCGATGAAAATACCTTCAACCAAAAAATTATTGAAGTTGGGCCAGTAAAAGCAAAAGTTATCAATGTTCGCGATCCAATTGTAGCCGGATTTGGCGGAGGGCTACGAACTAAACTCATTGGTTATTTTATGCGTTTTGATGCAGCTTGGGGAATACAAGATGGAGAGATTAACGATAAACCGGTTTATTATTTTGCAATCGGATTGGATTTTTAATGCTCAAAGATTTTCTAAACTAAACCTGCAATATTTTATTTTTTTCCCTTTGCCAATAAATAGCTTTTCGTAATGTGTAGTAATGTTTTTTAAATGCTCATTTGCCAATTCATCCTCGTGAACATTTGTTATAATTTCAACGGGTTTGATTTTTAAATTAGTTAGAACTTGTAAAGTAAAATCAAACAATCCATCATCGTCTGTTTTAAAATGTATAAAGCCATTTGGCTCGAGAATTTTTTTGTACATCCTTAAAAAATCAACATGTGTAAGTCTGTATTTTTCATGTTTATCTTTTGGATAAGGATCGGGAAAAGTAATCCATATTTCAGTTATTTCGGCTTCGTCAAACAAGTCAGAAATTTTTTCGATGGATGCACGCATAAAGGCAACATTTGCTATTTTTTTTTCGAATGCAGTTTTTGCTCCGCGCCACATTCGGTTGCTTTTAATGTCGATTCCAATAAAATTTTTTTGTGGATGTAACTGAGCTAAGTTAACCGAATATTCACCTTTGCCACATGCAAGTTCCAACACAATCGGATTTTTATTTTTAAATACTTTTTCGGCCCAAAATCCTTTTAACTCAAATGCGAAATCAAACGTATTGGGAAAGGATTTGTATTCTGAAAATTTTTGTAATTTTTGTTTAGCCA
Source organism: Chitinophaga pinensis (assembly GCA_945861965.1). Taxonomy (GTDB): domain Bacteria; phylum Bacteroidota; class Bacteroidia; order UKL13-3; family UKL13-3; genus CAMAWM01. The sequence goes on along the minus strand of CAMAWM010000030.1, from coordinate 18,500 downwards.
TTACTACAAATCAACTGGTATAAACTTCGTTATCTTCTTCTGGTTTTTGTGTTGGTTCTGTTAGTTGATTTTTTAATAAAAGCTGCAAAGCAGGCCCAGCCATAATACTGGTAACAACAGCCATAATAACTATGGCAACAAATAACTCTTCTTTGATCAATCCAACTTGCAAAGCCAAAATTGCCAAAATAATTTCCATCGCGCCTCTGGCATTCATTCCAAAACCAACAGCTAATGATTCTTTGTTTGTCAAACCGCCCCACTTTGCTCCCAAACCAGCGCCAAGTAATTTACATACAACAGCCAAAACCAAAACCAAAACAGAAATTTGCAGGTTAAAATGTTCAACAAAATTTAAAGTAAATCCAATCGAAACAAAAAACAAAGGAGCGAAAATATTATTGACAAATTGATTTACTATTTCTCTGGTTTTTTCAGTAAGATGTACCGAATCGCCAAAAGCAATGCCGACAATAAATGCCCCAAAAATTGCGTGTATATGAATGGCTTCGGTAAATGCGGCACCCAAAAATGCTAAACCAAATGAAATGCTTAAAAATCCACCTGGCCAACTAAAATTCTTTTTTGCCCAAGGCAATGATTTGTTAATTATAAATCTTCCTACGGTTAACATTCCTACGGCATAAAGCGTGGTTAATCCAAAGGTTACTAAAAATCCGTACGAATGCGATGTGCTGTTAAGCATTCCTAAAATTACCGAAAACATTAACCATCCAATTACATCATCAAACATTGCAGCTGCAATAATGATCATTCCAATTTTAGTTCTAAATAAACCTAAGTCCATAAGCGTTCGTGCTATTACTGGCAATGCCGAAACAGCCATGGCGGTTCCAATAAACAAACTGAAAACCACACGGTGTAAATTATCTGCAGGCGCTTCTCCAAAAAGAGGATAAAAATAAAAAGCTGCTAAATATCCAAGTAGAAGAGGCACTATCAATCCAACGAAACTGGTTTTTAATGCTGTTTTTCCTTGTTGCCTAATTAGCGATAAATCAACTTCCATACCTGCAACAAACAATAACATGATAACTGAAATGGATGTAATTCCATTAATTGCATAAGCGGCATTTCCCTCTGTGTTAAAAATGAATTGACTTAATTGAGGATAATAATTTCCGAACAAACTTGGGCCTAACAAAACACCAGCAACCAATTCGCCAACTACAAGCGGCATGTTAAATTTACGAAATAATTCTCCGACTAATCTGGCTATGATTAGCATTAAACCAAGACTTAAAACCAGGCTTACAATTTCGTTTGGAGTGAGCGTTTTCACTGTTTTTATTCTTCGTCTTTTGAATTTATTAATAGCAAATTGCAAGGCAAATCAGCCAAAGCAAATTCTATATCGTGCGGAAAAACCCTGTCCAAAATGTTTAGTTTTCTATCGGGTGAATTGAGAACTAATAAATCTGCATTGTTTTCACGAGCAAATTTGCTGATAACATATCCTGGTTTTCCGTCAATGCGTTTCACATTAACTTTTATATTTCCACAGTCGATACAACTTAAAATGTAATTTAATTTTTCGTCTTCTTCTTTCAATAAAACCGCCTTCAATTTTGCAACTTCAACCTCTTTAAATTCATCGCTTCGAGTCAAGGCCAATTTACTTAAATCGGTTTCTTGAATGATGTTTACTTCTTCAGATTGATATGCTTTAGCCCACTCCATTGCATGTGAAATGGTGTTGCCGGTTTTGCTATGATCGCTTCCTTCAACAACAATTTTTTTTAATTGAATTGGTTTAATTGTTGGATCTGTTAGCATCAGCATGCTGCATTTTGTTTTACGGCTAAGTTTGCGAGCGACACTTCCTTGAAAATATTTTAAAAGACTTTCTTTTTCAAGAGCACCTGCAACTAATAAGTCAACATTTTCTTCTTCGCAAACGTTTAAAATTGTTTCGACAGGAATTCCGTTTTGCCAAATGATTTTATTTTTTTCATCGTCAAAATGAAAACGGTGCAACAAATGTTTCAGGTATTGTTCATGCTCCAAACTTTGTTTGCCTACATGTATGAAAATAATTTCAGCGTTAAATTTTTCTTCCAAATTTTTGGCTTCGGCTAAAATAGCTTCAATGCGTGGCGAAAACGCAACAGCAATGGCTATTTTATTAAATACTTTTTCTGGTAATTGGTGTTTAGCATCCATCTCTAAAAAGTTTTAAGTTGCCGCGAATGTAAGTTGTTGAACCGTGTTTGAAAAAAATATTTTATCTGTGCACACTCAGTATTTTCTAAATCAAAACTTCCTATACTTGAACAATGAATAGTGAAAACGAAAATGAATTGTTTCAGTTAGCGTCAGATGTTGTAAATTGTACTTCTCGAAATTTATTTTTAACAGGAAAGGCCGGCACAGGCAAAACCACTTTTTTAAAATACATAAAAGAGCATACGCTTAAAAATGCTGTTGTTATTGCACCAACCGGAGTGGCTGCCATCAATGCAGGCGGAGTTACAATGCACTCGTTTTTTCAATTGCCATTTATTCCTTTTGTGCCACAACAAAATTATTTTTCGGGCAATGTAAACTCGGTTGACAAACATGCATTGATTAAAGGACTTCGATTCAGTGGTCAAAAAATAGATATACTAAAAGAATTAGAGCTATTAATAATTGATGAAGTAAGCATGTTGCGTGCCGATATGTTGGATGCCATGGATGAAATTTTAAGACACTTTCGAAACAAAAGAAACTTGCCTTTTGGCGGTGTTCAGGTTTTGTTTATTGGCGATTTGTTTCAATTGCCTCCAGTTGTTTCTGATGATGAAGTGCAAATTCTAAAATCGAATTACGAAAGTCCGTTTTTTTTCAGTTCTAAAGTATTGCAAGAAAATCCGCTTTTGTTTATTGAGCTGAAAAAAATATATCGCCAAAACGAGGAAAAATTTATTCGACTGCTGAATAATATTCGCAACAACGATATGAATGAGTACGATTACGAAATGTTATTGGAACGATACAATTCGAGTGCCATTGACTTGATTGACGAAACCATTACACTTACCACTCACAATCGCACTGCAGACAATATCAATCAACGCGAATTGCAAAAATTAGAAGGCGATGTGTATAGTTTTGATGCCGAAATAAAAAACGTTTTTAACGAGAAATCGTATCCAACCGAAGCCGTACTTTATTTAAAAGAAGGTGCTCAGGTTATGTTTATAAAAAACGATTCGGATGCAGAAAAAAGATACTTCAACGGAAAGCTTGCTACAATAAAATCCATTCGCGATAACGATATAACTGTTGTACTTTCGGGAAGCGGAAATGAGTTGGTTCTTGAGAAAGAAAAATGGAAAAATATTCAATACAGTTTAAACAGCGAAACCGGAAAAATAGAAGAAGTAGAATTGGGAAGTTTTACTCAATATCCCGTTCGATTGGCTTGGGCAATAACCATTCACAAAAGTCAGGGACTTACTTTTGACAACGCCATAATTGATGCAGGGCAATCCTTTGCTGCGGGCCAAGTTTATGTTGCTTTGAGCCGTTGTCGAACTTTGGATGGAGTGGTATTGCTTTCAAAAATATATCCCCAAAGCGTAAAAAATGATGAACGAATTATTGAATTTTCTCAACGCGAAAACAGCCTGCGTGAAATCAAAAATATTTTGGATGATGAAAAGCCGAAATATGCTGCACAGCGTTTAATCAAACTATTTGATTGGGATAAAATTGTTGTTTCGTTGAATATGCTTGAAACAATTACAAAAACAAAAAAAATTCCGGATAAAGATTTGGCTGAAAATATTGTAAAAATTATTTTAGATAAAGCAAAAAACCAACAAGAGATTTCTAGAAAATTTAGTGATGAGTTGGATAAGAAATGCAACGAGATTCCTATCAATCAAATTTGGCTTGAAACAAAAGTAACAGGAGCTAAAAAATATTTTTCAAAACAAATTCACGATGAATTAATTGTGCCACTCAATACACTTCAAACCTATTTGAAAGGCAAAACCAAAATTAAAAAATACTTAGAATATGTAAACGAAACGGAACTGTTTTTATGGAGTAAATTAAACGCTATACAGCGAGCAGATTTTGGCGAAATGACTTTTGAAATTGAAGCAATTGAAATGAAAAAAAGCAATCTCGTTCCTGCTCCAAAAAAACAAACTGAAAAAGGCAGTAGCAAGTTAGAAACGCTTGAAATGTATAAGCAAAAAATGAGCATGGATGAAATTGCAAAACAACGCGGAATGGCAATCTCAACAATCGAATCTCATTTATGCGAATTTGTTTCTACAGCCGATGTAAATGTTTTTGATTTTGTGACTGAAATAGAAGTGAATAAAATAAAAGAGCTTGCTGCAAAAATCGGTTTTGATAATTTTTCGAAATTTAAAGCTTCGTTGCCCAATGAATTTACTTATGGAAAAATTCGTATGGCTTTGAATTATTTGAAGAAACAGAAAACGGAAAAGAAATAATTTAACTCAATTTCAATTTCAAATTGCTGTCCAGAGCATCTAAAAACTCTTGCGTGTTCAAATAATGTTCGCCATGTTTTACTTTGTTGCCATAAATGCAAACAGCTAAATCTTTTGTCATATTTCCGCTCTCAACGGTTTCAACACAAACTTGTTCAAGCAAATGGCAAAAATTTATAAGTTCGGAATTGCCGTCTAATTTTCCTCTAAATTCAAGCCCTCTTGTCCAAGCAAAAATACTTGCTATCGGATTTGTTGAAGTTGGTTTTCCAACCTGATGATCGCGAAAGTGACGAGTTACTGTTCCGTGCGCTGCTTCAGCTTCCATTGTTTTTCCATCGGGTGTAACCAGTGTCGAGGTCATTAAACCCAAACTTCCAAACCCTTGCGCAACGGTATCGCTTTGCACATCGCCATCGTAATTTTTGCAAGCCCACACAAAATTTCCATTCCATTTTAATGCGCTAGCAACCATGTCGTCAATCAATCGGTGTTCGTATGTAATGCCAATTTTATCCATCTCTGATTTAAAATCATTGACATATATTTCTTGAAAAATATCTTTAAATCGGCCATCGTATTTTTTTAGAATTGTATTTTTTGTTGACAGATACAAAGGCCATTTTTTCATGATGGCTTGATTGAAACAAGCGCGCGCAAATCCACGAATACTTTCATCTGTATTGTACATAGCAAGTGCAATTCCATCGCCTTTAAAATTATACACTTCGTGCTCTATTACTTCACCATTTTCGCCTTCAAATTTTATGGTTAATTTTCCTTTTCCTTTAGTTATAAAATCCGTTGCGCGGTATTGATCGCCAAATGCATGACGTCCTATGCAAATTGGTGCAGTCCAGTTTGCTACCAATCGAGGTACATTTTTGCAAACGATGGGCTCGCGAAAAACGGTTCCGTCCAAAATGTTTCGAATAGTTCCGTTCGGGCTCTTCCACATTTGTTTTAAATTAAATTCTTTTACTCGATCTTCGTCAGGCGTTATCGTAGCACATTTAATACCCACATTGTATTTTTTTATTGCTTCGGCAGCATCTACAGTTATTTGATCATTCGTTACATCACGACTTTCCATTCCTAAATCAAAATATTTAATTTCCACATCAAGATAAGGTAGAATTAATTTGTCTTTAATAAATTTCCAAATTATTCGTGTCATTTCATCTCCATCTAATTCAACAACTGGGTTTGCTACTTTTATTTTTGTCATGATATATAATTTAATAAATTCGAGGCGCAAAAGTAAGAAGATAAATCAAGATTAAAGATGAGTTTTGACCAAATAATGGTTTATTTTTAAAAAATATTTTATCCATTCATTTAAATTTAAAAACTATGAAAAAAACAATATTGACTTTTGGCCTTGCTTCAGGTTTAATCAACGCACTTTGCATGATTTATTTTGTATTAAATTTGGGTGAAACACCCGATTTTGAAAAGGGTGAAATCATTGGATATTCAGGCATGATATTATCTTTTTCACTGATTTTTTTTGGAATACGATCGTATCGAAATAATTTTAATGAAGGCGTAATTTCATTTGGCAAAGCATTTAAAATTGGATTGTTTATAGCCCTTATTGCAAGCACTGTTTATGTTATAACCTGGCTGTTTTTGTATTTTAATGTTGTGCCTGATTTTGCAGATAAATATTGTGCTAATTTGGTTGAAAATATGCGTAAAAGTGGAGCAAGTGAAATAGCATTAAATAAAAAGATTGAGGAAATGAAAGAATTCAAAATCATGTACGATAAACCAATTTTCAATATTTTAATGACTTATTGCGAAATTTTCCCATTGGGATTATTGGTTAGTTTGATTTGTTCTTTTATTTTAATGAAAAAACCAAGCATTCAAGTTTAAATGAAAGCAATTGTACTTCAAGAACTTAATCAGCCATTCCAATTAAAAGAAGTTGCAATACCTGAAATTTCTCAAAACGAAGTTTTAGTAAAAATTAAATCTGCAGCATTGAATCATCGCGATGTTTGGATTCAAAAAGGGCAATACGGTGGCATTCGTTTTCCGGTTATTTTAGGATCGGATGGAAGTGGAATTGTTGAAAAAGTTTTCGATACAGAAAACGAAAAGTGGATAGGAAAAGAAGTGCTTATAAATCCAAGTATGAATTGGGGAAATAATCCCAGAGTGCAATCAAAAGAATATGTAATTCTTGGAACGCCAGTTGATGGAACTTTTGCAGAATATGTAAAAGTTGAAGCAAGATTGTTACACAATAAACCCGAGCATTTAAATTTTGAACAAGCCGCAGCCTTGCCATTGGCAGGATTAACTGCATGGCGAGCAACGATGACAAGAGCCGCTGTCAAAAACGGAGAAAATGTTTTGATAACTGGTATTGGCGGTGGCGTTGCATTGCTTTGTATGCAATTTGCAATTGCCGCAGGTTGCCATGTTTATGTTACAAGCGGCAGCGATGAAAAAATTGAATGCGCTGTTAAAATGGGAGTAAAAGCAGGAGTAAATTACAAAAAAGCAAATTGGGATAAAGAACTAAAAAACCTAAGCGCTGGATTTGATGCGATAGTAGATAGCAGTGGTGGAGAAACATTTTCAAAATTGGTAGATATTGCAAAACCGTCATGCCGAATTGCCATGTATGGCGCCACACTTGGCGAATTTAACAGCGGTATTCCGGCAAAAATATTTTGGAAACAATTGGATATTTTAGGAAGCACAATGGGAAATGATGATGAGTTTGTAAACATGATAAATTTTGTAAATACGCACAAAATTATTCCTGTAGTTGATTCCGTTTATTCTTTTAATCAAGCACAATCTGCATTAGAAAAAATGAGCAAAGGAGAGCAATTTGGAAAAATAATTTTAGCGGTTGATTTATAATTAAGGCAATTCGCAGCAATTAATTTTAGTATTTAAAAACACTCAAATTCCCGTTTTTGTATAAATAAAACCTTTCGTTATTGATGCCAAACCAAGAGGCATCTAGCAATTCAATAGAACTAAAAATAGTTTTTTTCTGATAAAACTTTACATCAATCACTTTTAGTTGGTTGCTGTCTGCATAAAAAATTTTATTGCCTTTAATCTGAATAGTTGATTTGTTTTTTATCGGAACAGTTTTGATAAAAGACGCAAAAACATCGAACAACAAAATGCCATTTGATGTATCGTTTACAAATACTTTTTCGGTGTTGTCAAATAGAAAAGTGGGTTGCGTAATGCCGGAAATATATTGTCTTATATTTCCACTGCTTTGCTGAAGATTTCCATCCTTGTCAAATTTTTTTAGCTGCAAATCGGCTAAATCAAAAACCCACAAACCATTGTCGTAGCTGCGTGCAATAGCAGCAGCCTGAACAATTTGAAAATTGTTTAATTTCAATTCGCCACGAAAAGCCAGATTGTTATCTAAGAAAATAACAGAGTTCATTTCTTTATAAAAAACATAAAGCTCCATTGGATTTGTAACATCAATGCTGCTAATGTTTCCGTTGTACGAATAATTTAGTGTGCTTAGCAAATTTCCGTCTTTGCTGTATTTGTAAAGTTGGTTTGTTGGCGTTACTAAATAAATATTTCCTAGCTCATCGGTTTGTAAATACTTGGCCGAAATGTTGAAGCTTTTTATAAGGGAGAGATTATCGGAATTTTGACAATTAGCAGAAAAAAATAAACACAAAAAAAATTGCAAAAAAACAAAAACGATTAAAAATTGAGCAGCTTGTTTTTTTATGTTTTGAATTTTATTTGCCATAAACAAAACTTTTTTCTGGCTCAGTAAAACTTTTTAATTGCGTGTTGTTTTCATCCACTTCTAAGTATGTGTTGTAGTTAATCCAATCGCCCAAGTTGATGTAATTGCTGTTTTTATTCAAGCTGTAATTTACGGGCAAATGCCTGTGCCCAAAAATAAAATAATCTATGTGTTCAAGCTCCAGAAAATTTCTTGAATGTTGAATTAAAAATTCTTTTTCTTCCAAAAATTTATTCTCGCCCAAGTAATTTTTTTGTTTGCTTCGATTGCTAAACCAGTTTGCAATTCCAATTCCAATAGTTGGATGAAAAAAAGCAAATAATCTTTGAAAGAAATAATTGTGATAAACCCATATCAAAAATTTAAATTGCCATTGTTTTGGTCCTAAACCATCGCCATGTCCGATGTAAAATTTTTTCCCTGCAATTGTTTTGATAATGGGTTTTGAATACACTTTGCAACCCAATTCTTTTTCAAAATATCCGAATTGCCAAAGGTCGTGATTGCCCTGAAGTATATGAACAGGAATGCCATCATCACTATACTCGGCAATAGTTGCCTGTATTCTAATAAATCCTTTTGGAACAACTGTTTTGTACTCAAACCAGAAGTCGAAAATATCGCCAACAATAAAAAGCTCAGCACAAGTTGATTTAATTTTTTTTAAAAAATCAACGATTCTTTTTTCGCGGTCAAAACTTTCTTCATAAGTAGGAACACCTAAATGAAAATCAGAAATGAAATATGTTTTTTTATCGGTCACCGATTATTTTATTAATTCTTCAATTTCTTGTATAAAATGCTTTATTGCTTTTTTATCGTCATCCACCGAAAAACCTATATGGGTTTTAACAATTTTCCCTTCCGGATTTATTAAAAACATAGTAGGATATCCCGGAACTCTGTAAACATTTTCGGCAAATTTTCTTTGTGCTAAAAGTATGTCGAAATTGATTTTATTTTTAGCAACAAATTCGCTTAATTTTTCGGGTTTATCAAAAGGATCAACCCAAAAAACTATAAGTTTTTCAGGGTTTCTTTCTTTTAACTTTATTAAAGCAGGAACCGCTTTCTGACATGGGTAACAGTTAATGTAAGAAAAGTCGGCTAGCACAAATTTGCCTTTTAACTTTGATAGTGTTAGGCTATCGTTTTTGTTCCAATATCTAAATGTAAAATCGGGTGCAATTGTATCTTTAATTGGCTCTTTGGCAATATATTTTTTTTCGTAAACAACTGTATCGGTTAAAATAGGTTTAAAGTTATTTAAGTAATAAAATGCTGAATCATCGTTGATGCTCAGATTGGTGATTGATAATTTTTTAATCTGCGTTTGATTTTGGGTTTTGTCGTATATAAAATTATAATATTCCGAAACTAAATTAGTTGATTTATTAATCCAATAAACAATGTACGAAACATAAGATCCTTTACTTGTTTTATTTTTTATCATTACCACATCGTATTCGTTATTACTTAATGAATCAATATAAAAATACGAATGTCCTAATTCATTTAATGCTTTTAGCGGTTTGATTTGTAAAAAAGAAATTTCTACTGCGCTGCTAATAATATTTCCTTCAAAACCTCTTTTAAAACTAATGGTATCAATTGTATATTTAGCGGAATTTTTAATATGAATAACCCCTTTGTCAATAAACTGTAGTTTTACATAATCTTTCAAATCCATTCTTCCAACAACACCAGATTGATTTGAAGAATCTTTTGCAACATTTACTCTTGCCAAAACAATTGATGTATCTCCACTAAGCCATTTCATAAATAATTCAGCATGGTATGAGGCGCTGTTTACTTTCAAGGAAGCGTCCCGACATTTCAATAAAATTTCTTTTGCATCTTTTGTTTGCGCACAAACAAAAAATACAGCCACAGAAAATAAAAGGCTTAGAAAAATTTTATTCATATGTTTCAGTGTTTGCTTATTTCTATAATTATTTTCCAATTCACTCAATCAAAATTCACTAACTAAAAAAATTTCAATCACTCTTCATCACATCGTCAATTAAAAAAACGAAAAATTCTACAGGTCCGTGTGCGCCAATTGTCATTGTGTTTTCAATATTGGAAGATCGGCTTGGTCCGCTAATAAAATTTAACATCGAAGGCGAATTTTTACCGTACCGATTTCGTACCAATTGCAATCCGTCTTTTAGCTCCATAACCAATTGAGATTTGTATGCAACAACAAGATGCGCAGGCGGCCAAATTGTTAAAGTCCGACTGTTTCGTTGCGAGCTAATTAATACAGTTCCTGTTCGGGATATCAATGCTTCGCAGCCTGTTATGGATGCCTGAATTTTTTCGAGATTGTCTTTTTTATAGGTAAAATTAATTCCTGTATCTTTCAACATATCTTGAAGTTGTCGCTCCCAACAAAAAAAATGTTTCCATTTTTTTTGTTCCAAAAGTGTTAAAAGTTTATCAATAAAGTCGAAACGGTTATCACAAAAAATAAATTCTCCGTTTTGTAAAGTAAATGCTTTTGCAAAGGTCTCCAACATTTTCTCGCCATCAGGCGCTTGCTTGAAAACATTGGTGTCAAGGTCAATATTCAGGTAAAGGCTTTTAGACTTATTTTTTAAAGCCTGCCTAACTTTTTTTAAAATTTTTTCTTTGGGAGTTACCTGTTGTTCCACTTTGCGGCAAGATAAAAAAGTTTTTTAGAATCCATACTTATTCATAAACTTTTTATAAAGTTCTTGTTGATGGTTATTCAAATCAAGTTCTTCTCCACTAAAAAAAGCGTGTTTAATATTGCTTGATTTCATATCCAATAAATCGCCATCGCAAATAAGTAGAGCCGCATTTTTTCCTACTTCTAATGTGCCATAAGTTGATTCAATTCCCATTATTTTTGCAGCATTTACTGTTATGCATTTCAATGCGTCTTCTTTGCTAAGCCCATAAGTAGCAGCAGTTCCGGCATTAAACATCAGATTGCGAGTTTGCCAACTTCCATCGTGGCCAATGGCTGTTAAAATTCCTGCATTTATTAACTGTGCTGGAGTTTTAAATGGTTGATCAACATCTTCTGAATTTCGTTGTGGAAGGCGATGTATATTTATTAGTACTACAGAAATATTTTTTTCTTTAAGCAGTTCAATTAATTGATATGCATCTTGTGCGCCAACCAAAACTATTTTTATGTTAGGATATTTTTTAAAGAAATTAACGGCATGCATAATTCCTTTTGCAAAATCAACATGAATGTATAATTTTTTTGTTCCATTAAATAGGTTTTTCATTGCATCAAATCGTGCATTGAAAGTTTCTATTGTAGTTGATTTTGAATAATGCTCGGCTTGAGAAAAAAACTCTTCAATGTTTTGCAACTCTTTCTCAATTCTTTGTTTTTGATTTTCGTCTTTCTCATCAAATCGGCTTTGAACTACCAGCTCAGGCCAATTGATATGAATGCCTTCGTCTGCTTTGTAAACTGCATCTTCCCAGTTCCATCCAAATGTTTTCATACAGCTTGAACTGCCACTTACCAAGCCGCCTTGAGGAACAACTTGTGTAAGTAAAATTCCGTTGCTTCGGATAGTTGGAATTATTTTTGAATCGGTATTGTAAGCAATCATAGATCGCACATTCGGATTTACTGAACCTACTTCAGAATAATCTCTAGTTGCACGAGCAGCATCAATTTCATTTAATCCAACATAAGTGTTCATGCATACTAGCCCAGGATAAACATGTTTGCCTTTTGCATCTATAGTTGTAGCGGTTTTATACAATGCTTTTAATTCTTTTCCTACAAAATCAATTTTGCCGTTTAGCATGACAAGTGTACCCTTTTCAATTACTTCGCCATTGCCAACATGTATAGTTGCATTGCTAATAATAACAGGCGTTTGTTGTGCCGAAAGTTTTAAAAAACTTAAAATAATTAGTGAAAAAAGTAGTTTTATTTTCATGAATTGATTGGGCGTTTAATTGTTATTATATAAAATAAAAAGGCACTTAAATCGTATTTCCAAAAATAGAAAAAAATGACAAACAGACAATAGAAGTATTTTAGTTTTTAAAACAATTCAACAAACATATCAAAACAATGTTCAAAAACAGTTCATTCAAATTCAATCTGCAGGAGTTTATTTTGCATCTACTAGTTTTTTTCAATGGACAATTCGTATAAGAGCAAAATACTATTCGCAGTTTTTTTAATTATAGGGATCACCTATTTGTCGCGATTGTTCTATTTGCAAATTTGGGACGAAAGTTATATTCGCTACGCACAAAACAATGTTTTGCAAGAACAAACCATTTATCCTGCACGCGGTTTGATTTATGATAGAAATGGAGAATTGTTGGTTTACAACGATGCCATTTACGATTTGTCTGTGATTCCAGAACAAGTAAAAGATTTAGATACTGTAGCTTTTTGCGAGGTCCTTGCCATAAGCAAAGAAGATTTTTTGGCGCGATTTCAAAAGATAAAAAAACAAAAAGGATATGTTCCATACAGGCCTTCTGTTTTTGAAAAACAACTCACCATTCCAACTTATGCAAGGTTTCAGGAAATGCTGTTTGATTTCAAAGGATTTTATGTTGAAGTGCGCACAGACAGGAAATACAAACACAGCAACGCAGCCCACATCATGGGATATATTGGCGAGGTGTCCGAAAAAATGATTGAGAAATCAAATGGATATTATCGCATGGGCGATTTTATTGGAATTAGTGGCGTTGAAAGAAGTTACGAAAATGATTTAGGAGGAGTGAAAGGCATTCGATATTTATTGGTTGATTCAAAAAGTCGTGCGCAAGGAAGGTACAAAAATGGTGAATTTGATACTGCAGCAATTGCCGGAAAGAACATAAAACTTTCTATTGATTATAAGTTGCAAGAATTGGGCGAACAACTAATACAAAATAAAATAGGAAGCATTGTTGCCATCGAACCTGCAACTGGTGAAATTTTAGCTTTGATCAGTAGTCCGTCTTACGATCCAAATTTATTAATCGGAAGAGATCGCGGAAAAAACTTTGCAGCACTTTCAAACGATCTAACGAAACCATTATTTAACAGGCCACTTGCAGCGCCTTATCCTCCCGGTTCAATTTTTAAAGTAATTATGTCGTTGGTTGGGCAACAAGAAAAGGTTTTGTTTCCTTCAACTTCGTATGGTTGTTACGGTGGATTTAATGCTGGAGGTTTGCATGTGGGTTGTCATGCTCACAATTCGCCACTTGCATTGCGTGGTGGAATTGCTATATCGTGCAACGCCTATTTTTGCAATGTGTATAGAAGCTTGGTTAATAATCAGCACTACAAAAAAACCGAATTGGCATACAAAGAATTTTATAGACATGTTACAAGCTTTGGTTTGGGGCATAAACTTGGTGTTGATTTGTTTGGCGAAGGTGGCGGTTTTGTTCCAACAGCCGAGTATTACGATAAAATTTATGGAAGATATCGTTGGCAAGCACTCACAACTATTTCGCTTGGAATTGGTCAGGGCGAATTGGGGATAACACCTTTGCAAATGGCAAACGCAACAGCTGTTGTTGCTAATCGTGGATATTTTATGACGCCACATATTGTTAAAAAAATAAACAATCGAGACAATTCAAAAGCAGAATTTAAAACTAAACATTGGTGCAGTGTGGATACCAGTTATTTTCAAATTGTAATTGACGGAATGGAAGATGTAGTAAATCATGGTACAGCATACATTGCACGAATTCCAGGAATTGCCATTTGCGGAAAAACTGGAACTGCACAAAATCCTCATGGAAAAGATCACTCTGTATTTTTTGCATTTGCGCCAAAAGACAATCCCAAAATAGCTATTGCAGTTGTAATAGAAAATGCGGGTTTTGGTGCTACTTGGGCTGCGCCTATTGCAAGTTTGATGATTGAAGAATATTTAACCAGAAAACACGATACGCGAATAGAATTAGTTGAACGACTTGTTAAAGCAGATTTGATTCACAAAATAAAAAATGATTCATCAACAACAATCAAAACCAAGCAGCGTTGACTGGCTTATTCTAATCATATACTACTTATTTGTAGTAGTAGGATTGCTATGTATTTACGCATCGGTTTACAAAGAAACCAACCCATTGATTTATGACAATACTATGAATTATGGGAAGCAATTAATGTGGATTGGAATTTCTTCGTTTATTGGATTGTTGATATTGTTATTGGATGATAAATTTTTCTATGCATTTGCTTATCCAATTTATGGATTAACAATTTTGTTATTGCTTGCAGTTTTTGTTTTCGGAACAGAAATTAACGGATCAAGTTCTTGGATTAGAGTTGGCGGATTTCAAATTCAACCTGCTGAGTTTGTAAAATTCAGCACGGCATTAGCACTTGCAAAATTCCTAAGTGGATACAACATAAATTTTAAACAATTTAATGTAAAAGCAATAGTCGCTGCAATGATATTACTTCCAATGTTGATTATACTTTTACAAAACGAAACAGGTTCGGCATTAGTGTTTGTAGCTTTTTCGTTGGTTTTGTACCGCGAAGGATTGCCAGGATGGATTTTACTTTTGGGAGTAAGTCTTATTTTTTTAAGTGTTATCGCATTGTTGGTTCAACCTTTATATATTGTCATTTCACTTGTAGTAATTGGTATTATTTTATTGGCATTGGTACAAAGAACCAAACTAATGATTTTATTAACTGTATCAATCATCGCCTTGTCGTCTTTGTACGTAAGCAGTATCGATTATGTATTTCAAAAAGTATTGCAACCGCACCAAAAATCGCGTATCAATGTTTTGCTGGGAAAAGAAATGGATTTGAAAGGAGCTGGTTACAATGTTCAGCAATCAAAAATCGCAATCGGTTCGGGAGGTGTTTTGGGTAAAGGATTTTTGCAAGGAACTCAAAACAAATTTCGTTTTGTTCCTGAGCAAAGTACCGATTTTATTTTTTGTACAATTGGCGAAGAATATGGATTTATTGGATCCACCGTTTTTGTAATTTTATATTTATTGTTGATGTGGCGAATTTTATTTTTGGCCGAACGACAACGCAATAAGTTCAATAGAATTTATGGATACAGCGTTGTATCTGTTTTGTTTTTTCATTTTATGGTCAATGTTGGAATGACACTCGGGTTGATGCCTGTTATTGGAATTCCATTGCCGTTTTTTAGTTACGGTGGCTCTGCACTTTTAAGCTTTACACTCTTGTTGTTTATTTTTATCCGACTGGATGCAAATCGAGTAAATGAATTACGAGGAGGAGAATAAAAAAGTAGGGTTCATTAAACGCTAATGGTTTTTTAAACCATGACTAGAGAATAAACTTACAACAAGTTTTTCATCATTGTTTTTCAAAAATTTTTCAAGTCCTGCAATTGTTGCAGCCGATGTGTGTTCGATAAAATGCCCTCTTAAAGCCATTTTTTTCCACGATTTTTTTATTTCAGTTTCCGAAACTTTAATAAAAAAACCATTTGTTTTTTTTATGGCGTCAATAATTTGAATTGCTCGTGGAGGATTAGCAATTGCAATTCCTTCGGCAATAGTTATATTTTTTTTAATGGATGGAATTTCTGATAATTTTTTAGAAAACATCTCAGCAAGTGGCGAACAATTAGCAGCTTGAATAGCTATTATTTTAGGAATCTTAGTTATAACTCCTGCTTTGGCTAATTGCACAAATCCTTTGTAGCAACCCAAAACCAACGTTCCATTTCCGCATGGCAATATCACAGCATCTGGTGCTTTCCATCCAAGCTGTTCGCATACCTCAAATGCAAAAGTTTTTGTTCCCTCAAAAAACCAAGGATTAAAACAGTGGCTTGCATAATATGTTTTTTGCGCAGCTTTCATTGCAGCATTGGCAGTATCTTCTCTGTCGCCTTTTATTTTTTTAATAGTTGCACCATATGCTTTTATCTGATTTGTTTTTGCAGCTGATGTGTTTTCGGGCACATAAATCTCGCAATTTATTTTTGCTTTTGCAGCGTAAGCAGCAATTGCACAAGCGGCATTTCCACTGCTGTCGTTCAATATTTTTTTTATTCCCAATTGTTGCACTTTGCTTATCAATACCGTAGCTCCGCGATCTTTGTAACTTCCCGAACTAAAAAGTTGTTCTTGTTTTATGAATACCGTTTTTCCTGCAATTTTTTCTGCAAGCAATGGAGTAAACCCCTCATTGAAACTTATCTTATTGTTTTGATCCAATGGAATTCCTTCAGCATATCGCCAAAGATTTTTGTCTCGAATTGCAATTTTTTTAATAGGAAATTTTGCTTCAAAATTATTTAACATTTGCTCTTCCTTCTCCATTTTTAGTAAGAAGTATTCATTTAATGAAGTATTGTTTTTATTGGATTTTTTCATTTCAACTTTAGGGCAATTTAGGCGTTTTAATTTTTAATTGTCTTTTTCTGTTTGACTTAAAATTTCCATAATTATATTAAAATTAATCTTTTAAGAAAATATTAGTAAAATTGTTAGTTTTGGAATCAATACTTTTGATTTTAAATATTAGAGTAATAATACCATGAAACTTAATTTTACATTCATTAATAAAATAAAAATGTTGTTAAGCATTTTTGTTTTCACCTTTGCTTTTATTAGCACAACCAAAGCAACTCACATGGTTGGTAGCGATATCAGTTATAGATGTTCAGGTACGCCTGGTGTATATATTGTTCAGATGCGTGTTTACCGCGATTGTGCAGGAATTCAAATTTGCGGTAGCGGTTTCGGACCAACAGGTTGTGTTATTCCTGGATGTACAAAAAGTGTTACTATTACTGGAGCAGCAGCTCCTTGTTTAGGAACAAGTTTTGGAAGTGCATCGTTAAGTGTTTTACCATCTGTCAGCGGATACGATGTGGTTCAACTTTGTATACAACAAGTTACTATTTGTTCTAATTGTCAAACTCGTACTCCTGGAAGCTACTCGCCAGGCATTGAAGTTTTCACATTTGAAGGAGCAGTTAACTTAAACGGATTGCCATCTGGCTGTTGCAAAATAGCAATTGGTTATGCTGAGTGTTGCCGTAACAATGCATTAACAACCTTAGTTCCTGGAAATTTTTATACCGAAGCAATGATTGATCGTTGTCAAACACCATGTAACAGCGCTCCGGTATTTACCAACGACCCCGTTGCAGTTTGTTGCGCAGGCGAAGATTATGTATTTAATCTTGGAGCAATAGATCCTGATGGCGACTCTTTGAGCTATGCTTTAGGTCAATCGTTACAAGGTGCAGGAAGTGTTGTTACTTATGTTTCGCCTTATAGCGCAGGAGTTCCATTTCCATTTTTAGGTGTGCCAAATGCTAATGCACCATCTCCGGCAGGAATTCATATCAATCCCGAATCGGGCGATTTAAGCTTTAGGCCATTGGGCGTTTTTGTTACTAATCTTGTAATTGAAGTAAAACAATGGAAATTGATAAATGGAGTTTATGTTCATGTCGGCACAACCAGACGAGATGTGCAATTTTATTCTAAATTATGTTTAACTAATTATTCGCCTATAATATTTGTCTATCGAAATGGAGTCCGACAAGCCTTGCCTTATGTATTTGATGTCTGTGCAGGTCAGCAAATATGCTTAGATGTATCTGCTTGGGATACACAATACGATACAACAGATTTAATTTGGAATAATCCGGCTGCCGTTAATCCACTCTTTTTAGGCGCCACATGGACACCCAATTACATACCAAATCAACGCAGAATTTCAGGACCACGATTAGATAGCTTCCGTTTTTGTTGGACACCGCCTGTTAGTTCCGCTCGTCAGCAACCACACTTTTTTACAGCCACAGCAAAAGACCGAAATTGCCCACTACCAGGAAGATCAACGCGTGGTATAGGGATAAGAGTTTTAAAAGTGCCTAATCCATTAATTACAGTATTGGACAGAGGATGCGGATTCCGTGATTTCAGTTATGTTCAACAAGATGTCCCACCGCTAAATTTAAATTTAGCTTATACGCAATGGTCGTTTGAAACAATGCCAGGTACAGGAACCCCAGGCTCATTCGCTAACGTAAATGCACAAAGTGTACCCAATCGACAATTTTTACAAGGTGGATGGTATAGATATAAGTTACGATTAACAACAACCTTACCATCCCCCGCTGGCTGCCCATATACCAAAACCGACTCGATATTCAATCCATTTCCGGTAGATGTATTGAGGCCCGACACATTCAATTGCACCAAGTTGCCACCCTCAGCAGTGGGCGAACCTGTGAATGTAACAGCGCATGCATGGTGGGGAACACCGATGGGAAACATTT
>CAMAWM010000029.1 GCA_945861965.1 Chitinophaga pinensis | reverse complement strand
AAAAGAAACCAAACGCAAATTTTTATGGAAACACCTTATCGCAATAATCAGTTGTTAGAGGATATTTTAAAAATTTGCGGTGCGGAAACCAAGCTTTGTATTGCATCAAATATTGCTTCAGCCAATGAGTTTATTAAAACAAAAACATTGCGAGAATGGCAAAAACAAAAACCAGATTTGCATAAACAGCCAACAGTTTTTGTGATAGGAAATTAAAATTGCAAATGAAAAAAGGGAAGTATTACAATTCCTTAATTTAGCTTACCAATGTTCCAATGTTTTCTCCATTGCAAACCCTCAAAAAGTTGCCTTCGATATTCATATTAAAAACCACAATAGGCAATTTGTTTTCTTGACAAAGAGTGATTGCAGTTAAGTCCATTACATTTAAATTCTGTTTGTAAACTTCCTTAAAACTAATTGTTTCAAATCGTGTAGCGTCTTTATCTTTTTCAGGATCGGCAGAATAAATTCCATCTACTCTAGTTCCTTTTAAAACCAAGTTTGCTTCAATTTCAACTGCACGCAGCGAAGCGGCAGTATCGGTAGTAAAGTAGGGGTTTCCGGTTCCTGCACCAAAAATAACAACACGTCCTTTTTCTAAATGTCTAATGGCTCTTCTGCGAATAAATGGCTCTGAGATTTGATCCATTTTTATGGCAGATTGCAACCGAGTTTTTATTCCATTTTTTTCAAATGCGCCTTGCAATGCCATGGCATTTATCAATGTAGCTAACATTCCCATATAATCACCTTGCGCTCTGTCAACAAGTCCATCTGTAACGCCCTGAACACCGCGAAAAATATTTCCACCACCAATAACAATTGCTACCTCAACTCCGGCTGCCATTACTTGTTTTACATCGCGTGCATATTGTTCCAGAATTTTACTGTCAATGCCGTATTGTTGATTGCCCATCAAGGCTTCGCCACTTAGTTTTAAAAGTACGCGTTTGTATTTCATTTGTTGAACTTTTTAATGATTAGAAGTAGTTTGAAAAAGCCAACAAGTATAAACCAAAAAAAAGTTCCTACATAGGAACTTTTAACTATTTATTAACCGAGTGTTATCCGTTTATATGCTTTTACCGACAATCCTTTTTCAACCGCATCTAACATTTGTGTTATAGTTTTAGAACTATCTTTCACAAATTCCTGATTCAAAAGGGTTGAGTCTTTATAAAATTTAGCCAATTTGCCTTGAGCAATTTTTTCGAGCATGGCTTCTGGTTTTCCTTCGGCACGTGCTTGTTCTTTTCCAACTTCTATTTCGCGATTTACTACACTTGGATCTACATCGTTTTTATCTAAAGCAACCGGATTCATAGCAGCAATTTGCATCGCTACATCTCTTCCAGCTACTAAATTTGCTTCGCTTGGCGAAGCTGTTAACGATACCAAAACTCCAAGACGATTTGCTGCATGAATATACGAAACAATATTTTCGCCTTCCATCAACGCGTAATTTATTACATCTATTTTTTCGCCAATTTTTCCAACTTGTTCAATTAGTTTTTCTGACAATGGCAATCCGTTAAGCTCAATTGCTTTTAATGCTTCAAGACTTGATGGTTTGTTGTTCAATGCCAAATCTGCAATTTGGTTTGCGAAAGCCACAAAATCTTCATTTTTTGCGACAAAATCAGTTTCGCAAGTAAGGTGAATAATAACTCCTGATTTGTGATCGGAAGTTGTTTTTGCAATAACTGCACCTTCTTTTGCTTCACGATCAGCGCGTGCTGCTGATACTTTTGCACCTTTTTTTCTTAAAAAATCTACTGCTGCATCAAAGTCTCCGTTGCTTTCGGTAAGGGCTTTTTTGCAATCCATCATTCCTGCGCCTGTCATTTGGCGCAATTTATTTACATCTGTTGCTGTTATAGTTGACATTTTTTTGAGTTGATTGTTTCGTTAATAAAAAAGAGAATCTGAAACATTACTTGTCAAATTCTCTTTGTATCAAATTTTTAAAATAATTTATGCTACTTCTACTGCTGCTTCAATTTTTACTTCGGCACTGTCTTCTTTTCCTTCTGCTTCTTGGTCTTTCTCGCGTTTGCGTTCAGCCAATCCTTCAATCATTGCATCAGCCAAATATTTGCTGATTAGCGCAATTGATTTTGCTGCATCATCGTTTGCAGGTATTGCGTAATCTACAACAGTTGGGTCCGAGTTTGTATCTACAATTCCGAAAGTTGGAATGTTTAATCTTTTTGCTTCTGCAACTGCAATGTGTTCGCGTTTTACATCCACTATAATTAATGCTGCTGGTGTGCGATTCATATCTGAAATTCCGCCCAAAAGTCTTTTCAGCTTTTCTTTATCGCGCTCAACCATTAATCTTTCTTTTTTGTTGATGTTAACATAGGTTCCGTCTGTCGACATTTTATCCAATGTCTGCATTTTTTTTATCGATTTGCGAACGGTACCAAAGTTAGTAAGCATTCCGCCCAACCAACGCTCAGTAACATAAGGCATGTTTACGCGTTTGGCTTCGTTTTCAATAATTTCTTTTGCCTGTTTTTTTGTAGCTACAAACATAACTTTACGACCACTTTTAATAATGTTTCGCAAAGCCGATGCGGCCTCTTCCATTTTAGCTGTGGTTTTATTCAGGTCTATTAAATGGATTCCGTTTTTTTCCATAAAAATATACGGAGCCATTTTGGGATTCCATTTGCGGGTAAGGTGTCCAAAATGAACTCCCGCTTCCAATAATTCTTGCTGATTGATAGTTGACATGTTTTGTTTATCTTTAATTCTTAACGTTTAACAAACTGGAAGCGCTTACGAGCTTTCTTTTGACCTGGTTTTTTACGCTCTACCATTCGCGGATCGCGGGTTGTTAATCCTGCAGTTTTAAGCGATGGCTTTAGTTCGGCATTGAATTTTACCAAAGCGCGAGTAATTCCTAAACTGATGGCTTCGGCTTGGCCTGTTTGGCCTCCACCGTCAACATGAATTTTAGCATCAAACTGACCCGATGTGCTGGTAATTTCAAAAGGTTTCGTTGCAGCATTTTGTAACATCAAAGTAGGGAAATACTGTTTGTAATCCTTACCGTTTACAGTGATATTGCCCGACCCTACGGTCAGATAAACGCGGGCAACTGCTGTTTTTCTTCTTCCTAAAGCGTTATTTACTTCCATTTAATTTTTATTAATTTTTATTTGCTTGTCTTGAGTATATCGAAGGATAAAGTTTTGGGTTGTTGCGCAATATGAGGATGCTCGCTGCCTTGATATACGTGAAGGTTGCGAAATATTTCTGCGCCTAATTTATTTTTTGGTAACATTCCTTTAATTGCATGCTCAACTACATATGTAGGTCTGCGAACTAGCAATTGTTTTGCGGTTTCGGTTCTCAATCCACCAGGATAACCCGAATAAAATTTATATTCTTTATCGTTTAGTTTATTTCCTGTAAAACGAACTTTATCTGCATTAATAATAATTACATTATCGCCACAATCGGCATGTGGAGTAAAGTTTGTTTTATTTTTTCCACGAAGGATGTTTGCAATTTTACTTGAAAAGCGTCCAAGCGTTTGTCCTTCGGCATCAGCTATATACCAGTCTTTTTTAACGGTAGCTTTGTTAGCCGATATAGTTTTGTAACTCAATGTATTCACAACAATTTTTATTTTTAGGGGTGGCAAAAGTAAGGCATGTTCATATAATAAGCAACCATTTATAAAAAAAAGAATATGATTTTTAAAATTTCAATAAAAACAGGCGCGTTCCACTATTTTTATTCTGATAAATGTGAAAGGATAATTTAATAGTCAAATAAAATTATTTATGTTGAGTTTGGCTAATGAACTGAATTAACTTATTTTTGGCGACATGTGTGGAATAGTAGCTTATATTGGGTATCGAGAGGCTTGTCCGATAATTATTAAAGGATTAAAGCGTCTTGAATACCGAGGGTATGACAGTTCAGGTGTTGCACTGGTTGATCAAAGTAAGACCTTAAAAATATATAAAAAATCGGGCAAAGTTGCTGAACTTGAAAGTGTATTACTTGATAAAAACACTTCTGCGCAACTTGGAATGGGCCACACCCGTTGGGCAACTCATGGCGAGCCAAATGATGTGAATGCACATCCTCATCTTTCGGGCGATGGAGAATTTGCCATAATTCATAATGGAATTATTGAAAATTATAATTCGCTAAAAGAAATGCTGCTAAAACGCGGACATGTTTTTAAAAGCGATACCGATACAGAAGTGCTTATTCATCTTATCGAAGATGTTTTCAATAACAACGATATTGGTTTTGAAGAAGCAGTTCGGATGAGTCTTACTCAGGTTATTGGTGCGTATGCCATTGTAATTATTGCAGCCAAATCACCCAATTTTTTAATCGGAGCGCGAAAAGGAAGTCCGATGGTTGTTGGCATCGGTGAAAACGAATTTTTTATTGCAAGCGATGCGACACCAATAGTTGAATACACGCGAAATGTTGCTTATCTCAACGATGGCGAAATTGCTATCATAAAGGATAATCAACTAACAGTAAAAACCATAGACAATATTATTAAAACACCGTATATTCATGAGTTGGAAATAAATTTGGAAAGCATAGAAAAAGGAGGATATCCTCATTTTATGTTGAAAGAGATTTATGAACAACCGCGATCGGTTTTGGATTCATACAGAGGAAGAATTCATATTAACGAAGGCATTATATCAATGGCTGGAATTAATAAATACGATGAAAAATTTAAAGCACTCGAAAGAATCATCATTGTTGGATGTGGAACTTCGTGGCATGCCGGTTTGGTTGGCGAATATTTATTTGAAGATTTTGCTAGAATTCCTGTTGAAGTTGAATACGCATCTGAATTTAGATACCGAAATCCAATTATCAGCGAAAAAGATTTTGTAATTGCCATATCGCAAAGTGGCGAAACTGCTGACACACTTGCAGCACTTGAACTGGCTAAAAGCAAAGGAGCAACAATTTTTGGAGTTTGTAATGTTGTAGGTTCATCCATTCCTCGCTTAACAGATTCGGGCGCATATACACATGCCGGACCAGAAATTGGAGTTGCTTCAACCAAAGCATTTACCGCACAAGTTACTGCTTTGTTTGTAATGGCGCTTTCGGTTGCTCAAAAAAGAGGAGCGGTTAGTGCCGAACGCTTAAGAGAATTGCTAATTAGTTTAGAAAGCATTCCCGAAAAAATTGAAAAAGCACTTCAAAGCGATGAAAAAATAAAGACACTTGCTGCCGAATACAAAGACGCAAGAAATTTTTTGTATTTAGGTCGTGGTTACGGATTTCCAGTAGCGTTGGAAGGCGCTTTGAAACTGAAAGAAATTTCGTATATACATGCGGAGGGATATCCTGCTGCCGAAATGAAACACGGACCCATTGCATTAATTGACGAAGAAATGCCCGTAGTGGTAATTGCAACCAAACACAGCAATTACGAAAAAGTGGTAAGCAATATTCAAGAGGTAAAAGCTAGAAAAGGAAGAATTATAGCAATAGCTACAGAAGGCGATACAGATATTTCGAGCATGGCGGATCATGTAATTTATATTCCAGACTGCGAAGAAGCGTTGTTGCCACTAATTGCAACTGTCCCCTTACAATTGCTTTCGTACCACATTGCAGTAATGCGTGGTTGCAATGTAGATCAACCAAGAAATTTGGCGAAAAGTGTTACTGTGGAGTAGAATAATATTCAGTAAAAACTGTCTGTGGTTGGTGCGGACGTCAACCAAGGATAATATAGTTTCGCAAGGTGGCTTAACGCGGCACCAAATTAAATTTGGAATTTCCTTTTTCAATATTTGTCTTTATTATCTTCCAAGTATGCTCACCGGAATTGCTTTCTTTGCAACCTTTATCTCTACATTTTCGATTTGGTGGAATGCCCATATTCATTAATGATTTAAATATGATGATTTTCTATTAGTAAAAGATTATTTTCAAAAAGGGAGATATAATGTTTTGCTACTTACTCATGCAATCAATTATTACTTAAAATCAGATATTGCTAATGCTAAAAACACTTTCAAGCTAGTTGATAGAAACACATTGGCTTATGATATTGTAAATATCGCTTTTTACAAAAAATGGATTGATAAATTTAATCTTGAATTCAAGTAGATTTTAAGCGAAGTTTGTCATGCTGAACAAAGTGAAGCATCTAAAAAAAGATTTTTCACTAAGAGCGAAGAATGACAGGAACTTGGTTTGTGTTATGGTGGAGCTGGAGGGATTTGAACCCTCGTCCGGAGATGGAATTGCTAAATCTTCTACATGCTTATAAAAGCATTGATTTCAAAATATCCAGGCTGCTTTTAATACCAAGATATTTCTAAGCCTACAGTTTTACTGTGCAAACTATGCAGACATTTGTTCGCAAGACCTTGTTGTTTTGACACCCTATATATGAAACGCAACAAAGCAGCCATTTCAAAGGATGTAGCATGATTAATCTCCTAGATTAAGCAGCCATAGCGAAGTTGTCGCCATTTGAGATTTTGAGCGTTGATATTTACGTGCCAAGTACCCAAAGCACGACATGCTGATAGAGCCACTGCTCATCCCGTCAATTCCGTTCAGCCCCATAATTAAAGAACAATTAAGCTACAAAGATATCGTAAATTTTTTTTTGAGCAAAATTTTAGTGTTTCGATAAAATTTTATTTAGGTCTGTATTTGCTTTCGCGTAAAATTTTTTCCCAATTGTTTTCCTGCATTACTTCTGAAAGCGATAGATTGTTTTGCTCCGCATATTGTTTAATAATTTGGTATCCTATAAACACAGCAATTGATGGTGCACTCTCTTGTGGAACATCGGGTGCAGATGTAAATGGGCCATCGTTTAAATAGCGCATGTATTCATTTGGATTTTGATTAAACAATAGTTTTTTGTCAATAAAATGAGTCCAAATATCTGCCTCGTTTTCAATACACCATTTCAATTGCTTAGCCGAATATCCAAATAACAAAGTATCGGACAAATAAGGCAGAAGTTGTTTGGTAAAATATTTCAATTTGCCATCAAAAAGCAAGTGCGATAAAAAACTATTTTCGTTTAACTGCCCTTCAAATTTGCTAATAGCAATTGATTTAATAACATCTGGTGCAATGTATTCTTTACGCATTTTTTTAATTGAATACTCGGGCAAATTGAATTGCGGAAAACGATAAGCATTGTACGTGCTGCCAAGATATAAATCAAGCCCGATTGCAATAATGGAATCGTTAAAATAAAAAGCATTGGCATCGCCAAATTGCGAAATAATGCTTGCAAAAACGGGCACTCGTTCGTTTGGGAAAAAAGTTTTCAAGTTTTTCATCCCAACCGAAAGTTCTTTTTCAATGGTTGACATGTCAGAAAAAACACTGTCAACATCAGCTTTTAATTTTTGTATTCCCCAATCTGATACAAAAGTTTTCATGTCGTTTTCAAAATAAGGATAATCGGGATTAAAGGGAATGCGCAATGTGTTTTCGCAAAACCCCGAATAGAACCAATCGTATTTCAACGACATTTTTTTAAAGTGATCGCTTGGAATAGTTGAAGTATCAACTTTCAATAAATCATTGTCAAACCTTACAATTGTTATAAGTGGAGTGTCTTTGCTTTGTTGGTCAAGACTTTTATTTGTATTGCATCCATGCTGACATCCAATAAATAATATAGCCGACAAAAAAAATATACTGAATATTATATGCTTTTTCATGTTAGTATTAATAAGTTTGCAATTGTTTAATTTGCAAAAATATGATTAAAAAGTTTTTTACAATTTGTATTGCGTTGATTCTATCAACAAAAATAATTGCTCAGGACAATACAATTTCTTCTTACGAATTTGGTATGCGAATATCTCCTCAAATTAGTTCAGTTGGTATTGATAGCAAAAGTATTCACGACAACGGTGTTAGCTTAGATTGGAATTTTGGATTTGTAGTTACAAAAAACCTGAACGAGCGCTATTCATTTGGCACAGAGTTAAACGTATTATACACCACAGCAAAAATAAAACACGATGAATTGTGGGTAATAAAAAATACCGATTCGGGCTTTAGCAATTTGACATACAATTATAGTATGCGTTATTTTCAGCTGCCAATAATTTTTAAAATGCGCAGCAATGAGATAAAAGAAAAATTCAGATTGTATGGTGAATTTGGATTTGCAGCAAGTTTTTTGTTTCGCAGCAAAGCAGATGTTTCTTCAAGCAATGTGTTTACATCAATTAGCAATATGGATGTAGATAATCCAGAAGATGTAGATAAATTTAGTATCAAAACTGACGCAAGTTCTACCAACGATTTAAGCGATGATATTAGCTTAATCCGAACTTCTTTAATTGTTGGCGGTGGAATTGAATACACAGCATTTGGCAGTACAAAAATGTATGCAGGATTGCGCTACGATGGAGGAATGAGCGACATGTTGAAAGAAGATAAATGGACAGCAACAAATAGTTTTACATCAATAAACATAGGACTTATATTTTAAGAAAATTTGAAAATTACATTAGCACAACTTAATTATCATACTGGCAATTTTGCTACTAATAATAAAATTATAATTGATGCAATTAATCTTGCAAAATTAGAAGGCAGTGAACTTATTGTTTTCTCTGAATTGGCAGTTTGCGGATATCCACCTCGCGATTTTTTAGAGTTTAAAGATTTCATTTTGCAATGCGAAAGCAGCATCGTTCAAATAGCAAAACATTGCGAAGGAATTGCAGCAATTGTTGGTTCGCCATCAGTAAATCCAAAAATTGAAGGGAAGGATTTATACAACTCGGCTTATTTTTTGGCCGATGGCGAAATAAAAAAAGTGGTTCATAAAACACTCTTGCCAAACTACGATGTGTTTGATGAATATCGCTACTTTGAACCCAATCGCGAGTTTGCTGTAATAGAATACAAAGACTTAAAAATTGCATTGACAATTTGCGAAGATTTGTGGAATTTAAACGAAAATCCAATGTACATAAATTGTCCAATGGATGAATTGATAAAACAAAATCCGAATTGCATAATCAATATTGCGGCTTCGCCATTTAGCAAAGTTCAAATCGAAACCCGACAGCAGGTTTTGCAAAACAATGCTATCAAATACAAGTTGCCTTTGTTTTATGTAAATCATATTGGAGCTCAAACGCAGTTAATTTTTGATGGCGGAAGTTGTGTGTTAAATGCTAATGGAGAAATTATAAACGAGTTGAAATATTTTGAAGAAGAAATTAAAAATTTTGATCTGAGTATAGAAAATAACAAGTTAAAAATTTTGAACTGTAACGAAATTTTTTTAACTGAAACTAAATTACCAGATAAATATAAAGACCTTGAATCTGCACTTGAATTAGGCATAAAAGAATATTTTCGAAAACAAGGTTTTAGCAAAGCAATACTGGGATTAAGCGGTGGTATTGATTCGGCATTGGTATTATATTTAGCTGCAAAAGCGTTAGGGCCCGAAAATGTAAAAGCTGTGATGTTGCCTTCGCAATTTTCGAGCAAACACTCCATTGATGATTCCTTAGCATTGGCAAAAAATCTACATGTCGCACACGAAATTATTTCAATTGAAGAAACATTTAATGCCTTGCAATTGAGTTTGAAAAAACAATTTGAAGGATTGCCATTTGACATTGCAGAAGAAAATATGCAAAGCCGAACCAGAGCCGTTATATTAATGGCAATGGCAAATAAGTTTGGATATATTTTGCTCAACACATCAAACAAAAGTGAATTGGCTGTAGGCTACGGAACTCTTTATGGCGATATGTGTGGCGGACTTTCGGTAATTGGCGATTTGTACAAAACCGAAGTATTTGAATTGTGCGAATACATAAATAGCAACGAAGAAATAATTCCAAAAAATATTTTGACAAAAGAACCAAGTGCTGAATTGCGACCAAATCAAAAAGACAGCGACTCGTTACCTGATTATGATTTGTTGGATAAAATTTTATTTCATTACATCGAAGAGCGAAAAGGTCCGCAGGAAATTATTGCATTTGGATTTGACGAAACAATTGTAAAAAGAATTTTGAAAATGGTAAACAGCAACGAATGGAAACGATTGCAAGCGCCACCAGTTTTAAGAGTTTCATCAAAGTCATTTGGCTTTGGTAGAAGGTTGCCAATTGTTGCTAAATATTTGAATTGAAAATTTCAATTAAATAAAGAGTTACATTTTTTTCAACTTCAACAACGAAAAATCTGTATCTACTTTTTTAATAGTATTTGTTA
The DNA here is from genome assembly GCA_945861965.1 of Chitinophaga pinensis. Classification (GTDB taxonomy): domain Bacteria; phylum Bacteroidota; class Bacteroidia; order UKL13-3; family UKL13-3; genus CAMAWM01. The sequence goes on along the minus strand of CAMAWM010000029.1, from coordinate 17,417 downwards.
ATTTTCCAAGTCCAGTAATTTCCATTTCTACCACATCTCCTTCTTGCAACCATTGAGGATTGTAATTAGAATCATTGAGCAATCCGGTTCCGTTCAATTCTAAAAAACAACCGGTTCCAACTGTTCCACTTCCAATTACATCGCCCGGAAAAACATCTACGCCATAAGCGCAGCGTTCAACAATTTCGGCAAATGTCCAATCCATATCGCCCATGCTGCCTTCGCTAACTAAAATGTTATTCACCCAACATTTCATGTTCAAATCAAAACTGTTTCCAACATGATTTGCTTTTGCCGGAACACGGTATTTTTCCAACTCGTCTGTTGTTACAAAATAAGGTCCGATAACGGTGCTAAAATCTTTTCCTTTTGCAGGTCCAAGATTCAACAACATTTCTTCCATTTGCAAAGTGCGGGCGCTCATGTCATTCATGATCATATAACCGGCAATGTATTTATCGGCATCGGCAGCTTTTATGTTTCTGCCTTTTTTGCCAATTACGATGGCTGCTTCTAATTCAAAATCTAATTTCTGAAAATGATCAGGCATGCAAACAATTTCTCCTGGTCCTTGAATTGCATTGTGGTTTGTAAAATAAAAAATCGGGTATTGATCAAATTCCGGAATCATGTCAAGCTTACGGTTTCTGCGCGCTGCAGCTACATGTTGCCTAAATGCATATCCATCTCTACACGAAGTTGGATTTGGAATTGGAGCTTCTAAATTTACTTCTGTTTCTAATACAAATGGCTTGTCAACTTTTCCAAGTTTTATTTGTTCGTCCCATTTTTTTGCTTTTTCCATCATAGTTTCACCAGCAAATAAAAACTTGCGCATTTTATCAGGAAATGAAGAATCCAATTCTTTCAACGACCAAATTTTTCCTTCGTTAATTATTCCAAATTTACTTTGTTTTTTGTGTATGTATGTTACTAGTTTCATAATTGTTTATTTTAAAATTATTTGCAAAATAGTGTTCAAATATTATTCGTGTATTAAGTGGTTTTCCCCTCCTTGGAGGGGAAAATTATAGTTTCGGAAAATTAATTTTGTCTTGAATAATAATTGCTTCGCCAAATTCGTCCAACAATTTTTTATATAAATCCATCGCTTCAATTTTATTTCTGAAATCGCCTGCACGCACTTTAAAATATGGTTGCTGATAAATTAAGTAAACAGGATAATTGTTAAATTTATTTGTAAATTTTGTTTTTATTTCATTTGCAAGAATTCTTTCTGATCCCGAAAAAATTTGAATTCTATATCCCTGAATCGTTTTACTGAATTTATTTTTTTTGCTATTTTTTTCAACCAAGGAGTCGAGATAAATATTGCTATTTATAACTAAATTATTTTGTTGCGCTTGAGTTATAAATCCTGCAAATAAAAAAAATATAATTAGAAGATATTTCATAGAAATAATTTAAACTTCAATCCATTTCATTGCACTTGAGGTTCCAATTCTATCAGCGCCTGCCGTAATTAATTCAGTTGCTAATTTCTTATCTTTTATTCCACCTGCAGCTTTTATTTTTATTTTGCTTGGCAATGATTTTCTTAAAAGTTTTACAACATCAACAGTTGCACCCGCCTTTGCAAAACCTGTTGAAGTTTTTACAAAATCCGCTTCGCAATCCACGCATATTTTGCACGCTTTTTTTATTTCATCTTCGCTCAGCAAACAGGTTTCAATAATTACTTTAACTTTTTTATTTTGAAGGTGACAGGTAGTTATAACGGATTGCATATCGTTTCTGACAACTGCTTCGTCTCCACTTTTAAATGCAGCAATATTCATTACCATATCAATTTCATCAACGCCACTAATAATTGCTTTTTTAACTTCTTCAACTTTTGCTCCAACAGTAGAATATCCAAGTGGGAAGCCAACAACCGTTACAATTTTAACTGGTTTTTTGGCGATAGTTTTTTTTGCTAATTGAACAAAACAAGGCGGAATACAAACCGCATAAAATTTATTTTCAATGGCCTCTTTACACAGTTTAATAATGTCATCGTTTACACAATCTGCTTTCAGCAAAGTATGTTCAATGTATTTTGTAAAGTCTATTTCTGTTGCTTCTGACATGATAATTCTATTCTCCTTTTCCGTGACAGTTTTTATATTTTTTCCCGCTTCCACAAGGACACATATCGTTACGTCCGATTTTTACAACGCCTTTAATTTGCTGTTGTTTTTCCTGTTCGCCTGAGTTTTGAATTGCTTGTTGACTCATTTGTTGTGATTCTGCCAAATCATCTTTTCGGCTTGTTTGAAGCTTTGGTGCAATTTGTTTTTGAGGCGCATGCATTTGTTGTACGCCTTTTTCTTCAGCTTGAATAAATCCTTTAAATAACATTCCAAGCACCTCGCGATTTATTCTGCTTACCATTCCTTTAAACAAATTGAACGATTCTAATTTGTAAATCAACAAAGGATCTTTTTGTTCAAAAACTGCATTTTGTGCAGATTGTTTTAATTCGTCCATTTCGCGCAAATGCTCTTTCCACTCATCATCAATAATCCAAAGCATGCAAAATTTTTCAAATGTTTTGGATACTTCTTTGCCATTATTTTTATAAGCTGCCGCTAAGTTTACAGGCAATTGCATCGTTCGTATTCCATCCGAAACGGGAACTCCAATAATTTCAAATTGCTGACCTTTTTCTTCGTAAATCTTTTTTATAACTGGAAAAGCTTGGCTTCCCATTGCCTCCGATTTGTGTTTGTAATGCTCGTGCAATTCGTCAAAAAGATTTTGTGCAACATCATCTGTTTTGCCCGAGAAAGTTTCATTGTTAATTCGTGTTTCGTGAGCAAATAATCGCAATAATTCGAATTTAAATTCTGTAAAATTTTTAGCGTCTTGGTAAGTTTCAACCAATTCAAAACACAATTCGCCAATCATATTGTTGATGTCCAACTCAAGCTTATCGCCATACAAAGCATTTCTGCGTTTGCCATAAATTACTTCTCGCTGAGAGTTCATCACATCATCGTATTCAAGCAATCGTTTACGAATTCCAAAATTGTTTTGCTCTACTTTTCTTTGCGCCCGTTCAATATTTTTTGTGATCAATGAATGTTCAATATTTTCGCCTTCTTTCATTCCAAGCTTATCCATTACACTTGCAATTCTTTGGCTACCAAACAAGCGCATCAAATCATCCTCGAGCGAAACAAAAAATCGTGAAGATCCTGGATCTCCTTGTCTTCCTGCTCGTCCTCTTAGTTGTCTGTCAACACGCCTTGATTCGTGTCTTTCAGTTCCTACAATTGCCAAACCGCCAGCTACTTTTACCTCGTCAGCTAATTTAATATCCGTTCCACGACCAGCCATATTTGTGGCAATTGTAACTGTACTTTTCTGTCCGGCTTCGGCAACAATTTCTGCTTCTCTTTGGTGTTGTTTTGCGTTCAAAACATTGTGCCTCAGTTTTCGTAATGTTAGCATACGACTTAGCAATTCGGAAACCTCGACCGATGTAGTACCAACCAACACAGGTCTTCCGGCTTCTGTTAGCTTTACAATTTCATCAATAACGGCATTGTATTTTTCGCGTTTGGTTTTATAAATTATATCGTTTTCGTCTTTGCGTTTTATATTTTGATTGGTTGGAATTACAATTACATCCAATTTGTATATCTGCCACAATTCTCCAGCTTCTGTTTCAGCAGTTCCGGTCATGCCGGCAAGCTTATGATACATTCTGAAAAAATTCTGCAGCGTTACAGTTGCATAGGTTTGTGTAGCCGCCTCAACTTTAACATTTTCTTTCGCTTCAATTGCTTGGTGCAATCCATCGCTGTATCTTCTTCCTTCTAGTACGCGACCTGTTTGTTCGTCTACAATTTTTACTTTTCCATCGGCAATTATATATTCAACATCGCGCTCAAACATACAGTACGCTTTTAATAGCTGATGAATGGTGTGAAGACGTTCAGATTTTATTGAAAAATCAAGCATCAATTGCTCTTTTTCTTTAGTTTTTTCTTCGTCTGTTTTAGTTGAATTTTCAATTTGAGCAATCAATGAACCGACATCAGGAATAATAAAAAAGTGTGGGTCGTCTGTCGCTGAAGTAATGAATTCAATTCCTTTGTCTGTTAAATCTACTGAGTTTAATCGTTCATCAATTACAAAAAACAAATCAAGATCCACTTTGTGCATTTCCTTTTGTTGGTCTTGCAAATAGTAGCTTTCCGTTTTTGTAAGTATTTGTTTTGTTCCTTGTTCGCCCAAATATTTTATCAATGCACCGCTCTTTGGCAATGCTCGTTGGGCTTGCAATAATTTGTAACCTCCATCGCCAATTTTATCTTTATCATTTCCGGCAGCAATTAATTTTTTTGCATCAGTCAATGCCATATTAAAAAATTGCTTTTGCGCATTTACTAGTTTTTCAATTCTTGGTTTTAATTGAAAAAATTGTTGGTCTTCGCCTTTGGGAATTGGACCTGAAATGATTAAAGGTGTACGAGCGTCATCCACCAAAACCGAATCCACCTCATCTACCATTGCATAATGGTGTTTGCGTTGAACTAATTCTTCGCGATCTCTTGCCATATTATCGCGCAGGTAATCAAAACCAAATTCATTGTTGGTTCCATAAGTTATGTCTGCTAAATATGCATTTCTTCTATCGTTAGAATTTGGTTGGTGATAATCTATACAATCCACTCTCAATCCTAAAAATTCAAACAAAGGACCATTCCATTCACAGTCTCTTCGCGCCAAATAATCATTTACAGTAACAATATGAACTCCAGCTCCTGCAAGGGAATTCAAGTACGCTGGCAATGTAGAAACCAAAGTTTTTCCTTCGCCAGTTGCCATTTCCGAAATCTTTCCTTCATGTAAAACTATGCCGCCAATTAACTGCACATCGTAATGCACCATGTTCCATTCGACACCAATTCCTGCAGCTTCCCATTTATTGGTCCAAATTGCTTTTTCGCCATCAATTAAAACAGGTTTTTTGGTTTTAGTAATTGTTGTTAAATATCTGTCGTGATCAGTTGCGGTAACTGATAAAGTTTTTAGTTCGGTAAACCTTCTTGCCGTTTCCTTAACTACAGCAAATGCTTGTGGAAGAATTTCTTTTAATGCAATTTCAATTTCTTCGTTTCGTTGTTTGCGAAGTTTTTCTATTTCTTTAAAAATAGTTTCTTTTTCGGTAAGTTCAGTATTTTCATCTTCTGTATTGCTGACAAGATTTGAAATCTCTAAATCAATTTCCGCAAGTTTTTCCTTAATAAAATTTCTAAATTCTGTTGTTTTTCCTCTCAGTTCATCATTGCTTAATATTGAAAGTTTTGAATATTCTGCATTAATTTCTGAAACAAGAGGATAAATAAGTTTCAAATCACGCTCTGATTTGCTGCCAAATATTTTTGTAATTCCTTTTAATATACTGTTTAACATGCTATACTATTATTCTAATATGGTTTTTTTTAAAGGGTGTAAAAGTACTCTTTTTTGGCTGAAAATTTTAGTAGGTAACACAAATCAAGCCATCTGCTTTTTTAGAACAAGTTATCTAAATAAATAATAGGGTAAGTTTATTGGTATTAATATGCAGGTTTAAACTTGGTAATCAAGCTTTTCAGTTTCATGGCAAAAACACCCCAAATAGCTTCTTTAATTATGCCTTTACTGATTTTTGATTCTCCTTTAGTTCTGTCAGTAAAAATTATTGGAACCTCTGTAATTTTAAATCCATGTTTCCATGCTTTAAATTTCATTTCAATTTGAAAAGCATATCCGCGAAACTTAATTTTATCTAATTCAATGGTTTGTAAAACTCTCTTTTTGTAACAAACAAATCCAGCTGTGGAATCGCGAATTTCCATTCCGGTAATAAAGCGAACATAACTAGATGCAAAATAACTCATCATTACTCTGCTCATCGGCCAATTTACTACATTAACTCCTGTAATGTAACGTGATCCAATGGCAATATCAGCACCGTTTTCACAAGCCAAATGCAAGCGAATTAAATCGTCTGGATTGTGGCTAAAATCTGCATCCATTTCAAAAATATATTCGTATTCTTTTTGCAAACACCAAGCAAATCCTTCAATATAAGCAGTTCCAAGCCCGCTTTTGCTTTTTCGGTTTAGTAAAAAAAGTCGATTTGGGAATTCATTTTGAAGTTCAGAAACTTTGCGTGATGTTCCATCTGGCGAGTTATCGTCCACTATCAAACAATCAAAACTTGGTTGTAAAGACAGTACCTTTCGAGTAATTTCTTCTACATTCTCAATTTCGTTGTAAGTGGGTATTATAACAATTCTTTCGCCCATATTATTTTTCAATAATAAGTTTAAACTAAATAATTTGCAATTTCGGCTTATAATTGACAAAAATTTTACATTATACTGTATAATGAATTCAAGCAAGGCAGCATTTCTTGACCGCGATGGAGTTTTAAATCATGAAATTGGAGATTATGTCAAAAATGTCGAAGAATTTAAGCTGCTACCTCATGTAATTCACAACTTAAAGCAACTTTACGAAGCCGGATTTTTATTAATTGTAATTACAAATCAAGGCGGAATTGCAAAACAACTTTATGATAAAACAACTCTTGAAAATATTCATAATAAATTGATAGAAGAATTAAACGCACACAGCATAAAAATCACCGAAATATTTTATTGTCCGCATCATCCAATTTCCGGAAATTGTTTGTGTAGAAAACCAGAACATATACTAGTTCAAAAAGCCATTTCAAAATATTCAATTGATTGTGATAAATCTTTTTTTATAGGCGATAATCAACGCGATATTGATTGTGCAAAATCTGCTAATGTTGAGGGTTTTTTGATAAACAAAAATGAAGATTGGAGTTGGATTGTAAATAAAAAAATACAGAATTAATTATATGAAAAAATTAAATTTACTTGACAGCACCATGCTAATAATGGGAAGCATGATTGGTTCAGGAATTTTTATTGTTTCAGCACAAATAGCCAGAGATGTAAATTCAATTTTTTATTTAATGCTTGCTTGGATTGTCACGGCTGTGCTTACCATTTTAGCTGCATTAAGTTATGGCGAATTAGCTGCAATGATGCCAAAAGCGGGCGGGCAATATGTGTATTTGAAAGAAGCCTACGGAAAGCTTTTTGGGTTTCTATATGGTTGGACATTATTTACCGTAATTCAAACTGGAACAATAGCGGCTGTTGCAGTTGCTTTTGCAAAATTTGCTGGAGTTATTTTTCCATCCGTTAGCGAAAAAAATATATTGTTACAGATTGGAGAGTTTAAAATTCATGCTGCTCAGTTAGTTGGTATTTTAGTAATTTGGATACTTACTTGCTCCAATTTTAGAAATGTAAAAAGCGGTGCATTGGTACAAAATATTTTTACTTTCAGTAAAATAATTGCTTTACTTTTTGTCATAGCGGCTGGTGTTTATTATATTTTTACCAATGATTTTATTATTCAAACATCAAATCCATTAATTAGTCAATCTTTTAATCAGACACAAAACTTGACGCTTGGAATTTTTTGTGCCGCATTGGTAGGTTCAATTTTTTCGGCAGATGCTTGGAACAATATAACTTTTACAGCTGGCGAAGTTGAGAAACCCGAACGAAATTTACCCTTGTCGCTTTTGCTGGGAACTGGTGCGGTTTTAGTTTTGTATATTGTTATCAATCTAATTTACACCAACGCATTAAGTTTGGAAGAAATTAAAACAGCCGATTCTGACCGAGTGGGAACGCTATTATTACAAAAAGTATTTGGTGTAAGAGGTGCAGATTTGATGGCTATATTTATTATGATTTCTACTTTTGGTTGTGTAAACGGATTGACATTAAGCGGGGCGAGAGTATATTATGCAATGGCAAAAGACAAATTGTTTTTATCTACTGCCGCATCATTAAACAAAAACAATTCACCACAGAAGGCATTGATAATGCAAGGAGTTTGGGCTAGTGTTTTGGCGCTTTCAGGATCGTATGGCGATTTGTTAGACTATGTTGTATTTGCAGTTCTACTTTTTTATATTTTAACTGTGGCAGGTGTTTTTGTATTGCGAATAAAACAACCCGATGCAATTCGTCCGTATAAAGTTTTTGCCTATCCAATTCTGCCTGCCATTTATATTATAATGGCAACGGTTATTTGTGTTTCGTTATTAATCTATAAACCAAATTATACTTACCCAGGACTTGCAATTGTACTTGCAGGAATTCCGGTTTATTTTTTGTTGAACAGAAAAAATTAATGTTTCAATTTCAAAAATATTTGCTTTGCTTTTTAGTTTTTTTTCAAACTAAAAATTGTATGTCCCAAGATTTAGATGAAACCAATTTATCAAAAAAAATCCTATCGTATCATCTGTCTGTAAACACACATTTTGGCGCAATTTGGGCTCACATTCCACAGGTTAGTTACGCAGCAGGAACAAGTGTTTACGGAATTGAATTAGAGTTGCAAAAAAACCGTGAAGATTTGGATGTATTAAATACTACAAAACAAAAATTTCATTCTGGGTATGTTTTAAATTATTTTCATTTCGACAATAAAATTTTTGGGAACACATCTTTAAATGCTGCTTATTTTATTGAGCCATATTTTATAAATCGAAAAAAAATAAAGTTAGGAATTCGTGGAGCTATTGGATTAAATTATTCAGATAATCCATACCATGCAATTGATAATCCTCAAAATAAATCCTATAGTTTTTACATCAATAGTTATTTGTTATTTGCTTTTTGCAGTTACGTGCAATTAAATAAAAACGATGAATTGCAAGTGCGATTAAATTATGCTCACATTTCAAATGGTGCAATTCACGATCCAAATCATGGGATTAATTTTCCTACTGTTTCTGTAGGTTTGACACACAAATTAAAAAAACAAAAAGAAATTTTAATAAAACATTTTCCTGACGAAAACGCCTTGTGGCGATTTGATGCAACTGCATTTGCAACTGTCCGAACGGTTTCTACTTTGAATCAAAATTACGTTTGGATTTCTGGAATTTGGTTTTCAGCTAGCAGAAAAATATCGAAGCTGAATGCAATTATTTTTTCTGCCGATTGGACCAACGATAAATCAACGGAAGCATTATTGAAAATAAATAACAGAGCTCATTTAAGTCATCAAAGAATTGGAGTTGGAGTTGGACATGAATTTATTTTTAAAAATTTTACATTCTCTCAAACTATTGGAATGTATGCCTTTAGTCAAACACAATACATCGATTTGATTTATCATCGATGGATTATTAATTATAAATTGAATCGAAAAATAAGTGTTGGAATTGGACTGCTTGCGAATGCTAATTTTGCTAACTTTACGGATATTAGATTAACATATAATTTTTACAAAAAGTAAGTTTTGCTTGTGCTTACTTTACTGGTTTTTTAAGTCTAATTTTTACTTCTTCAATCCTTGATGCACTCACTTTTTCAATTTCAATTTCAAAGTCATCAATCAGTATTTTTTCGCCTTTTATTGGAATGCTCTCGTGCATAAAAACTATAAAGCCACCAAGTGTGTGGTATTCGCCTTCGGCAATATTCAAATCGTATTTATCGTTTAAATAATCAATTTCAAGTCGTGCAGAAAAAACAAATTCTCGTTCGTTAATTTGTTTTTCAACCAATGCATCCACATCATGCTCGTCTTCTATCTCACCAAAAATCTCTTCCATAGCATCTTCGATGGTAACAATTCCGGCAGTTCCGCCCAATTCGTCAACTACCAATGCAATACTTTTTCGCGATTTGCTAAAGCGATTTAGCAAATCCATAACCGACATGGTTTCGGTAACAATTTCAATAGGAATTAATATTTGTTTGATGCTTTTTGGTTTCCTAAAAATTTCGCGCTGATGAATATATCCGATAATATTTTCATTCGTTCCGCCATACACTAAAATTTTTGACAAGCCAGTGGCAATAAATTTTTTATATAAATTATCAATCGATTCTTTTATGTCAATTGATTCTAATTCCATTCGCGGAGTCATACAATCACGCACCTGCAAATTCGAAAAATCCAATGCGTTTTTAAACATCTCCGTATCAACTTCGGCATCATCATCCAAATCGTTGTCGCTTACTTGCGAAATGTAATTGTCCAAATCCACTTTGCTAAAAACGGGTGAGTTTTCAGCGTAAGCTATTTTTAAAATATTATTTAAAATAATTTTTGAAAGCCAAATAATAAAATGAACAAGTGGCCACAATAAATAATAACAAATTAAAAAAGGGATAGCAAGTATTTGTAGTATAATGTTTGGATTTACTCGAAATAAAACCTTAGGAATAAATTCGGCAGTAAACAAAACGATAAGCGTTGAAATCACAGTCTGTATTAATAAAACCACAATTTCGTTGTCGTTATTCCAAGGCAAAATTCCTTCAACAACAGGGTTTAAAACTTTGGCCATGTAAATGCCATAAACAACCAATCCAATGTTGTTTCCAACTAAAGTTGTACTAATAAATTTTGATGGGTTGTTTGCAAAATTAGAAAGTATGCTTGCAGCAAGATTTCCTTGTTTATTCTGCAATTCAATTAAAAGTTTGTTGGATGAAATAAAAGCAATTTCCATTCCGGCAAAAAATGCGGAAACTAAAATGCTACTAAAAATTATAAGATAGGAATTGTCCATTTAGTATTTTTTCAAATGTCAAATATTTCAAAAAAAATTGAAACAAATGAATAAATTACTGAACAATAGAATTTACCACTGTCTTTTTTCTCTTCTTCTGCCGCTACCAGCACCACCCGAAAACGAATTGCCGCCTCTACGATTTCTATCATCACCACCCGAAAAGCTTCTTCTTTCTCTACCTCTGTCATCTCCTCCTCCTCTTCGTCTGTCGCCACCACCAGATCTTGAACCACCACCACCTGATGAATAACGAGGTTTATCGCCCGAAACTTCTGCTCTTACTTGTCGTCCGTTATAAGTTTGTTCATTCAAAGCTTTCAAAATTGCATCAACATCTTCTGGTTGTGCATCAATAAAACTATAAACACCACTTACATCAACGCGTATTTTTTGCCAGCTTATGTTTGACACTTGTGCTACCCAATCTTTAAAGCTGCGAATATCAAAACCATCTTTTTTTCCAACACTCACAAACAATCTTGATCCTCCACCTGGCTGTGCATCATCAACAGCTCTTGAGCTTCTTTCGCCTGCGTTCAAATCGGGTGCATTTAAGTAATCTGCACTGAATCGTTTCAACTCAAGTGAGAGTACTTTTTTCAGCAAATCTTCTTTACTCAATTCGTTTAATGGCAGCAAATTTTCCATCATTTTTCCATTAAAAACACTTTCCTCTACTTCGCTATTTAAAATGGTTTGAGTAAAAGCAATTAGCTTTTTATCTAATACTTCTTGTGCGCTTGGAATCTGTATTCGCTGAAAACGAATGTTGCTTAATCTTTCAATTTCTTTTAAGCGATACGCTTCGCGAATATTTAATAGTGTGAATGAAATTCCTTTTTTCCCTGCGCGTGCAGTACGTCCACTACGGTGTGTGTAGTTCTCAATATCATCGGGCAAGTGGTAATGAATAACGTGCGTTAATCCAGTTACATCAATTCCTCGTGCAGCAACATCTGTAGCCAACAAAATTTTAATTGTTTTGTGCCTGAAACGATTCATTACTTTTTCGCGCTGCGGCTGACTCAAATCACCGTGAAGACAATCGCTGTTGTAACCGTCTTTTATCAGTTTATCGCTTATATCCTGAGTTTCGTTTTTGGTAGTACAAAAAATAATGCCATAAAAATAATCACTTGTAAAATCAAGTGCACGTTTCAATGCAGCATATTTATCTTTTGCTTGCACCACAGCATATTCGTGTGTGATGTTTTCGTTTGCTGAATTCTTTTTTCCTGCTGTTAATTCAACAGGATCATTCATATAACGATTTGCAATGTTGCGAATTTGTTTTGGCATGGTAGCCGAAAAAAGACATACTCTTTTTTCTTTTGGAGTTTCAGCAAGAATTCTCTCAACATCTTCTTCAAATCCCATGTTCAACATTTCATCCGCTTCGTCCAACACTACAAAGTTTATGGTTTTAATGTTAACAGCTTTTCTGTCCATTAAATCCATTAACCTTCCGGGAGTTGCAACTATAATTTGCGCACCGCGTTTAAGTTCGCCAATTTGACCACTAATACTGCTACCACCATAAACTGGAACAATATTAATATTGCTGAGGTATTTGCGGTAAGTATTCAAATCACGACTTATTTGCATGCAAAGTTCGCGAGTTGGGCAAATGATTAAAGCTTGAGTTGATTTATTGTTAATGTCAATTAATTGCAAAATAGGCAGGCCAAAAGCGGCTGTTTTTCCTGTGCCCGTCTGGGCTAATCCTAAAATGTCGCGTCCGGTTTCTAAAAATACAGGTATTGACTGTTCCTGTATAGGTGTCGGGTTTTCAAAACCCATTTCTCCTATCGACTGAAGGAGTGACGCTTGAACACCTAATTGTTCAAAGTTTTTCAAAGAATTTATAAAATTAGCCGACAAAGGTAGTCGGAAAGAAGCATTAAATTGCCTTAAGTGGGTTTATATGATTTGAATTAGTATAAAAGCAAGTTCTATTTTAAGCCAAAAGCTTTCTTCACTTCGGCAACTTTATCTAATTTTTCCCAAGTAAAAAGTTCTACTTTTTTCGAAATAGTTTTTCCATCTGGTCCTTTAAAAGTTTTAGTCACAATTTCGTTTTTACGACCCATATGACCATAAGCTGCTGTTTCGCTATAAATAGGATTGCGAAGTTTTAATCTGCTTTCGATTCCATAAGGTGTCATATCAAAAATTTTCTCAACTTTTTTTGCTATTTCGCCATCGTTTATTTTTACATTAGAAGTGCCATAAGTATTTACATAAATACCCATTGGATCTTTTACGCCAATAGCATAACTAACCTGAACAAGAATTTCGGAACATACGCCTGCTGCAACTAAATTTTTTGCAATGTGACGTGTAGCATAGGCAGCACTACGATCAACTTTACTTGGATCTTTTCCGCTAAATGCACCACCACCGTGAGCGCCTTTTCCACCGTAAGTATCAACAATTATTTTTCTTCCTGTCAATCCTGTATCGCCATGTGGTCCGCCTATAACAAATTTTCCGGTTGGGTTTATATGGTAATGAATTTTATCGTTGAAAAGGTGCGCGAATTTTTTATATTTTGACTTTACTCTTGGGATCAAAATTTTAACAATATCCTCTTTAATTTTAGCTAACATTTTAGCTTCTTTGTCAAAATCATCGTGTTGTGTTGAAACAACAATTGAATCAATTCTTATTGGTTTGTTTTGGTCGTTGTATTCAAGCGTAACCTGACTTTTTGCATCGGGACGCAAATATTTTATTTGTTTGTTTTCTCTGCGCACAGCTGCAAGTTCAATCAAAACTTTGTGAGCTAAATCCAATGCCAATGGCATGTAATCATCGGTTTCGTTTGTTGCATATCCAAACATCATTCCTTGATCGCCCGCTCCTTGATCTTGTTTTTTCTTTCTGTCAACACCTTGATTAATATCGGCAGATTGCTCGTGAATTGCAGAAAGAATTCCACATGAGTTGGCCTCAAACATGTATTCCGATTTTGTGTAACCTATTTTACGAATCACGCCACGTGCAATTTCCTGCACATCAAGGTAGGCTTTTGATTTTACTTCACCAGCCAGTATAACCTGTCCTGTTGTAACAAGCGTTTCGCAAGCAACTTTCGACTCGGGATCAAAAGCAAGGAAATTATCGATTAAGGCATCTGATATTTGATCGGCAACTTTATCTGGATGTCCTTCTGAAACGGACTCTGATGTAAATAGATATGGCATAATTATTTTTTTATTGAATTTTAAAAGTGTGCGAAAATATTACTTTTTGGCTAAAAAAATGCTGATTTATATTGAGAATTTTAATTTTTCTATTTTCCGGTAGTATTGAGTTTTTATGTTGAATTTGATAATTTAACATTGAGTTACAAATAATTTGATTATACTTTGCAGTTCACTAAAAAAATAAAAACATGAAAACAAAGAAAATTTTAGCGTTAATCCTGATTCTGGTTGGATTAGGATTATCATTCAAGGCAGAAGCACAATGTGATGTGGTTTTTAGCAATACTAGCGGATGCAATTATGTAGTAATTGTTTTTTACACGGGTGGGGCGGGTTCTACCGCACCACAAAACATTCCATCTATTGGAGGACAAGTATCGGTTCCGATACCTGATTGCTCAACTGTTACCTCAATAGATATTTACGATGGAAATGGATTTAACCCCGTTAACTTACAGCCTGCGGGAGCAATAAACGTTAATAATTCATGTACTTTAAGTACAAGTCCAGCAACCTGGACTAGTCAAACCACAAATTATGTTTATGTTGATATTTTTTAAGTGGGTTAATTAATATTATTATTGAATTAGAATGTTATTTAGCAAAAAGACAATATTAATTTTAATCCTTTTTTTTGTTTATTTTCTAAAAACCAATGCCAATCAATTAAGTGGAACGTACACAATTAATTCAGGTATTAGTGCAAGTACAACAAATTTTCAGGATTTCTCATCAGCAATAACTTACATGACAAGTTCCGGAACGCGAAATGATGGCGGTCCATTAAATTCCTCTCCGTTTGGAGTTTCAGGGGCTGTTACTTTTCAGGTTGCTGCCGGAACATATGCTGTAACAAGTGCAATAAATATTCCTGCTGTTGCGGGTGTCAGCACAACCAACACAATTACTTTTGATGGAGGAAGTGGACTAACTTGTATAATTTCAGGGACATTAGATTCTACATCGGTAGTTTTATTGAATCAATGTAATTATGTCGGGTTTCGGAATATTACTATTACCAATTTATCCTCCGGTTTTTGTGGCGGTTTAGCAATAATAGGAAGCACTTCAAATAATAGCGGCACAGGTTGCTCCGTCAAAAATTGCATTATCAATTTACCCAATACTGTATATCCTCCTTTTTTAAGTAGTTGTATTAATATTACCTCGACCACAAATGGTTGCGGCAGGTCAGCCACTAAAACTGACTCGGTTGAAATAGACAGCAATATATTGAATGGTGGCGGAACAGGAATATATTTTTATGGTGCTACCTCCTCCAATTTTAACAAGGGTTTGAAAGCAAGGAACAATGTATTGAACAATAATTATCAAAGCGGAATCGATTGTTACTATGTTTATAATGCGATAGAAGTATTGAATAATGTAATAAGCATGTCTGTAAATGCACATTCAAACAGTAGTGGAATTGCTTTGACATTTTGTTTTAATACTTCAGGTTTATCTCAACGGGTAGAGAGCAATAAAATAATTAACGCCAAAACTTATGGAATCGTTTTGAATTCACCTGGGGGTAACAATGGAAGCCCGACTAAAGTGTGTAATAATATGATTTGTGGCGGTTTTGGAAATTACGGAAGCAATTATGGTATTTATGTTAATAACGGAGGTTACTACACCGAAATATACCATAATTCTGTCTTGATGGATTATCCCGCTGCCATTGTACATGCTTTATCGTATAGTGGTGGTAATGTACAGATAAAAAACAATATTTTTGTTTGTAATACTTATTCCGGTAATGCTTATCCTATATATTCTACATCCACTATCAGCGGAAATTGTATTAACTACAATATTTATTACAATGCCACAAACACTAATATAATCTATCGTAACATGGTTAGTTATACAAGTGCTAATTATTTAAGCGCAACAGCCGGAGGTGATTCTTCATTTAACCTGCTACCCATATTCAAAAGTAAAAACGATTTACATCTTGCTAATATTTGCACTACAAAAGGATTAAACCTTACATCAGTAGTGGGTTCGGATATTGATGGGCAAACCCGCTCTACTTCGCCTGATATTGGCTGTGATGAATATCTTGCAGACAGTAATGATATTTCAGCCTTGCAACTAATTTATCCTGTAGCACCTATATCAATTGGCGCACAAAATTTAAGAATAAAAACTGCAAACAGTGGTTTAAACACCATCACATCATTCAATGTTTCATATAAACTGAATAATGGGTCAGCTATAACTCAAGCGTGGACAGGAACTTTA
This sequence comes from Chitinophaga pinensis, assembly GCA_945861965.1. Lineage (GTDB taxonomy): Bacteria > Bacteroidota > Bacteroidia > UKL13-3 > UKL13-3 > CAMAWM01. Next base: position 1,310 of record CAMAWM010000029.1, on the reverse strand, counting down.
AATCCCTGCGATACAACTTCTATAATTTTTAGTGGCACTAATCAAGTTAATCTTATCAATGGCTTTAACCAATTAAAAATTTACACTTCATTACCCAATGGGCAAAATGACATTAACAAATTAAACGACACGGTTACAACTCAGTTTCTACCCTCAATGAGCGGCACTTATTTAATTGGTAATTCACCTTCAGATTTCAGCACAATCGGAGCAGCCATAAATGCAATAGCATTAAGAGGAGTTGGTGGTAATGTAATCTTCAATATAAAAAAGGGAATTTATAATGAAAGCATGGATATTCCGAATATAGCTGGTGCATCAGCCAATAGAACTGTAACATTTAAATCGCTTGATAACAATCCCGATTCGGTAATAATACGAGAAACACTAAATAATCCTTTTGTAGTAAGGTTGTCAAATGCATCTTTTATCAAATTCAAATTGCTTTCAATTGCAGCAAATTCAACCTCAGTTAGTATTGTTGTAAATTTTGCAGGAAATTCTTCATATGATACGATTGAAAATTGCAAACTTATTTCACCTATAGTCAATTTACTGAATAATTATGTAATTTATGGCAACCAAAATGCTGCAACTAATAATGTGATAAGAAAAAATTACATTTCTGGTGCAGGAAGTTCTGTAGCTTTTAGTGCGGGGGTACCAACAATAACTGCACCAACGGATAATCTTGTTTTTGAATACAATCAGGTCGAAAATTCCCCTTACCCAATACAGATAACAAATCAAAATGGAATGCTGTTCAGAAACAATAAAATCTATATGAATATTGCTACATCAGGTTATGCTTATTGTTCTATAGGCAGAATCTTTAACTCATTGGTTACAAATAATGTGATTACCAACGATACCAATATAATTACTGCTAATGTATCCCTCCTTGGAACAGTTAATACAGGTATTTATCATAACTCAATACATACTGTTTGCCCCAATGGATACCTTGCTCTTGTAGATAATACTTCAATAACCGCTAATGTAGATATAAGAAATAATGTCTTTTCTCACTATAGCTATGGGGACACAACAGGTAATTATAGAATTAGAATTTTAAACCCGTCTGTTAGTCCATCTATCATGAAACTTGATTATAATAATTATTATACTAATCGAAATATTTTAATTACACATGGAAGCACTAATTACCCTAACATCACATCATGGAAACTTGCCTCCCACACCGATACCAACTCGCTTTCCTACCGCCCCGGTTTTACCAGCAATTTAGATTTAACACCCAATCCTTTTGATTCGGCAAGTTGGAGTTTGAACGGAAGAGCAACACATTT
>CAMAWM010000028.1 GCA_945861965.1 Chitinophaga pinensis | reverse complement strand
GACAAGGAATTTCGCTACCTTAGGACCGTTATAGTTACGGCCGCCGTTTACTGGGGCTTCGATTCAAAGCTTCGCATTGCTGCTGACTTCCCCTCTTAACCTTCCAGCACCGGGCAGGTGTCAGGCCTTATACTTTATCTTTCGATTTTGCAAAGCCATGTGTTTTTGATAAACAGTCGCCTGGGCCATTTCTCTGCGGCCTCACCGAAGTGAGGCACCCCTTTTCCCGAAGTTACAGGGTTAATTTGCCGAGTTCCTTAACCGTGGTTCACTCGAGCTCCTTAGAATATTCATCTCGACTACCTGTGTCGGTTTACGGTACGGGCTAATGCCAGAGCTTTTCTAGGAAGAGATTTTACAGTTTCGCTTTGCCCGAAGGCTCGGCTGGACGTACTAATCCGTCAGTACGTAACTGCCACGTCTCTCCGTCCCTCTTGGCTGGTACAGGAATATTAACCTGTTATCCATCGGCTACGCTTATTCGCTTCGCCTTAGGTCCCGACTAACCCTGATTCGATTAACGTTGATCAGGAAACCTTAGTCTTTCGGAGTGCAGGTTTCTCGCCTGCATTATCGTTACTTATGCCTACATTGGCTTTTCTAACTACTCCAGCAAATCTCGCGATTTACCTTCGCTGTTGTTAGAATGCTCCCCTACCCAGCATTACTGCTGCCATAGCTTCGGTATCAGTCTTGATGCCCGTTTATCATCCACGCTCAATCGCTCGACTAGTGAGCTGTTACGCACTCTTTAAATGAATGGCTGCTTCCAAGCAAACATCCTAGCTGTCATTGCGATTGAACCACGTTAGTTCAACTTAGACTGAATTTGGAGACCTTAGCTGATGGTCTGGGTTCTTTCCCTCTCGCCCTCGGACCTTAGCACCCAAGGGCTCACTCCCGCACATATGTCATCAGTATTCGGAGTTTAACTGAGCTCGGTAGGTTTTGACACCCCCTCACCCAAGTAGTAGCTCTACCTCTGTGACACTAAATTGCGAGGCTGTTCCAAAAAACATTTCGGGGAGTACGAGCTATCTCCCAGTTTGATTAGCCTTTCACCCCTTTCCACAGGTCATCCCGTAGCTTTTCAACGCTAATGAGTTCGGACCTCCATGACGTGTTACCGTCACTTCATCCTGCCCATGGAAAGATCACTCAGGTTTCGCGTCTACCCCCACTAACTATACGCCCTATTCAGACTTGCTTTCGCTTCGGCTACCCCCGAGACGGGGTTAACCTTGCTAGTGAGGAGTAACTCGTAGGCTCATTATGCAAAAGGCACGCTGTCATCCCAATAAATTGGGACTCCAACCGCTTGTAAGCGTATGGTTTCAGGTTCTATTTTACTTCTCTGTTCGAGATTCTTTTCACCTTTCCTTCACAGTACTAGTTCGCTATCGGTCTCTCAGTAGTATTTAGCCTTACCAGATGGTGCTGGTAGATTCACGCAGGGCGTCTCCGACCCCGCGCTACTCAGGATACTGCTATGTAGGATAAACTTACGTTTACGGGGCTATCACCCTTTGTTGCCCAACTTTCCAGAAGGTTCAACTTTATTTATCCAGTCAATGTTGCAGTCCTACAACCCTCCGATGGCCGAAACCACCGAAGTTTGGGCTCTTCCCATTTCGCTCGCCACTACTCAGGGAATCATTATTATTTTCTCTTCCTCCGCTTACTTAGATGTTTCAGTTCAGCGGGTTGTCCATAGTCCCGACAAGTCGGGAGGGTTTCCCCATTCGGAAATCTGCGGATATAGCACCTTTAGGCAGTTCCTCGCAGCTTATCGCAGCTTAACACGTCCTTCATCGTCTCTGAGAGCCAAGGCATCCCCCATACGCCCTTAGTAACTTAATATTTAGAATATTCTAAAGAATTTAGAAATTATGTTTTCTTTCAATATGTCAAAGAACTTTTCAATTTTTGAGAGTTTAAAATTGGCTTAAAATGATTTAAGCGTATTAGTATCACAAAAAACTGAGTGGTGGAGAATATCGGATTCGAACCGATGACCCCCTGCGTGCAAGGCAGGTGCTCTAGCCAGCTGAGCTAATTCCCCAATAACGAATGATTGTAGTCCCGCGCAGACTTGAACTGCGGACCTCTACATTATCAGTGTAGCGCTCTAACCACCTGAGCTACGAGACTATTTTGTACTAATCTTCACTCGCGGAGGTTAAAATTAAACTCCTCCTGATAACTCGCTATTGGCAAAACCTACAGCATTAAAGTTATAAAAAGAACAATTTTTGAAGTTTATTGAAATAGCAAACTTAATCAAATCCTTAACTCTAGAAAGGAGGTGGTCCAACCACACCTTCCGGTACGGTTACCTTGTTACGACTTAGCCCCAGTCACCAGTATTGCCCTAGGTCATTCCTTGCGGTAATGAACTTCAGGCACTCCCAGCTTCCATGGCTTGACGGGCGGTGTGTACAAGGCCCGGGAACGTATTCACCGGATCGTTGCTGATATCCGATTACTAGCGAATCCAACTTCATGGAGTCGAATTGCAGACTCCAATCCGAACTGAGCTCACTTTTTAGGGATTAGCTTTACATCGCTGTATTGCAACCCTTTGTGGTGAGCATTGTAGCACGTGTGTAGCCCTGGACGTAAGGGCCATGATGACTTGACGTCATCCCCACCTTCCTCACTACTTACGTAGGCAGTCTCTTTAGAGTCCCCAGCATAACCTGATGGCAACTAAAGATAGGGGTTGCGCTCGTTGCGGGACTTAACCCAACACCTCACGGCACGAGCTGACGACAGCCATGCAGCACCTTGTTTTGTGTCCCTTGCGGGAAAGCTACCTTTCGGCAGCGGTCACTCACATTCAAGCCCAGGTAAGGTTCCTCGCGTATCATCGAATTAAACCACATGCTCCTCCGCTTGTGCGGGCCCCCGTCAATTCCTTTGAGTTTCATTCTTGCGAACGTACTTCCCAGGTGGCATACTTAACGCTTTCGCTTAGACCCTAACAATATATCGCTAAGGTCGAGTATGCAACGTTTAGGGCGTGGACTACCAGGGTATCTAATCCTGTTTGATCCCCACGCTTTCGTGCCTCAGCGTCAGTAATGGTTTAGTAGCCTGCCTTCGCAATTGGTGTTCTATATCATATCTAAGCATTTCACCGCTACATGATATATTCCAGCTACCTCAACCACACTCAAGATGAACAGTTTCAATGGCAATTTTACAGTTAAGCTGCAAGCTTTCACCACTGACTTATTCATCCGCCTACGCACCCTTTAAACCCAGTAAATCCGGACAACGCTTGGATCCTTCGTATTACCGCGGCTGCTGGCACGAAGTTAGCCGATCCTTATTCTTACGGTACCGTCAACCCGCTACACGTAGCGGGATTTCTTCCCGTATAAAAGCAGTTTACGACCCGTAGGGCCTTAATCCTGCACGCGGCATGGCTGGTTCAGGCTTTCGCCCATTGACCAATATTCCCTACTGCTGCCTCCCGTAGGAGTCTGGTCCGTGTCTCAGTACCAGTGTGGGGGGACATCCTCTCAGACCCCCTAGACATCGTAGCCTTGGTGAGCCGTTACCTCACCAACAAGCTAATGTCGCGCATGCCCATCTCCAACCACCGTAGTTTTGGTAGCCGAGCGATGTCGCCCAGCTACGTTATGCGGTATTAATCTCTCTTTCGAGAGGCTATTCCCCAGTTGGAGGCAGGTTGCATACGTGTTACGCACCCGTGCGCCACTTTCATAGTCGTATTGCTACAACTAATCTCGTTCAACTTGCATGTATTATGCCTGCCGCTAGCGTTAATCCTGAGCCAGGATCAAACTCTCCATAGTAAAAGATTATTTGATTTATGACTTATAGGATTTGAAACTCTGAATTACTATTATGTTAAACAAAGGTTTGCTATTTCAATTCTTCAAAGAACTTTATTTCAATTTTCCGCAAAATGCGGAACGAAATTTTCAATTTTAATTCCCCTATTTTTTCATTTAGGGGGTGCAAATGTAATCAAGTTTTTATTATTAGCAAGTTTTTATTTTTTTATTTAATTTTTGTTTTCCACAATTAATAAATACTTGCTAGTACTTGAAAACAGGGCTGCAAATGTATGTTGTATTTTTATATTGTCAAGTAAAATGTGAAGCTTTTGAGGTGTTTTTTTGTTGAGATTACTCAGTGTTTTTCTAAGGTTTTTGAAATATATTTTCCTATGATATCAAATTCGATATTTACATTATCGCCTGTTTTTAGATATTGAAAATTTGTATTTTGATAGGTAAAGGGGATTATACTGACACTAAAGTTATCTGTGCTACAATCAACAATGGTAAGGCTTACACCGTTTATACATATAGATCCTTTATTGACAATTAATTTATTGTTTGTTGGAGTAATTTCGAAATGAAAATTCCAACTTCCGTTCTTGTCTTCTATTAAAATGCATTCGGATGATTGATCAACGTGTCCTTGAACTATGTGTCCGTCTAATCTTGAATTTGCCATTAAACATCTTTCTAAATTCACTTGATCATTAATTTTAATGTGGGAAAGATTTGTTTTTTTTAATGTTTCATCAATGGCTGTTACTTTATAAACGTCATTTTTTATATCAACTACTGTTAAACATACTCCGTTATGAGCAATACTTTGGTCGATTTTTAATTGGTTTGTAATATTTGACTGAAAATAAAAATGAGTATTTGTGTTTTGTTTTTCAATATTTACCAATGTTGCAAGTGTTTCAATTATTCCGGTAAACATGTTCTTGTTATCTTATAAGTGTGATGGAACCACGAAGGTTTCTCTTTTTTACGCCTTCTAAATACGATTCAAATACATTGCAAATGTAGAAATAGACTCCTTCTGTTAGGTCGTGGTTTGAATCTTGATTTTTCCCGTCCCAATTAATTTCAGGATCTACAGTATGAAAAACCAATTGTCCCCACCTATTATATATACTCAAATCTATTCTGTCAATAAATCGATAAGGAAATGGTCGGAGTAAATCGTTTTGTCCGTCTTTGTTTGGAGTAAATACATTTGGAATTACATAATAAGGACAGTTGTCAATGCAAAAAGCATTTTGTTTTGAGCTTTCGTTTCCATTTGTATCAATTGCTGTAATAGAATAACAACCTGCAATTGTTTTTTTCAAATGATCTCTATCGTCTGTAAAATTAAAAACATCTTTTGGCAAACTATCAATCAATGTTTCCCAAATATCGTTTTCGTTTTTCCTATAATACAATTTGAATTTTAGAATATCCTGTTCGCAATTAATTGGATATGTCCAGCTTAATTTTACGTTGTAATCATTAAACACATCGCAAGGTGTTTGATGTAATAATAATGGTGGACATGGGGGAATTGTATCAATTGGAATTCCGCAAATTATTTCCGAATTGTTGATTAAAGAATTTGGATAAACAGCATTGTTGAAATTGCCGATACTTGATACAAAATAACAATACTCGCTTCCGTTGTTCAATCCTGTGTCTATATAAAATAGATTTGTAGTGTTGGCAATAGAATCGAATAAATTACTGCTTTTGTTTTTTCGATAAACAATATAATTCTCGTTTTGCCAAGGAACATCAAAACTATAATTTAAAACTATTGATCTATTTGTATTTATATTTTTAACAAATACCGATGAAGCCAAAACGCTTTCGCATGCATATTTTTCTTGGCCATTTTGTGTAAAATACAATTCAACTTTATACTTATACTGGTTTGATGTTGTGTTTAGATTTGTATCAATAAAACTTGTATTGGTTAACTCTTGAAATGTTAAATAAATAAATGGAGTTCCGACTAAACTATAGTTGTTTTCATTCATTAAAGCACGCTTCAAAATCACTTTATACGGAGGTCCAAATTGAGTAGTATTCAGTTCAGATGGTTTTAGCCAATGAATATAAATAGAACCATTATTTAGATCTGTATTTCGAACGCTAACATTTGTAATTACGGGCTTTGTCAATCCAATTAAATCGCAAACTTCAATGCTTGATTTGCTTTCATTTGTATCAGAAAAAAGCACAATATTTCCATCGTCATCAAGTGTTGGATAAAATGCAGTAATGCGATAGCAATAACGAATTAATGGAGATAAACCTTTTCCGAAATTGTTGTCAAAAAAAGTGATGTTGCTTTGTCCTTTATTAATTGCAAGCAATTTAAAATTTGCTGAAGCCGCTACACCTGTTTGGCAATACTGAGGATTCCATTTTGACGAATCTGTTCTTCTATAAACCTTATATCCGTAAGCAAGTCCGCAAGAATCTTTTTGCCACGAAATTTTCAAACCATTGCTATCTTGTTTTATTTGAACATCTTTAACTGCCGGAGCAATGACACGAATGGAGTAATTATTAATAAATGTTAGCGGATTAAATGCAGCTTTGTCAGCGGCTTTAAAATCAACCTGAAAAGGATTTTTACGAATTGCCCTACAATCAGGAGTCCAATAAAACATAAAAGAAGCGGGATTTCCTAAAGCTGAATCAGGAATTGTGTATGCTGGACTTCGTTTTTGAACAAATGGTCCGCCATATTTTGTAAGCAAAACCAAGTCTGGAATATCGGGATCGTTGGCTGTAATAAATCTTGATAATTTTTCGCCAGCTATTATGCAATCAGAAGAAATATCTGCAATTATAGGAGGTTGATTTAAACAAATTGAAATAAGAATTTGCATATCACGAATAACAAAACCAACCGAAACTCCGTTTCTAAATTCTTCAATTCGGATGGCAATATTGTAAGTTCCATCGAACTTTGGAGCGTCCCAAATCAATTGGCCAGTGCGTGGATTCAACTCAAATTTTTTTGTGAAATCAGGAGTTCTGTAATTAAGCACATCAATTCCCTCTGCTAGTTTTGGTGGAATTAAAGTAAACACTAAACTGTCGCCATCTGGATCATAAGCTGATGGATTGTGAGTGAAAACATATCCCACACATCCTCTATCAATTGGTGGATGCAACAATTGTGGCGACTGATTATAAAAAAAATTACTTACAAAAATTTTGCTTTCAATATAAAATGCAGTGCCAACAGAATTGTCCATGTTTTTAATTCCTTCAACTCGGTTTGGATCTGCAAATTTTATTACGTACACTCCATTTCCGGTAAAAGTATGGCTTGTTTTATACTCGTTTTTTTGTAACAAATAGTTTTGATTTACTGTCAGATTAAATTTTCCTGATCTAGCAACAGTTTCCAAATTTCCACCTGGTTTATCGTTCCAATCAACTTTAACAAAATCTCTGTCGGCATTTGCGTTTTTTGGATCTGTATAAGTAATTACAGTCACTTCATAAGTTAAACCAGCAGTGTGAGAATATATGATTTCGCCAGCACGATAATGAGTGGCATAAGAATTTCCTATGGCTAAAAAAAGCAATAAAGTGAAAAGGATTTTTTTATTAGTAACAGGAATTTGCAAACGCTTTTGTTTTATAATGAAATAGACATCAAAATAAAAGAAAATGTTGCATACTAAAAAAAATAATTCTTCTGTATGAATTTCAATCGTTAAATAAATGAAAGAATGTTATTCTATTTCTGAACAAAGTTTTGCCGATAAATATTCTCTATTCATGCGCGCAATATTTGATAATGAAATTTCTTTTGGGCATTCTGCTTCACAAGCGCCAGTGTTTGTACAAGCGCCAAATCCTTCAGAATCCATTTGAGCTACCATATTCAAAACACGTTGGTGGCGTTCTGGTTTTCCTTGAGGCAACAAGGCAAGTTGCGATACTTTTGCAGATACAAACAACATTGCTGAAGAGTTTTTGCAAGCCGCTACACATGCTCCACATCCAATACAAGCTGCAGCTGCAAATGATTCGTCCGCCTCATTTTTGCCAATCGGTAAGCAGTTTGCATCTTGTGCATTGCCAGTATTTACAGATATAAATCCGCCTGCCGAAATGATTCTATCAAATGATGATCTATCAACAATTAAATCTTTAAGTATTGGAAAAGCTGAAGCGCGCCAAGGTTCTACAACTATTGTATCGCCATCTTTAAAACTACGCATGTGAAGCTGACAAGTAGTAACGGCATCATTTGGTCCGTGAGGTCTGCCATTAATAAACATGCTACACATGCCGCAAATCCCCTCGCGACAATCGTGATCAAAAGCAATGGGTTCTTTTTTTTCGTTGATGAGGGTTTCGTTTAACATGTCAAACATTTCTAAAAAAGACATGTCTGGAGATACCTCGCTTACTTTGTAATTTACTAATTCGCCTTTAGAGTTTGAATTTTTTTGCCTCCAAACTTTTAGTTTTATATTCATGTTTCCGCTCATGCTATTTCTTTTTTTTTGAGGATTTAAATTACTTATAACTTCTTTGTGCAATTTTAATATTTTCATAAACCAAGTCTTCTTTATGCAACTCCCAATCGCTTGTGTTTTTATATTCCCAAGCAGCTACATATTTAAAGTTTTCGTCATCGCGTTGAGCTTCTCCTTCTTCTGTTTGAAACTCCTCTCTAAAATGCCCTCCGCAACTTTCATTTCTATGTAATGCATCTTTACACATTAGCTCGCCTAACTCAATAAAATCAGCAACACGTCCCGCTTTTTCTAACTCTAAATTTAATTCATTAGATTCGCCTGGAACAAACAAATCTTTCCAAAACTCATCACGCAATTTTTGAATGTCACTGATAGCTGTTTTCAATCCTTCAGCATTTCTTGCCATGCCACATTTATCCCACATTATTTTCCCTAGTTTTTTGTGAAAATAATCAACAGATTTTGATCCTTTTATGTTTAAGAATGTATTTATTTTTTCTTCGACATTTTTTTCCGCTTCTTCAAAAGCTTTGTGAGTCGTAGGAATTGATTTTGTACTTATCTCTTTTGATAAAAAATCGCCAATTGTATAGGGAAGTACAAAATATCCATCAGCCAAACCTTGCATCAATGCTGATGCTCCCAATCTGTTTGCTCCGTGATCAGAAAAATTTGCTTCGCCTAAAGCATACAAGCCCGGAATAGTTGTCATCAAGTTGTAATCAACCCAAAGTCCACCCATTGTATAATGTACAGCAGGGTAAATTTGCATTGGAATTTCATAGGGGTCTTCGCCAGTAATTTGTTTGTACATATCAAACAAATTGCCGTATTTTTCTTTTACAACATCTTTTCCAAATGCAGTTAATTGCTCTTCAGTTGGATTGTTTATTCCTTTTAAGGTGGCTACTTGTTTGCCGTATTTATATTTCATGTTATGTGCAAAATCAAGAAAAACCGCTTCGCCCGTTTTGCTTACACCAAATCCTGCATCGCAACGCTCTTTAGCTGCACGACTTGCAACATCGCGAGGAACTAAATTTCCAAAAGCTGGATAACGCCTTTCCAAGTAATAATCTCGGTCATCTTCAGGAATATCGTTGCCTTTTTTACTGCCATTTCGAAGTGCATTTACATCGTCCATTTTTTTAGGTACCCAAATTCTTCCATCGTTTCTCAAACTTTCACTCATCAATGTAAGTTTTGATTGATGATCACCGCTAACAGGAATGCAAGTTGGATGTATTTGAGTGTAACAAGGATTGCCAAAACTTGCTCCTTTTTTATGGGCCTTCCATGCAGCTGTTACATTGCTTCCCATTGCATTGGTTGAAAGGTAAAACACATTTCCATAACCACCAGTACAAAGCAAAACGGCATGGCCAAAATGGCGTTCTAGTTTTCCGCTAACTAAATCGCGAGCAATAATTCCTCTACATTTTCCATCAATATTTACTACGTCTAACATTTCGTGGCGAGTAAACATTTGAATGTTTCCTAAACCAACCTGCCGTTGTAATCCCGAGTATGCTCCAAGTAATAATTGCTGTCCTGTTTGTCCAGCAGCGTAAAATGTACGCTGAACTTGTGTTCCGCCAAACGATCGATTGCTTAACATTCCGCCATATTCTCGAGCAAATGGAACTCCAGAAGCTACACATTGGTCAATAATATTTCCACTAACTTCGGCTAAGCGATGCACATTGGCTTCTCGAGCACGGTAATCTCCGCCTTTAATTGTATCGTAAAAAAGTCGATGAACAGAATCTCCATCGTTTTGGTAATTTTTTGCAGCATTAATTCCACCTTGAGCAGCAATTGAGTGTGCTCTTCTGGCTGAATCTTGAAAGCAGAAAACTTTTACTTTATAACCCATTTCTGCAAGTGTAGATGCAGCGCTTGATCCTGCCAATCCAGAGCCAACAATTAGTATTTCTAAACTGCGTTTATTAGCTGGATTAACTAATGCAACCGTTGAGCGATATTTCTCCCATTTAGTTTCTAATTGTCCTTCAGGAATTTTATTTTCTAATTTCATGAGTTGAATTTTTATTTTATAAAATCAAAATGGATTGCAATTGGCATCAAAGCAAATATTGTAGGGATTACAATTGAAAAACATATTCCAAGAACTCGAATTATTGGAGTGTATCTTTTGTGATTCAATCCTAATGTTTGAAACGAAGATTGAAATCCATGCAGCAGATGATATGCAAGTGAAATCATTGCAAGCACATAAATGAAAACAACCCAAGGATTTTCAAATACTTCTTTCATTTCGTTAAAGAGTGTTTCTTTTCCGCTTGTTATTTCATCGGTAAATCTACTTACAACCCAAAAGTGTCTTAAATGAATTATTAAAAACATGAGCAACAAAGTTCCCAGCAATCCCATTGAGCGCGAATACCATTTGCTGTTTGCATTTCCATTGTTTACTGCGTATTTTATTGGTCTTGCTTTTTGATTTTTAAAGGTTAGTGAAAATCCTTGAACAGCATGAAGTATTATTCCCGCAAATAAAAATATTTCGACAGCACGAATTAGAAAATTTGTACCCATAAACTCTGCGCCTTTATTAAACATTTCGCCCCCATCGTTGAAAAAAATTAGGGCGTTAATTCCACAATGAACCAATAGGAAAGAAATTAGAAATAAACCCGTCAAAGCCATCAATAATTTTTGTCCCAATGATGATTGAAACATTTTTAAAATCCAGTTCATTTTTTTAGTTTGTTAGTTTAAAATCCAGTTTGATAATTTGTAGAATTGAATTGTGTATTGTGCGAATTTAATTTATGAGTACTAAGTTTGTACCTGATTTATGTCAAAGTTGAAAGCGGAATTTAAATGAAGGGCTGACATATTAAAAATAAAAAATGCAATTATCTTCGCTAAAAAAAATCGCACAATTTGTATTCCTTTTTAGTTAAAATACTTTTCGTTCTAACGCCAGAGTCTGCTCATTATTTTACGATGAATGGTTTGAAATGTTTTTGTAAAATTCCATTTATGAAAACGCTTCTTGCAACTGTTTTTCGCGTGAAAAAACCTGTAAATTTTGTCGGATTGAATTTTTATAATGCAGTTGGAGTTGCTGCTGGGTTTGATAAAAACGCAAAATATTTAGAAGAGTTAGCATGTCTTGGTTTTGGTTTTGTAGAGATTGGAACTGTTACTCCTTTGCCTCAAAATGGCAATGAGAAGCCACGGCTTTTCCGTTTGAGAAAAGACGAAGCTTTGATTAATAGAATGGGATTTAATAACGATGGAATGTTAGCAATTGCTGATCGTTTAAAAAACCGCCCTAAAAATTTAATTGTTGGCGGAAATATCGGGAAAAATAAAACCACCCCAAATGAAAATGCAGTTGAAGATTACGAGAAATGTTTTAAAACATTATATCCAGTTGTTGATTATTTTGTAGTAAACATAAGTTCGCCAAACACTCCAAACTTAAGAGATCTTCACGACAAAAAACCACTTGCTGAAATTTTAAATCGACTGGTGGAGTTGAGAAAAAATTTCGAAAAATCAAAACCTATATTTTTAAAAATATCGCCAGATTTAAGCTACAATCAAATTGACGATGTAGTAGAGATTGTAATTGAAACTAACATTGATGGAATAGTAGCAACAAATACAACAATTACTCGCGATGGACTTGACGTTTCAAACAATCAATTGAAAGAAATTGGAGCTGGTGGATTGAGTGGTAAAATATTATCAAAGCGATCAAATGAAATCATTGCGTATATCCATCAAAAAACAAATGGAAAACTTCCAATAATTGGAGTTGGCGGAATTCATTCGCTTGAAAGTGCGCAGGAAAAAATTAATGCCGGAGCAGGTTTGATTCAGATTTACACTTCGTTTATTTATAAAGGACCTTCATTGATAAAAAATATCGCAAAAAAATTGCAAATTAAATTTTCTTAGAATGACGATAAAAGAAAATATTAAAATAGCGTTTACATCCATTGGAGCAAATAAAATTCGCTCCATACTTACGGCATTAATTATATCAATTGGGATTATGGCTTTGGTCGGAATTCTTACTGCCATTGACGGTATGAAGGTAAGCATCAATCAAAATTTTAATAGCATGGGCGCTAATACATTTAACATAAAAAATCGCGGAAGTAATGTTCATTTTGGTGTTAGCGGAAAGGCGCCAAAAAGATACGGCCCAATTTCGCAAGTAGAGTCGGATAAGTTTTTAAAACAATATTCCATTCCTTGTATTACATCTGTTTCGGTCAATGCAACTTGGGCAGGAACTGTAAAATTTGAAAGCAATAAAACGGAGCCAAACGTAATGGTTTTGGGTGGTGATGAAAATTATATGAAAGTAGCTGGTTATGATTTAAGCTATGGAAGAAATTTTTCGACAACTGAAATTAACAATGCAAGCAATGTTGCAATTATTGGCAAAGAAATTAAAGAAAAACTTTTTAAAAATAAATTTCCGCTTGGCGAAATAATTTCAGTCGGAGCGTGCCATTATAAAGTAATTGGTGTGTTGAAAGAAAAAGGTTCGGCAATGGGTTTTGGTGGCGACAGATTAGCAATAATTCCGATTTTAAATGCTCGTAAAATTTTTAATCGGCCAAACATGAGCAGCGTGGTTACCGTTGCAGTTCCTAATATTAATAACATGGATATGGCCGTTGACGAAGCAATTAGTGTGTTTAGAAAAATCAGACATTTAAGGCCACACGATGAGGATAATTTTCAGATAATGAAGGCCGATAATATTGCAAGCGAATTAATAGCAGAGCTCAGTTTTATAACAATTGCTGCAACTGTAATTGGTTTTATAACATTAGTTGGAGCAGCCATTGGATTGATGAATATAATGTTGGTTTCGGTCAAAGAACGAACGCGCGAAATCGGTATTAGGAAATCATTAGGAGCTACACAACAAGCAATTCGAAGACAGTTTTTAATTGAAGCAATTGTGATTTGTCAAATGGGTGGAATGGGTGGAATTGTTCTTGGAATTCTTGTCGGAAATATAGTTTCAACTTTAATCGGTGGAGGATTTATAATTCCATGGATTTGGATTTTATTAGGCATTGCACTTTGTTTTTTGGTTGGAATAATTTCGGGGTATTATCCAGCAAAAAAAGCAGGCAAACTTGATCCAATTGAAGCTTTGCGTTTTGAATAAATAATTAGATTTTACTCTTCAATAAAATTTTCTCTTTTGTTGTTTTCATTTGTAGGCGCAACAAATTTTGAGCAATCAGTTTCAATAGTAAGTTCCAACTTTGGTTTTTCCCATTCGGGCACAATTTGAATTAAATTTTCTTTAACTACTTTTTGCATATACGTACTCCAAATTGGCATTGCCATTGCCGATCCACTTCCTAATTCCATACTTCTAAAATGGATTGCTCTGTCTTCAAAACCTGTCCATAATCCTGTGGTCAAGGTTGGTGTAATTCCCATAAACCATCCATCGCTGTAGTTTTGAGTTGTGCCTGTTTTCCCTCCAACTGCGCCAGGAATTTGATACATGTATTTGATTTTTGCTGCTGTTCCGTGTGTTGTTACTCGTTCTAACATTTTGCACATTATATAACTGGTTTGTTCGCTCAATGCTTCACAGGTTTGGGGTTTTGTTTCTTGTACAACATTGCCATTTTTATCAACTATGCGAAGTAAATATTGTGGTTTAATCCAAACACCTTTGTTAGCAAAGGTTGCAAAAGCACCCACCATTTCATAAACAGAAATATCACTAGTGCCAAGTGCCGAAGCAGGGTAGGGTGGAATGTCGCTTTCAACACCCATTTTTTTAGCAATTTTAGCAACTTCCTTCATTGCAGTTGGGCCTAATTGTTTCAAAACATTTAACACGATAAGATTTACCGAATGTTGCAATCCGTGATACATATCCATTTCAGGAGTTGTGTATTTTTCATCAGCATTTTCTGGATTGTAATCAGGGAATCCATCAAACTGAACTGGTTTGTTAGGGAAAATTGTACAAGGTGAAATTCCATTATCAACGGCAAGTGTGTAAACAAAGGGTTTGAAAGTTGAACCTACTTGTCTTTTTGATCTGATATTTACATGATCATATTTAAAATATTTGTAATTGTGCCCACCAACCCAAGCTTTTATATATCCATTTTGTGGATCCATGCTCATTAATCCGCATTGCATAAAATATTTGTAATATTTCAAACTATCCATCGGTGTCATTACAGTATCAATTTCACCTCTGCTTGAGCTATACACTTTCATTTTTATTTTCTGGTGAAATGATTTAATTATTTCAGCTTCGCTCATGCCAATTAATTTTGATTCGCGGTATCTGTCGCTTCGTTTCATGCTCATTGTTATGAGTTCGGTTAACTCGCCCCAAGGTTCGCGCCCTTTCCAATGCGCGTAAAATTTCTTTTGCATGGATTGCAAATGTTCTTGCACAGATTGCTCAGCCAATACTTGCATTTTAGAATGAATGGTGGTATAAATTTTCAATCCATCTTGGTATAAATTAAAGCCATTTTCTTCGCACCAATTGTCTAATTCTAGTCTTAAATACTCGCGAAAATAGGTAGCAATTCCTTCGTTGTGGTCGTCCTCTTGATAGTTTAATACAAGTGGTTCAGATTTAAATTTGTTATAATCCGCATCGTTCAAAAAATGGTATTTGTTCATTTGCCCAAGTACAATATTTCTTCTTCTAGTCGCTCTTTCTGGGTTTCTAATCGGATTGTACATGGTGTTTCCCTTCAACATTCCAACTAACATTGCGGCTTCGGGGGCTGTTAATTCTTTAGCAGTTTTTCCGAAAAAAACTTTCGATGCCGCACTTATTCCATATGCTTTGCCACTAAACGGAACGGTATTAAGATACATATTGATAATTTCTTCTTTTGTATAACGTTGCTCAATTCGAACAGCGGTTATCCATTCCTGAAGTTTTGTAATTATTTTTTGATGAATGGCTTTAAATTTTTTTCGTGGAAACAAATTTTTTGCAAGTTGTTGCGATAATGTACTTCCTCCTTGTCGCTTTCCAGTGGCATTGTAAATTAGCATAGTTACAATACGACTTTTGTCTATTCCTGAATGCTCATAAAATCGAATGTCTTCGGTTGCAATTAACGCATTTACAAGTTGTGTGCTTAGGTCTTCAAAATTTGAATTGCTGCGATTTTCAATAAAATATTTTCCTAACAAAACACCATCGCTTGAGTAAATTTCACTTGCCAAAAGTGTTTTAGGATTTTCTAATTCTTCAAGTGCAGGAAGTTTAAATCCTGGAATCCAATCTTTGCAAAGCGAAGTAATTAGCAATGCGAAAAGTAATAATCCTGCAATGCTGCTAATCCACATTGTGCGAATTATCCAACGGTATTTTCCAGTAAAAAAATATCCTCTTTGTTTCATTTTATTTAGCCGATTCTTTCTCTAATTGTTTTACAAAAAAAGTGTGAAAATTTTCAATGTTTTTTTCTTTCATAATTTTTTTAAAATTATTAATCGAGATGACAAAGTCAATATAATTTTCTTTTACTACAAATCTTTTATTAGCCACATCGTTTGCCTTTACACCTTTATAATAATTCAATGCTTTTTTGTAATTTGAAAAATCACGAACTGTCAATATTTGATACCCTTCAGCACTCATCATTGCATTTGCTCTAAGGTTGTCAAGTGATGCATAATCTTCGTTGTATGTTGTTATTTTTTCGACAAAATTACTGAAGTCGGATTTTTCAGATTTTATAGCAAAAATATAATAATGTACTACTTCAGTTTCCATTTCAATATTTAGAAATCGCAATGCTGTATCGCTCGAAATTATTTCTTCGCGTTTAATACTTTTGTTCAAAATAGTTAAAATATCTTGAGCTTCTTTTGCAACATCTGTTTCTTTAAATTCTGTTGTTACAAATGTTAATGCTTGCTTAAATGCTTCAACGCTATCTGTTTTTCCAACAGCAAGTGCAAACATATATTCAAACTTTGGTCGAAGATTATTTCCCGGAAATTTTTTGTCTGCATCAAGTTTCATTTGCTTTGCTTTAACAAAATTTCCTGCAGCAAATTCAGCATAAGTTTTTTCATAAAATGCCATCATTTCTTTATTGGCATCGCTTTCCGCTGTTTTAGCAACCTTGCCTTGTATTATCAATGAAAACTTATGTTCAGCATATTTTGTGATTAATTCATTTTTATAGAAATCAGCTTTTTTAACATTTTTCAATTCAAAAAAACTTTTGTGTAAATAATAAAACACTTCGGGTTCGTATTCGTTTTTCGGAAAACGATTCTCTAATTCTTCAAAATACTTAATGCATTCAGTGTAGTTATATAATTTTGTGAAATAAATTAAACCAAGATTGTGCATTGATTCCAACATTTTCTCATTCGATTGTTGTTTGGAAATTTTATCCATTGGCACATCTCTAATCCATCTATCTTTTTCATTATTGCCTGTAAGTTTATTACTCACTTCAACAGATTCTTTCATTTGTTTTTTGTCGTTTCTTGACAGTTCTATTTCATCTTTTTTTATTTCATTGCTTGAGTCCAAATTGCTTTTTGTTTCTTCAGTATGTTTGGGCTTTTCTTTGGCAGCAATTCTCCAAAAATCTTCGTTTGTTCTTGATCCCCATTTTTTAGCGTTGAAAAAATCTGCAGCACCTGATGATACTAAACCTACATTGTAAAAATACCATGCTGTAGAATTGTCAAATCCGAAATTAGAAACATCCGTTTGCGCTCCTCCGGCTTGTGCATTTTGTTTTTGGCTGGCTTCGGCTGATTTTCTTTTTTTCAATGCTTTGGCTGCAGCTTCTTTTTCTTTTTTTTCGTTTGCTATCCATTCGTCAATTTTTCGTTCGAGTGCATCTTTACTAAGCATACTCAATCGTTGTAGCGAATCTTCTTTTTCAAAAACAATCAAATTATTTATTAATTCACTCAACACTATTTTCGTGTTTTTTATAAGTAAATATTGCTTGTCTTTTTTATCTATTTGCTGTGCTGTGCTGTCGTAATATGCTTGCGCTTTTTTGTAGTTTTTTTGTCCAAAATACATTTTTGCTAATTCGTGATAGCTTTTTGTTTTCTGTGCATTGTTGCGAGTGCTTTTTGATACCGATGTCTTGAAATTTATTTCGGCAAATGCATAATTTTTTTGCGACAATTCAAGCTTTCCCAATTCGAAATAAATTTGATCAAGGTATTCAATATTTTTATCATCGTTTGCCATTTTCCTCAAATTTTTTCTTACTTTATTTACAGCCGATTTGTCATTGGGATCAATTAATTTAGCAAGGAAAATATTTGCATTGAATTCGTAATCGTAAGGAGAAACTAATTTAATAACTTTTGTAAAGTGAATTCCCGCGGCTGATTTATTTTCATTAATAAAAAACAACTGCCCCAAAATATAATTGTATCGAATTTTTGTACTTTTATTAAGTTTTCCATGGGCTAATGCTTTCTTTAAATTCTCAATTGCTGGCTTGAATTTTTCAAGTTTGATATTAATATCTGCTGATGTAGCTTGAATTTCGGCAATGTCTTTATTGCTAATATTTTTTTCGGATAACAACAATCCAATTACTGCTTCTGCCTCTTCGGGTTTTCCAAGTCCAATATAGCATTTCGCAATCCAACAAGTTGCACTGTTTTTATATGCAGGATACTTTGAAATAATAAATTGCAAAGCTTCCATCGAAGCAAAATAATCGCGTTTGAAGAAATGTGCTTTAGCTATTCCAAAATAAGCATCGTCTGTATGGTTTCCAACTTGGTGCAATTGAATTGTACCAGCAAATTTTTTCAACGCAGCATCCAATATATTACTTACTCCTTTTGCCGAAGCTTCATCACCATAAGCAAAAACATCCAATGTTTTGTTGAAATCGTTTTTATGTCCTTGCGCCAATTGCTCAATGGCTTCATTTAATTTTTGTTCGCCATTAAAATACACATTGTAATGTCCAGTCATGCTATGCCACGCACGATTAATCCATCTGTTTCGGGTAGGATTGCAAGCTGCCAAAACAATAATCAACGCGATAAAAAAACAAGGGGTTTTATACTGTTTCAGATAATGCTTCAAAATGATAAATTAAATAAAAAAATTACGATAGCTTTGCCACAAGTTTAACTCAAATCTTTTTAATAGTAAAAAGCCATTGCCAACAAAAAGGAAAAAGTTTTTAGAACAATTAAGATACCCACTTAGACTGGTTGTAATTAATGATGAAACATTTGAAGAAAAAATTTCATTCAAACTTACTCCTATGAACATCTTTGTCGCGCTGAGTTCTTTTCTTGTGGTCTTTGTTACAATTATAATATTGTTGGTTTTTTATACTCCTTTTCGCGAATTGGTTCCAGGATATTCTGATACCGAAACAAAAGCACGAGCTATTGAATTGGAAAATAAAGTGGATTCATTTAAAGAAGTATTGGATGCTAAACACATATTCAACGAAAATCTAAAAAGTATATTGTCCGGAGGCAGCGGATTAAGCGATTCTACAGCATTAGAAAAATAATAGTTGTTTTTTTGGTGTAGATTTTTACCTTTGTCTTTGCTGTAAATTAAAGCATAAATAAAAATAATATGGCAATATTTAATTCTAATAAAAACACTTCATTTAATCCTCAAGAGATTAACATAATCAACTCGGGAACTGTAATTACAGGTGATTTAACCTCAGAAGGTGATTTGCGAATTGATGGGCTTGTAAAAGGTTCAATTTGTGTAAAAAGCAAATTGGTTTTGGGTGCGTCTTCAAAAGTAGATGGAGATATTAAAGCAAGCAATTGCGATGTATCTGGCGTTGTTAATGGAAACATTACAACTACAGAATTGCTTACTGTAAAATCCACAGCAAAGGTTAGAGGCGATATTATTTCTGATACTTTAATTATTGAAGCAGGTGCTGAGTTTAACGGAAAAAGCTCGATGAATATGAATAACAATCAATTTTCATCGAATGGCAATGGATTGCAAATGCCTTCCAATCCAATTGAAACCAGAACTGTAACTGCTGAATAAGTACCCTCGAAAATTTTCCGGATTTTTTTATTTTTAAGCAAATGAATTCATTTGATTTTAACGAAAAGAAAAAAAACTCAAATGGGTTTATTCGTTACAGCAGCATGGCTGCTCAAATGGCAATAATTATTATTGCTGGAACCTTTTTTGGCAAATGGCTAGATTCTGAAATCAATAATTGCTTTCCTGTTTTTACACTTCTTTTTGTTTTGTTTTCAGTTTTTGCAGCAATTTATTTTGCCATAAAAGATTTGTTGAAGAAATAAATCTAATTGGAAATAAAAACAAAAACCCGAACCAATACTGATTCGGGGTTTTTTATTATGTAAACTAAAAATTATTTGCTTACAATTCTTAATAATCCATTCCGCCCATACCGCCATGTGGCATTGCTGGCATACCTGATTTCTCTTCTTTTTCTTCAACCAAAGCACATTCTGTTGTCAAAATCATGCTGGCTGCCGAAGCTGCATTTTGCAATGCAACGCGAGTAACTTTTGTAGGATCAATTACACCAGCGGCAATCAAGTTTTCGTAAACTTCAGTTCTGGCATTGTAACCAAAATCGCCTTTGCCTTCTTTCACTTTATTTACTACAACTGAACCTTCGCCACCAGCATTTTCAACTATTTGACGCAATGGCTCTTCTAAAGCTCTGCGAATAATTTGAATTCCGGTTTCTTCGTCTTCGTTCAATCCTTTAAGTTTTGTTAAGGATTCTACTGCACGAATGTATGCAACGCCTCCACCAGCAACGATACCTTCTTCAACTGCTGCACGAGTGGCATGCAATGCATCGTCAACACGGTCTTTCTTTTCTTTCATTTCAACTTCAGTAGCTGCACCGATATAAAGTACTGCAACACCTCCGGCTAATTTTGCCAAACGTTCTTGTAATTTTTCTTTGTCGTAATCGCTGCTTGTGTTTTCAATCTGCGCTTTTATTTGACCAACTCTTGCTTTGATATCTTCTTTTTTACCAGCACCATTTATAATGGTTGTATTGTCTTTATCAATAGTGATTTTTTCAGCACGTCCAAGATACGTCAAGTCGGCATTTTCTAATTTAAATCCACGCTCTTCGCTTATTACAATACCACCTGTCAATATTGCGATGTCTTCTAACATTGCTTTTCTTCTATCGCCAAATCCTGGAGATTTTACAGCTGCAATTTTCAGTGAACCACGAATTTTGTTAACTACTAAAGTTGCCAAAGCTTCGCCTTCAACATCTTCAGCAATAATCAAAAATGGTTTTCCTGATTGCGCTACTGGCTCTAAAATTGGAAGCAATTCTTTCATGTTGCTAATTTTTTTGTCGTAGATTAAAATATAAGGTGATTCCAATTCTGTTTCCATTTTTTCAGCATTGGTAACAAAATAGGGTGAAAGGTAACCGCGATCAAACTGCATTCCTTCAACAATTTTAACATCTGTTTCAGTTCCTTTTGCTTCTTCAACAGTTATTACACCTTCTTTTCCAACTTTGGCCATTGCATCGGCAATTAGTTTTCCGATAACTTCATCGTTGTTTGCCGAAATAGAAGCAACTTGTTGAATTTTTTTGTTGTCGTCTCCAACTTGTTGACTTTGTTTTTTCAAATTTTCAACAACTGCTTCAACAGCTTTATCAATTCCTCTTTTTAAATCCATTGGATTGGCACCAGCAGCTACATTTTTAAGACCGCCAGTAACAATAGATTGAGCTAATAAAGTAGCAGTTGTAGTTCCATCTCCTGCAATATCAGCAGTTTTGCTAGCTACTTCTTTTATCATTTGAGCTCCCATATTTTCAATTGGATCTCTCAACTCAATTTCTTTGGCAACAGTAACGCCATCTTTTGTAACAGATGGAGAGCCAAATTTTTTGTCAATAACTACATTGCGCCCTTTTGGACCAAGTGTTGCTTTAACTGCATTAGCCAAAGCATCCACACCGCGTTTAATGCCATCACGGGCTTCAACACCATATAATATTTTTTTTGCCATAATTTTTTGTTTGATTAATTGTTTTTAATTTAAAAATGTTTTGAAAAATGAAATTAAACGATTGCAAAAATATCTGATTCGCGCATGATGAGATATTCTTTTCCGTCAACTGTAATTTCGGTACCAGCGTATTTGCCATACAAAATATTGTCGCCAGCTTTTACGGTCATCGGCTCGTCTTTTTTGCCATTGCCTGCCGCAATTACCACACCTTTTTGAGGTTTTTCTTTTGCTGTATCGGGAATAATAATTCCTCCTATAGTTTTTTCTTCAGCTGCTGCTGCTGCTACCAGAACTCTGTCTGCTAGCGGTTTTAAATTTACTGCCATAGTTTTATATTGTTTTAGTTTTTAGATTAATAGAATTACTATTATAGAATCCCGATTTTCGGGGTTGCGAATGTACTCACACACATCGTACCAGCCAAATTTATATGACATTTTTTCAAGTTATATCTAAATTATGCCACAGTAACTGACATTTTTAAATTAATTAGATACAATAGTTGATTGAATAGTCACTTGAATTTTTTCAATAAATTTAAAATCTTGTTTCCTCTGCTTTTAATTGCAGCTCCGCCAAATCGCAGTTCCTCTTCAATTAATAGTTTCAATTCGTTTTTCAATTCTGGTTCTTTTTTACAAATAGTGTATAATACACTCATGCAATACACTTTTATTGCAATCGCTTCATCGGGGCTTGCCAATAGTTTAAAGCATTTGTCAGCTGCAATTCCAATCAGATTTTCAGGAATATCAATTGACTCTAATGTTTTCACAATATTTCTTTTAACTGCATCTTGCACATTCAAATCCAACATGTTTAAAAATGCAAATAAATGTGGTTTAATAATGTTTAAATTTTGTGGTTCAATATGCCCTAAAACCCAAGCTGCGCGTTGGCAAATTTTGCTGTTGCCAGACTTGAATAAATTAACAATTTGCTCAAATCGTACTTTATCGTTTCCAATCCATTTTGCTATGGCAATTGTTTGATGTTTGCTGTGTTCTTGTAATAGAGCCTTTTCTAGGTTCATTTAGCTTAACAATTAAAAATGTCAATTAATTTAAGCAATTCTGGATTCAGTTTTTTTGACTTTGAAATACTTTCGTTAAAAGGTGTTAATGCAACTTGATTGTTTATTAATCCTGCCATTTTATTTGTTTCTCCTTTTAACAATCCCTCTACGGCTGCATTTCCCAGTCGAGATGCCAATACTCTATCGTAAGCTGTTGGCGATCCGCCTCTTTGAATATGGCCTAAAATCACTATTCGCGGATCGAAAGTCGGAATGTATTTCTTAATCTGATTTACCATTTCAAATGCACCTCCTTCGTAATTTCCTTCAGCCACAATAGCAATCGAAAATGATTTTTTGCTGTGAATACTTTTATTAAAATAGCTTACTATTTGATCAAAATTTTCTTTCACTTCTGGAAGTAAAACTATTTCTGCGCCACCTGCAATTCCTGATGCAAGTGCAATGTACCCCGCATCTCTACCCATAACCTCAACAAAGAAAAATCTTTCGTGGCTTTCTGCTGTGTCGCGAATTTTGTCAATTGCACCCAATGCAGTATTTATTGCTGTATCAAATCCAACTGTAAAATCAGTACCTGACAAATCATTGTCTATTGTTCCGGGCACTCCGATGCAAGGAATTTTATATTCGTTGTAAAATATTTCGGCACCTGTAAATGTTCCGTTCCCGCCTATACAAACCAAAGCATCAATTGAATTTAATTTCAAATTTTCGAATGCTTTCTTTCTTCCTTCGGCTGTCATAAATTCATTGCTGCGCGAAGTTTTCAAAATGGTTCCGCCTCGTTGAATTATGTTTCCAACCGAACGTGAATTTAGCGAAACATAATTTTCTCCACCTTCAATCATTCCTTTATAACCACGCATAATTCCTGTAACTTCTAAATGGTTATAAATAGCAGTTCGTGTAACTGCTCTTATGCATGCATTCATGCCTGGTGAATCACCGCCTGAAGTAAATACAGCTATTTTTTTCATGAGTTATTTATTTAAAATAGAACCTAACAAAAATAAAAAAACCGCTCGAAATATATCGAGCGGTTTTCAGAAATATTTTTATTTAATAATTATCTGTAAAATGTTTGCAATCCAATTTGTCCAATAATAGGAGTTGGGTCATTACTTATGACAAGTATATATCCTTCGTAATTTGCTGTTTTAAATGCAATCACATCTTTTCCAACTACAGCAGAGTTAATTTCTTTAACTGAATCGTTTGCTCCTCCAGTTGTGAAATCTTCTGCATCAAGTAATTCGTGAATGATTTTATTGTTAGCAGCATTTGTAATTTGAGAACGAACGGCTACGCTGAATTTTAATTTTGTTGTGTTTTTTGATGGCCACATTGAAACTTCAGCATTCCAACC
This sequence comes from Chitinophaga pinensis, assembly GCA_945861965.1. Classification (GTDB taxonomy): domain Bacteria; phylum Bacteroidota; class Bacteroidia; order UKL13-3; family UKL13-3; genus CAMAWM01. The sequence goes on along the minus strand of CAMAWM010000028.1, from coordinate 5,136 downwards.
TTGTCCTGGAGCAAAAGCAAAGTCTGCTGAATACAATGCGTTTTGCACAGTAGCCGCACCGTTGTAAAAATAAAGTATGTCAATTTTTGAGTAGCTTTTAATTCCGTATTCAGAAGAGTCACCAATAATATCGGTTCCAGCTTTGAATTTTTTTGCTCCTACAAATTGAGTTCCGATATAAGCCGTAGGGTCAAGACCAAAAAATCTGTAAAGATTTATTGTTGCATTTGGACCTCCAAGATAAAACTGTCCTCCTCTAATAATATCTTTAATATTAACTGTAATTACTGCCGAAGCAGTTTTGCCGTTTATATCTTCAACTGTAAAAGTATAAGTCAACTGATCTCCATTAGCCAAAGTACCTAAGTTTAATAATTGATCGTTTATTGTTTTTGTAAATGTTGCACCTAATCCTGATGTTGTGTCAATCATAACCAATGAATCTCCAGTTATAATATTCAATCGCACCATGCGTACACTTTTCAATGTAACTTCTGGGGCAGCAGTGGCTGTAAAATTAAAAACTACTGTATCAAAAGTACGTTGTTGAATTATAATGTTTGCGCTACCATTAACTACTATTGCAATAGTTGGTGGGTCTCTGTCAATTACCTGTTCGTTTTTTTTGCTGCAAGATGCAAATGCTAAGCTTCCTGCAACTGCAAATAACATTGCGATATTTAAGAATTTATTTTTCATTTTAGGTTTGGGTTTATTTTTTTTAGTTTATTATTTTTATAAGAAATTACAATTCAATATTTTCAGGTTTGTCGTCAAAATTTTGGTCGCGACTAAATTCATCAAAATCGTATTCGGGCATCAAATCGGTTTTTACATGATTAATCGTTTCGCTTAATGCATCAAAAAATTTGTTAAAGTCCTCTTTGTATAAAAAGATTTTATGTTTTTCAAATGTTCCATCTTCAAAGCGTTTTTTGCTTTCGGTAATGGTAATAAAATAATCGTTTCCTTTTGTTGCTTTTACATCAAAGAAATAAGTGCGTTTCCCTGCTCTTATTTTTTTCGAGAAAATTTCCTGCACTTCTCTTTTTGCGTATTCCTCCATAGTTTTTTAGTTGACTTGTTTTTTTTTCTTTGATTTTTAGGTTGGCAAAATAAATCTTAAGTGACGGATTTCAAAATATTATTAACAGAATTTATATTAAAATTACGTTAAAATCAAAAAACGATAGGGAATAAATCCACTAGTCCGTTATCCAAAACCATAATCTGCCTACAATTTCAGTTATTGCTTTCTCGCTTCTGCCAAGACTTCCAGAATTGGGCGGAGATAGTGCAAAATGGTCGCTTCGGACACTATAATCTGATGGACAAGCGATTGGTTTCAAACCTGTTTTCTCAAAAATTTTGATAGCTCGTGGCATGTGCGATGCCGAACTTACTAAAAAAAAAGGCGTATCAGCCAAAAGCACATACATATCTTTTGCTTCCTGTTTCGTGTTTTCAGCTTTAGCACTTTTAATATAGTTTACATCATTGGTTAATTCAGTGTAAGCCAAACCATAAATGTCGGCTTCGGTTTGTTTGCTGTCAAAAGTATTTCCTCCCGAAAAAATGATTTTACATTCGGGCTTAATCTTCTTTAGTCTAATTGTTTCAATTAATCTGTTTAAAGATCCTTCACTTAGTTTACTATAACTTGATAGTTTTTCGTTTGGCAATTGACCTCCACCTAAAACTACAATGTGTTTTATGTTTGTATATGTTTCGGGATGTATCAAATATTGGTATTGATTTTCTAATGGCTTTAATATAAAACTAGCAAGTGGTTCGCTCGAAAGTAAATACAAAGCTAAAATGCTGCTGAAGAGAAAAAGTTTGATTTTTTTTGATGTAGGATTTTTTATTAATTTATAAATCAAGTAAAGAATTAAAACCCCTAAAAATCCTGCTGGGCTTAAAAAAGATTTTAAAAATAGTTTAATTGGACCTAACATTCTTGATGTTGATTTTTAAGTTTCTGTTTCAATGCAATGTAAATTAAACCCAATAATATTAAAATAATTATGGATTGATAAATTGAATTTTCAGATTGAAGAATAAATTGTATCAAAATAAAATTCACTGCTAATTGTATTAAAAAATAAATAAAAGAAACTTTCAAATGAGACATTTTTTGTTTGTGTACAAGCCATTGATACAAATGCGATCGATGTGCTTTGAAAATATTTTCTTTATTAATTAATCGAAATGCAATTGTTAGAGCACTATCAACACCATAAACGGCAAGCAACAAAATATATTCGAGATGATTTGTTTTTAAAATTAAAGATGCCAAAGCAAAAATAATGATGAAAGCGATAGAAATACTTCCGACATCACCAGCAAAACAAAGTGCCTTTTTTCGAGTATTGCAAAAGTTAAAAATCAACAACGCAATAATAGTTACAAGCAATAACTCAGTTTCAATAAATGGTGTTGTATATAAATTGATAAAAAGCAAAGTGGCAATAGTTGCAATGCTGTACAATCCCGTAATTCCATTAATTCCGTCCATAAAATTCCAGGCATTCAATATTCCAATTGCAAAAATCAATGCGACAATTAAAATAGAATAATGGCAATTGTTTAGAAAATTTGTTTGATAAAAAAGTAAAAGTACACATACAAATTGTACAATAAATCGTATGCTGTTTTTTGTGGTTTTTATGTCGTCAAAAAAACTTATTAAGCTAATTAAAACTACGCCTGCTATGAAATAAGGATAATAAAAATTGGATTGAAAGAAGTACAGCAAACATGCAATTGGGAATATAATTCCTGCACCACGAATAATAATTTCGTTGTGCGAACTGCGTTCGTTTGGTTTGTCAATAATATTGTATTTGTCTGCAATTTTAAAGTACAGGTACATGCAAATACAAAGAATAATTGTTGCTAAAATCATTTTGAATGGAAATGTTGAAAGGTTTTCATCAAACCTTTTTTGCTGCTCAAAGGAAGGACAATATTTAAAGTTGAAAGAAGTTTTTTATTGCTCACTTCATAATTTTCCGTTAACTTTTTTAATCGTTCTGAATTTAGAGGCAATTGAAGAATATCTCCAATTTTAGCAAATAGCTGAATGATATTTTTATTTACATGCCAAAGTTTTGGATTCTTCTTCAGGCTGTCAGCAATCAATGTTATTAAATCGTTTGTTGAAAGCGGTTCGTCATCCGCAACATTGAAAATATTGCTTTCCAAGTTGCTTTCGATTAGCTGTTCAATTATAAAATTCAAATTGTCAACACTTAAAAAACTTCGATTGTTTTCGTATGAAGCCAAAGGGTAGGGGATGCCTTTTGAAATAAAATTATAAAGTAAATTTAGATTGCCTTTATTCCCTTTTCCATGAATCATACTTGGTCGAAGGATAAAATATTTTTGATCGGAATTTAGTTTTTGAGAGGCAATATATTGTTCGGCTTCTAATTTTGATTTGCCATAAACAGTTTGTGGATTGGGAATAAAATCTTCAGTCAATTCTTCAGTCAACGAATCGGCAACTGCTTTTACTGAACTAAAAAATATAAATTTTTTGCAGTTTGAGTTTCTGAATTTATCGAAAATTTGCTTTGTTAATTGGGTATTGATTATAAAATATTCTTCAGGTGCAGCAACATTTTTTAAATCGTGTGCTTTCCCAACACAATGAATTAGTGTATCGTAATTGCCAAAATCAGGTAGCGAATTGAAGTCGAAAATAGTATCGAAACATTTTCTTAATTCATTATCAAGTGTAGTTTTATTTCTTACTACAGCATCAACAGTATTTTTTTTCTGATGCAAATATTCAGAAAGGTTTTTGCCGATAAATCCGTTTGCCCCTGTGATGAGAATTCTTTGCATTCCTATTTTTTAAAATATTCAAAAACTTTTAAAAAATACTTAGAGTAAAGCATGAAATAGTTGGTGTAAATTCCATTCATTTCGCAACCGATTTTAATTTCTTTATTGATTTTAATAGTGCTTTGCAAACCACGGGTGCTTTTCCCTCCTTTGTTCATCAACACCATCAATACATTCATGTAATCGTATTTTAATTGATGCACTTTTAAAAAGCGAATCAGCAATTCGTAATCCGATGCTATATCAAACTCGGTTTTATAGCCACCAAACGTATTAAAGTACTCTTTTTTACAATAAAAAGTAGGGTGAGCCGGCATAAAACCCCAGGCAAATTTCGAGGGTTTGAACTTAGCCGAAGAATAATAGCGCGATATTTTAGCCGGATTATTTTCATCCACAAAAGCAATATCGCCAATTACACAATCAGTTTTGGGGTTTTGTTTGAAATGATGAGCTATTTTTTCAATAATATCCGTGGTTGCAAAACGGTCATCAGCATTTAAAATGCCTACGATTTCACCTGTTGCAGCCTGAATTCCTTTATTCAGAGCATCATACATTCCCTTATCTTTTTCTGAAATTATTTTAGCTATTTTTGACTTGTAATTGTTCACAATATCAATGGTTCCGTCTTTCGATAAACCATCAACAACAATGTATTCAATATCAGCATAAGTTTGAGCTAAAACCGATTGAATGGTTTTTTCTATTGTTTTAGCGGAATTATAGCAGACTGTGATGAGGGAGATTTTCAAAACTATAAATGTATTGGGATGTTGCTTTCTTTTGTTTGCTCAGGCATAGGAATTTGAAGTGCCTCAGGAATTGTAATAATTGATAGAATAATTAAAATAGGAAAACTTTCTCCTAACAAACGTCCAATATTATTCCCGGCACCCAAGAGAAAATAGAAAATGAAAATTGACAAGTAGGAGATAATAAATATCCAAAAGTGGTTTTTGGATACTTTATTTATTTTGTATAGTAGGTAAAATAGTACGCCATTAGATAAAACAACTTGAAAAGCAAAATTGGAGTCAATAGATTTTAGTTTAGATAAAATATCAAGTATATTATTTAAACTTAAATTGTTTTTATCATGTCCCCAAATATGTCCTTTAGACTGCAATGAATCAATAATATATAACCTGAAAATGTATAAACTTAGTGCAAATAGAATCGTTAGCAAAAATATTTTGAATAAATAGAGGTTAAGTTTCTTGTTTTTATAATAAGTAAACAGTAATGTAAAAAAAACAAATGGTATCAAAAACAGAATTAATG
>CAMAWM010000027.1 GCA_945861965.1 Chitinophaga pinensis | reverse complement strand
TAAATAACTAAAAGGAATTGAGTTTCCACCTGTATTTGGTGGAGTACCATTGTTGTAAGCTGGTGTCTGTGCAAAGATTGATTGATTTAATAAAATCAAGCAAAGAAATGAAATTGTAAATTTGAAAAGGTGTTTCATGTTTATATTTGGTTTTAGTTTTTATTGCTAATTGAAAGTTCAAAAATAGAAATTGCTATCAATTTTCAAAACATTTTACGAAAAATGACAAATAAAGGTTGGCAGACAAGAAGAATAATTATGTTTCGTTCTGAATATCAAGCAGTTTTTTATACTTTAATTTTATTTCTTTAAAGGTAAGCGAAGCAATAAACCAACCCAAACTTCCATCAAGAAATCCAAAACAAAAAAAATAGTCCTTTATAAAACGAAAAATCGGACTGAAAAGAATTCTAATTTGTGAAGATCGTTTGCCTTGCAAAAAGTAAGCTTTTGCGGCAATTGTGCTGAAAGATTCAATTTTGTTTTTGTGCTCTTCTAAGGTTGAATAACTCCAATGTAAAATATTGCCTTTTAGCATCAAAGATTTTGAGTTTGAAATCAATTCAAATTTATCGTGCGGGTTTAAACCAGCCCATTTGCCTTTTGTACTATCCCACAAACGCAATTTATGATCAGGAAACCATGCACCATGACGAATCCATTTGCCACAATAGTTATTGTATCTATTAATTATATAGCCGTCAGCCGTTTTGTTTTGTTTTATCTTAAGAATTTCAGTTTTCAATTCTTCATCCACCGCTTCATCGGCATCTAATGAAAGAATGAATGGAAATTTCGCAAAGGATATTGCACAATTTTTTTGTTCGATATGGCCTAAAAATTTTTGAGAGAAAACCCGTGCGCCTAATTTTTCACAAATTTCAATTGTTTGGTCGGTTGAATTTGAATCGAGAACCACAATATCGTCCGCAATTTCTTTTACAGATAAAATGCATCTTTCGATGTTTTTTTCTTCGTTAAAGGTGATGATGACAATAGATAAATTTTCCATTCTAAAACAATGATATGTAAAAAGCTCTTAATCGAGCGAAAAAATAGGCAAAATTTAATTTTACTTTTAGTTGATTTTCTTCCTTGTATTTTACTCCCATTTGCAAAATATTCTTATAAAAATAAGACGAAGGAATTTTCCACTTTTTGGCAAACTCTTTTCTGCCATTATTTTTTTCAACTTTTGCTGTGCTTCGCGATTGAAAATGATACACCAATGATTTTCCCAATCCATAAAACTTGCGAACGCCAGCTTGCCAAAGTTTCATCGAAAAATCAGGATCACTGTACATGCCAGGACTAAATTCTTCGCTGTACCCGCCAACTTTTTCAAACATATTTTTACTTACAATAGTTGGAGGCCAACTTGCACCAAACCAATTATCTCGATCAAGTTTTTCAGAAAATTTTAGCAATGAAACTTCGTTAAAATCATTCGCAGTTTTCCCGAAATCAAAAGGAGCAATTGCACATTTATTTCTACTCCAATTTGGCTCTATCATGGTGCCACTAAAATACCAAAGATCACCGTCCTGTTTTTGTATTTCGTTTAAAAATATTTCATCCCATTTCGGACATACATACATGTCGTCATTTAAATACACAATGTAATTGGTTTTAGCCAATGTTGCCATTGCATTTACTGAATAACAAACACCGGCATTTTTAACAGAATACGAATAGTCAAATCCTTTTGATTTTACCCAATCTTGCGTTCCGTCAATTCCTTCGTTGATATGAATTATAATTTGATGGCGATACGTTGAGTTTTTAACAACAGAATCTACACACAACTTCAGCAATTCTAAATTATTCCAACTTGGAATAAGAATGCTAAATTTTGCATCCACTGGAATGTTATTAGAATGCCAAAAAAATATTTCGGGTTTTTGAAAAATCATTTTATGCTACAAATAAAAAACAATAATCGACAGAATTGACTATAAAATTGCTTCGCTTATTTTTTACCTTGCAAAAAAATATTTTAATGACTGACATTAAATTAACACAATTTTCTCATTCTTCGGGATGTGGATGCAAAATAGCACCAGAGATTTTAGATCAAATCACAAGCACCTTTTCGAAAAATAAATTATTTGAAAAACTGATTGTCGGACATGAAAGCAAAGACGATGCAGCAGTTTGGGATTTAGGAAACGATCAAGCATTAATAAGTACTGTTGATTTTTTTATGCCCATTGTAAACGATGCTTTTGATTTTGGAAGAATAGCTGCAGCCAATGCTTTGAGCGATGTGTATGCAATGGGTGGAAATCCGATTTTTGCCAATGCCATTTTGGGTTGGCCAGTAGATAAAATTCCGGTTGAATTGGCTGCAAAAGTATTAGAAGGCGCAAAAAATATTTGCGAAATTGCCAATATTCCAATTGCTGGTGGACACAGCATCAACAGCAGCGAACCTATTTTTGGTTTGGCGGTAAATGGTCAAGCTAAAATTTCAAGCATTAAAAAAAATAATTCAGCTCAAATTGAAGATTTTTTGTTTTTGACAAAACCTATTGGAACCGGAATAATGGGGACAGCGATCAAACGTGAATTGGCTGATGCAAATGATGTGAAAGAAGCAATTGAGAGCATGTGTAAATTAAACAAAGTTGGCGAAGCATTAGGAAAAATAAAGGGCGTTTCAGCCATGACTGATGTTTCAGGATTTGCTTTGCTTGGACATTTAATTGAGATGTGTGAAGGCAGCAATGTTTCGGCCGAAATTTTTGCAAACAAAATTCCTGTTTTTAATTTTATTGATACGTATTTGGAACAAAATTGTGTGCCAGATAACACCTACAGAAACTGGAACAGCTACGAAAAAAAAGTAAATGGATTAACTGATTTACGAAATTTTCAATTGCTAAACGATCCGCAAACAAGCGGTGGTTTATTGATAGCAGTAAACGAAAAATCAATAGCCGAGGTTCAGAATATTTTAGTCGATTTTGGCTTGACTGATTTTATTGAACCCATTGGATGCATAAAGGATTTACACACTTTTAGTGTTGAAATAAAATGAAACTTCTAAGTGCAGATCAAACCCAAAAATGGGATTTATATACAATCAAAAACGAACCTGTAAGTTTGGTCAATTTGATGGAACGAGCTGCAAGTTTATGTGCAGAAAAAATCGAATCGCTATTAAAAAGTAAAAGAGAAATAAAAATATTTTGCGGAACAGGAAATAACGGTGGCGATGGATTGGTGATTGCAAGAAAATTAGCCGAAAAAAAAATAAAAATTGAAGTTTTTATCCTTGAGTATTCAAACAAAAAATCGTCTGATTTTTTGATAAATGAGAAACGACTAAAACAACAAAAAAAAGTAACTATTTTTTATTTGAACGAAAAATCTGTTTTGCCGATAATTGGTAAAGATGATATACTAATTGACGCGATATTTGGCACAGGATTAAGCAAAGCAATTTCAGGATTGGCATCTAAAATTGTAAAACACATAAATAAATTTTCAAATTTCATTGTGGCAATTGATGTGCCTTCAGGATTGCCTTCTGAAATTTCAAACATAAAAGACATTCAAAAAAAAATAATTATTGAAGCAGATTTAACACTTACTTTTCAAGTTCCAAAGTTGTCTTTCTTCTATTCCGAATGTTTTAAATATGTCGGAAATTTTGAAGTGCTTGATATAAATCTTCATCCTAATTATTTAAAAAATATTTCAACTAAAAGCTTTTTTATTACAAACAATTTGGTTAAAAAATTACAAAAACCAAGACTCAAATTTTCGCACAAAGGAAGTTTTGGCCATGCATTATTAGTTGGCGGAAGCAAAGGGAAATTGGGCGCAATTATATTATCGACAAAAGCGGCTTTGCGCACAGGATGCGGCTTGACAACTGCGTATATTCCAAATATTGGATACACTATTTTGCAAAAATCATTGCCCGAATCCATGGTAATTGTAGACGATGAAATAAATTCAATTAACAAATTTCCGACTACAAAAAATTTTTCTGCAATAGGAGTTGGAATGGGAATGGGAACAAATATTGCAACAAAAAAATCTTTTGCTAAATGGTTGCAAAAAATAAAACTGCCAATAATAATTGATGCGGATGCATTAAATATTTCATCTCAACTTTTGCTTGAAAATAAAAATTTCAAATTTCCGAAAAACGCAATCCTAACTCCGCACCCAAAGGAATTTGATAGACTAACAGGCAAATCAAAAAATAGTTTTGAGCGATTAAAAAAACAAAAAGAATTTTCGCAAAAACACGAAGTTATCGTAGTTTTAAAAGGCGCACACACTTCTATTGCAATGCCCGATGGAAGCATTTATTTCAACTCTTCAGGAAATGAATTGTTAGCAACAGCCGGAAGTGGCGATGTGTTAAGCGGAATTATAACTTCTTTTTTAGCTCAAGGATATAATCCAAATGAAGCGGCAATAATGGGAGTTTATACCCACGGACTTTGTGCAGATGCGTATAAAAAACAAGGAAATACAACGATGATAGCAAGCGATATTATTGAAATGATTCCTAAAATTTCAAACTTCAAATAGCAGAAAAAATTCAAGTTTATTACTCAGCAATTCGCAACTGAACTATTCCATTACTTTCTTTAACAAATTCAAATGGTTCGTCTTTTATTATCATATATCCATCTACATCTAAATAATTAATGCCGGCCGAAAGCTGCATTGCACCTGATATTCCAAGTGTTGTTTCGACCATACAACCAATCATTGTTTTCATGTTTCTTTTTCTTGCTTCATTCAAAATTCGAACACCGTTTAAGTATCCTCCGGCTTTCATCAACTTCATATTTACTGCATGAAATTGTTTTTCTAACAAATCAAAATCGGGATTAGCCAAAACACTTTCATCAGCCATCAATGGCAATGGCGAATGGTTTTTCAAATAAATATATTCATCATTCATTGATGATGGCATTGGCTGTTCAACAAATTCGATATTTAGTTTTTTAATTTCATTCACAAATCTCAACGCTTCATCTGCATCTTTCCAAGCTTCATTTCCATCAATCATTATTGGTTTATCAGTTAACGCACACAATGTTTTCACATCCTCAAAACCAGTTTCCGCATTAACTTTTATTTTTAAAAAACTAAATCGTTGGAGATTATTTTCATTGTAAAATTTTTTTATTAATCCTGCATCCATTATTGGCAAAGTGTAGCAAGTAGCAATTGGAGTTGGTGCATTAATATTTAAGAAATCACACAAACTAATTTTATTTTTTTTGCAATGATAATGTACATACGCTTGCTCCAATCCAAAACGAAGTGCATTTGGCAAGTGTAAATTATTTAAATAATCAGTAAATAATTGGATTGAAATTAAATTGCCTGGATTTGAATTTTGAAACCGTTCAAATTCATTTTGAATAATTTCTGGCGTTTCGTTGTAGCGAATATTAGGCGCTACTTCTCCCCTGCCAACTACATCATTGTCTTTTACTGTTACTATAAAATTGATTTTATAATCGCTTGAATTACGACTTATTTTCCAAGTATATTTCAGTTCCAGTTTTACGGGTTCGATGCTAAAATTTAACATTTCAGAATATTTTTAGCCAAAAATGAGATTAATATATTTGAACTGCCTCAGATTTTTTTCAACAAAAAACCCGCATCATTATTGATGCGGGTTTAAGTATATTTTTGTTAGTATTTTTATGCTTCAGCTTCTACTCTCGGAGCTACAGAAACAAAACTACGATCGTTTGCTTTTCTTCTGAAAACCACATTTCCATCAACCAATGCAAACAATGTATGATCTTTTCCAATTCCTACGTTTTCGCCTGGATGGTGTTTTGTTCCTCGCTGACGAACAATAATGTTACCAGCAATTGCAAATTGCCCACCGAATATTTTAACACCAAGTCTTTTACTATGACTTTCGCGACCGTTTTTCGAACTACCTACACCTTTTTTATGTGCCATTTTATTTTAATTTTAAATCTGTTAAAGAATACTTTTATTTAGCGTTAATTTCTTCAATCTGAATTTTTGTAAACGATTGTCTGTGGCCGTTTTTCTTACGATACCCTTTCCTGCGTTTCTTTTTAAAAATGATAACTTTATCACCTTTTAAATGATTGAGTACTTTAGCTTTTATTTTAGCTCCACCAACGGAAGGCATACCTACCGTTATTTTACCGCTGTTATTTAACAGCAATATTTTGTCGAATTCAATGCTGGCGCCTTCCTCATTTGGCAAACGATGCACAAACAGAGTTTGGTCTTTTTCAACTTTAAATTGTTGGCCGGCAATTTCTACGATTGCAAACATATTTTATTTATTTTTTTATTAAAAAGGACCGCAAATATATCGGGTTTTGACTGAAAAGCAAACTTTTTAAAAAACTAAAAGCACGACTGGGTATAAAAATTATATTTGAGCCATTAAAAAGTTTACTGTTATAGCAAAAAATACTTGTATTGTTACGCTTTGTCAAATAAAAAATGGTCCAAAAAATCCTTATTATACGCTTTAGTTCTATTGGCGACATTGTGCTAACAACACCAATAATGAGGTGTTTGAAAAAACAATTTCCGGAAATCGAAATTCATTACCTGACAAAACCCGAATACAAAATACTACTTGAAAACAATCCGAACATTGATAAAATTCATGTGTTGGATAAAAGTATTTTTGAAAAAGCGCTTGAACTAAAAGCCGAAAAATTCGATGCCGTAATTGACCTGCATAAAAATTTAAGGACCCTTATTTTTAAAACACTTTTAGAAGTAAATTCTTATTCATACAATAAATTAAATTTCGAGAAATGGTTGTTTGTTAATTTGAAAATCAATCGTTTGCCAAAAATTCACATTGTAGATAGGTATTTTGAAGCGGCAAATGCTTTTTGTAATTCTACTCTTATAAATGATGGCGAAGGATTGGATTATTTTTTCCCTGAAAATGTTTGGACATTCGAAAATTTGCCTCAACCAATGCCCGAAAATTTTATTGCCTGGGCAATTGGTGCGCAACATTTTACGAAAAAACTTCCGAACGAAAAAATAATTCGAATCTGCCAAAAATTAACAATTCCCGTATTTATTTTAGGGGGAAAAGAAGATTTTGAAAACGGAGAACAAATTTCAAATGCTGCCGGAGTTTATGTTAAAAATTTATGTGGAAAATTAAATATTAGCCAATCTGCTTCTGTGATTTTGCAATCAAAACTTTTGGCAACAAACGATACTGGAATGATGCACATTGGCGCTGCATTGAAAAAACCAATTCTATCGATTTGGGGAAACACAATTCCTGAATTTGGAATGAGCGCCTACTACGACAATAAAGAAATTCGAAATTTCCAGTTTGCAATTCAAAATTTGCATTGCCGCCCTTGCTCAAAAATTGGTTTTAACAAATGTCCAAAAACACATTTTAAATGCATGAATCTGCAAAACGAAGATGAAATTCTAAAAACAATTCAACAATTTTTGAATTGATTGCAAAAAACAATATTGTTGACATTAAAATGTACTAATTCAAAATGAATGAAAAGAAGAATGTTACCCTTTTAGTTTTAGTTGCCGCAATTGGATATTTTGTCGATTTGTATGATCTGATTTTATTCAGTATCGTTCGTATTCCTAGCTTACAAGCTTTAGGATTAAAAGGCGAAGAGCTAACATCAACAGGCATCAATCTGTTAAATGTTCAGATGTTTGGCATGTTACTGGGAGGAATTTTGTGGGGAATTTTGGGCGATAAAAAAGGAAGAATTTCAGTTCTGTTTTTAACTATTTTGCTATATTCTATTGCCAATATTGCCAATGGAATGGTACAAAACCTGACGCAATATTACATCCTTCGTTTTTTTGCTGGACTTGGTTTGGCTGGCGAGTTGGGCGTTGGCATCACACTCGTTGCAGAAGTGATGAGCAAAGAAAAACGTGCATTAGGAACTGCCATTGTTTCAAGCATTGGAATTGCTGGTGCCATTGCCGGATTTTTGGTTGCCGATTTGTTCGATTGGCGAATCGCATATTACGTTGGTGGCGCTATGGGATTAGTATTGTTAGTAATGCGCGTGTCGGTTTACGAATCTGGAATGTTTAAAAATTTAAAAGCATCTTCGGTTCATCGAGGAAGTTTTTTAAAATTATTTACCGATAAAAAACGATTTTCAAAATACATAAAATGCATATTAATTGGCATTCCGGTTTGGTATGTCATTGGCATTTTAGTAACTCTAGCACCCGAGTTTGCAAAAGCTTTAAATATTCAAGGAAATGTAATTGGTGGCGAAGCCGTGATGTACCATTATATCGGTGCATCTATTGGAGCCATTCTTACCGGGGTTTTAAGTCATCAACTTAAATCAAGAAAAAAAGCATTGCTCATTGCGCTCTCAGGTTTAACCATTACGCTTATTTGGTTTTTTCTATCAACTGGGGTTAGCAATGTTATGTTTTATACCATTCTTTTATTAATCGGAATTCCGAATGGATATTGGGCCGTTTTTGTAACCACTGCATCTGAGCAATTTGGAACCAATATGCGCGCTACCGTTACAACCACAGTACCTAATTTTGTAAGAGGAGCAACAGTGTTAGTTACCACAGCATTCAATTATTTTAAAACTGGTAGTATTGGCGTTTTAGGGGCAGCAATTTCTGTTGGCATTGTTGTAATGGCTGTTGCATTTTATGCATCCTTAACTATTGAAGAAAGTCATCACAAGGATTTGGATTATTATGAATTGGATTGATATTATTTTTAAGCTATGAATATAAATTATATTCAGCTTTTAATCAAAAATTAAATACCTATTTTGTTAATATAAAAACTATTTAGAAGTATAATTGCATATGAAAAAAGCATACATATTTCCCGGTCAGGGAGCGCAGTTTGTTGGTATGGGAAAAGATTTATACGAATCGAATCCCTTGGCAAAAGAATTATTTGAAAAGGCAAACGGTATTTTAAATTTCAGAATAAGCGATTTGATGTTTTCGGGAACTGATGAAGATTTGCGTCAAACAAAAGTTACACAACCGGCCGTTTTTCTTCATTCGGTTATCAAAGCGTTTTGTTTAGGCGAAAGCTTTAAGCCCAATATGGTTGCAGGGCATAGTTTGGGAGAATTTTCGGCATTGGTAGCAAACCGAACTTTGAATTTTGAAGATGGTTTGCGATTGGTTTATGCACGAGCTATGGCTATGCAAAAAGCTTGCGAAATGAATCCATCAACAATGGCTGCTGTTTTGGGATTGGAGGATTCAAAGGTGGAAGAAATTTGCGCAACAATTAGCGATGAAATTGTTGTTGCCGCTAATTACAATTGCCCTGGTCAATTAGTAATTTCGGGCAGTATAAATGGAATTAACAAAGCCTGCGAATTATTAAAAACAGCAGGTGCAAAACGTGCTTTGGTTTTACCTGTAGGTGGAGCGTTTCATTCGCCATTAATGGAGCCTGCAAAATTGGAATTAGAAGCGGCTATAAATTCTACAACATTCAACAATCCCATTTGCCCCATTTATCAAAATTATGTAGCTAAAGCTGTAAGTGAAGTAAATGAGATTAAACAAAATTTAATTTCTCAATTAACTGCGCCTGTTCTTTGGACACAAACCGTTCAAGCGATGTTAGACGGTGGCGCAAGCGAATTTATTGAATGCGGACCTGGAAATGTATTGCAGGGTTTAATAAGAAAAATCGCTAAAGAAGCAATTGTTTCTGCCGCCTAAATTTTAAAAAAACCTTACTTATTAATTGCTTATTTGTTCAGCGTATGCTTCAATTGGAATGCAAGCGCAAATCAAATTTCGATCACCGTGTGTATTGTTTACACGACCAACACTTGGCCAAAATTTAGCATCTCGAACATAAGGCAAAGGATATGCTGCTTTATTGCGGCTGTAGGTATGATTCCATTCATCGGCAGTTACCATTGAAGCAGTGTGCGGTGCGTTTTTCAAAACATTATCTGTTTTATCAACGCTTCCACTAATTATTTCATCCACCTCATTTTTTATAGCAATCATGGCATCGCAAAAACGATCAAGTTCGTGCATTGGTTCGCTTTCTGTTGGTTCAATCATGATAGTTCCTGCAACAGGAAAACTCATTGTCGGAGCATGAAATCCATAATCCATCAATCGTTTTGCAATATCTTCGGCTTCAACACCACTTACTGATTTAAACACGCGAGTATCTAAAATCATTTCATGTGCGCATCGTCCTTTTGTACCAACATATAAAATCTGGTAATGTTTTTCAAGTTTTACTTTAATATAATTGGCATTCAGAATTGCGTATTTAGTTGCATTTTCCAATCCCTCGCAACCCATCATTCTGATGTAAGCATAGGAAATTAACAGGATTGAAGCGCTTCCCCACGGTGCTGCCGATACAGCATGCGAGGCTTGATCACCGCCTTTCATATCAACTACAGCATGTCCAGGAAGAAAAGGAACTAAATGTTTTGCTACGCCAATTGGGCCCATTCCAGGACCTCCACCGCCATGAGGAATACAAAATGTTTTATGTAAATTTAAATGGCAAACATCTGCACCAATGTTTGCTGGTGATGTCAATCCAACTTGTGCATTCATATTGGCACCATCCATGTAAACTTGGCCACCATTTTTATGTATGATTTCACACACTTCGGTGATCTTCTCTTCAAAAATTCCGTAGGTTGATGGATAAGTAACCATCAAGCAAGCAAGATTATCTTTATGCTCTTCGGCTCTAGCGCGTAAATCGTCAATATCGATGTATCCGTTTTCTAATGTTTTTGTAACAATTACTTTCATTCCAGCCATTACCGCACTTGCTGGATTTGTTCCGTGAGCTGATGAAGGAATCAAGGCAATGTTTCGATGGGATTCGCCTTTTGATTTAAAATATTCGCGAATAACTAACAATCCTGCATATTCGCCTTGTGCGCCTGCATTGGGTTGTAGCGATATTCCTGCAAAACCTGTTACTTGTTTTAAATCTTCTGTCAATTCATCAAAAATTTGGGTGTAACCATCCGCTTGATTTCTGGGAATAAATGGATGTAATTGCCCAAAACCAGGATAAGTTACCGGAATCATTTCGGCAGTTGCATTCAATTTCATGGTACAACTTCCTAATGCAATCATGCTGTGGCAAAGCGATAAATCTTTGCTTTCTAATAATTTTATGTAACGCAATATTTCGTGCTCGCTGTGATGCGAATTAAAAACAGGATGTGTCATAAAAGATGACTTGCGCTCAAAACCTGATGCAATGTTGAATGTTGAATGTTGAATGTTGAATGATTTGCCTAGTAAAGCATTAATCAATGAAGAAATACTCTTTTCCGTATGCGTTTCGTCTATTGAAATGCTAATGTGTTTATCGTCAATTTTATTAATATTTATTTCAGATTTAATGCATTCTGAAATAGCGCTATCGGCATTAGTCACTTCAATTGTAATTGTATCAAAATAATTTTTACTGATTACATTTAAACCGTTTGCAGATAAAGTTTGAGCTAATGATTTGGTCAAATTATGAACTCTTGTTGCAATTCCTTTCAATCCACTTGGGCCATGATAAACGCCATACATACTTGCCATAACAGACAATAAAACTTGCGCTGTACAAATGTTCGAAGTTGCTTTTTCTCTTCTAATGTGTTGTTCGCGTGTTTGCAATGCCATACGCAATGCTTTGTTTCCTTGCGAATCAATACTAACGCCAATTAATCTACCTGGCATTTGACGTTTGAAAACTTCTTTGGTTGCAAAAAATCCAGCATGCGGACCTCCATAACCCATTGGCACTCCAAAGCGTTGCGCTGATCCAATAACTACATCTGCGCCCCATTCGCCTGGAGGAGTTAATAATGTTAAACTTAATAAATCGGTAGCTACTGCCAACATCACATTTTTCTCTTTTAGTTTATGTACAAAACCAGAAAAATCACATACCTCACCTTTTGCATTTGGATATTGAACGATGGCACCAAAAAAAGTTTCATCCAATTCAATTGCTTCATGATTTCCAATTATTAATTCAATTCCTAGCGGTTCAGCACGCGTTATTAAAACATCAATACTTTGACGAAAACAATCTTGGCTTACAAAAAGTTTATGCGCATATTGATTTTTCGATTCAGCATGCATCAAATGCATAGCCTCGGCTGCAGCAGTAGCTTCGTCCAACAAACTTGCATTAGCAATTTCCATTCCTGTCAAATCAATTACCATGGTTTGATAATTGAGTAATGCTTCCAATCTTCCTTGTGCTATTTCCGCTTGATAAGGCGTATAAGCCGTGTACCAACCTGGATTTTCAAAAATATTTCTCAGTATAACCAAAGGCGTATTTGTTCCATAATATCCTTGACCAATAAAATTTTTATATAATTTATTTTTCGAAGCTATTTCCTGCAAAGAATCTAACAATTCAACTTCAGTCATTGCAGCTTGCAATTTCATTCTTTCTTTCAGTCTAATATGAGACGGAATTGTTTCATCAATCAATTGCTCAAGCGAAGAGACGCCAATAGTTTTAAGCATCAAATCCGTATCTTTTTCAAGCGGAGAAATATGTCTTTTAACAAAATCGTCTTTGTAGTTTGTTGAATTGTTCATTTAAATTTTATGGTTGTTTAATTAAAAAATCGCGGACGAAGTTAGTTTTTTATACTTTTTAAAAAATGATAGAAGTTATATGAAATTAAACACCTAAAATCGCACATAAAAACCAAACAAATGAAAAAATTATTTTCACTTATTCTACTCACTTTAACCACATCGGTTTTATGTTTTGCTCAATCAAATTCGGATGATATACTTGGTGTATGGATTAGCGAAACAGGCAAAGCGCATGTACGGGTTGATAAAATAAATGGGCAATATTTCGGGAGAATTATTTGGCTTAGAGAACCCATTGAATTTGGAAAACCAAAACTAGATAAAAACAATTCGGATAAGATTAAAAAAACCGCACCTATGATGGGATTGAGGTTATTGAATTTCTTTAAATTTGATGGCGATGGCGTCTGGAATGAAGGAACAATCTACGATCCAGAAAACGGAAAAACCTACAGTTGTAAAATTACAATGAAAGAAAAAAACAAATTAAACATACGTGGTTATATTGGAATTAGTTTGATAGGAAGAACATCCATTTGGAAAAGAGTTCAATAACAAATTTTTATCATCTGTTTGCGCTTGCTGAAACAAATATTTAACTTCGAGCGATTTATAAATCAAAGTACTACCCAAACCAAAAATAAAGCATACTATCATATTTTGAGTAAAAGAAAAAATGGGTGAATTAAAGAAGAAATTTGAAGAAAAAGCAATTCCGTTATCTGCTGAAATTAGAAATTTTGTAAAAGAAAATGGCCATATTAGTTTAGGCGAATTTACAGTTGAGGATGTATATGCAGGGCAAAAAGGAATCATTGGATTGCTCACTGAAACATCGCTACTTGACGGAAATCAAGGAATTCGATTTCGTGGATACACAATACCAGAATTAAGAGATTTGCTACCAAAAATACCAGGAGGAACAGAGCCGCTTCCTGAAGGTATTTTTTATTTAATGTTGTTGAACGAGTTGCCATCCTATGATGATGTAATTGACATTCAACAAACTTTACGAGAAAATGCAGAAGTTCCACAACACGTTTTTGCAACCTTGGATGCATTGCCAATTACTACGCACCCAATGACTCAATTTAGCATTGCAATTATGTCACTGCAAACCGAATCTGTTTTTGTAAAAGCATATCGCGAAGGAATTAATAAAAAAGATTATTGGAAATATACCTACGATGATGCTATTACGTTAATTGCACGATTGCCAAGAGTTGCAGCTTATATTTACCGTAGAACATACAAAAACAATGAACATATTGAACCTGATAATAACTTAGACTGGGCGGCCAACTTTGGACATATGTTAGGTTACGATCAAGTTGAGTTTTACAAATTAATGCGATTGTATTTAACGATACATTCTGATCACGAAGGTGGAAATGTTTCGGCACATACAACACATTTAGTTGGCTCGGCACTTAGCGATCCATATTTGTGTTTTGCAGCTGCTATGAATGGATTGGCTGGCCCATTGCATGGATTAGCAAATCAAGAAGTTGTTAGATGGATTCAGGAATTGCAGAATACCTTAGGGCATTCGCCAAGCAAAGATGAAATTGCAAATTATATCAGAAAAACTTTAGATGCAGGAAAAATAATTCCTGGATATGGCCATGCAGTTTTACGCAAAACAGATCCTCGTTTTATTGCTCAACAGGATTTTGCTAAAACGTATATGCCAAATGATGCTATGGTGCAACTTGTTTGGAACATTTACGAAATCGCCCCTCCTATTTTAACAGCAACCGGAAAAATCAAAAATCCTTGGCCAAATGTAGATGCACATTCTGGTGCATTATTAATTCATTACGGCTTGGTCGAAAGCGATTTTTACACAGTTATGTTTGGCGTTTCGCGTGCTTTAGGCGTAATGGCATCGTTGATTTGGGATAGAGTTTTGGGATTGCCAATTGAAAGACCAAAATCTGTAACGTATGATTGGTTGAAAAAAACCGTTTCGGAGAAAAAGAATTCGACAAATTAGTTTCTAGAATTTCACAATTTTTTGTGTTTTATTTTTATTTCCGCTTTCAATTTTTAGGAAATAAATTCCACTTTTAAAATCATCAGAATTTAAAACCGCATGCATTTGCAAGTTTGATTTTTCAAAGATTTTTCTGCCATTTATATCTATCACCTGTAAATTAAAATCTTCATTCGAAATTGAAATAATTTCCAAATTTCCACTGCCATCAGCAAATCCAATTGAGTTTACTAGCTGAATAGGAATTGTAGAATTGGTGTTTTCAATGAACATGGCATCAATATAACCACGCTCAAAAAAAACTTTATTAATTGACTGGTAATGCATTTTATTAAACAACAAACTGTCTGCTTGCAAAAAAAGTTTTGCTGCTTGTGGTTGAGTCATATTGTTTTGAAACGATGGAACTGAAGTAAACAAAAGTTCAATTGCAATATCATGACCAATTAATTCTGCAATATCAACTATAGCTGATGACCAAATTTCGCAATCAGAGTAACGAGAATTTGCAAAATCTGTTTTATAATTTTTAGTGCCAGCAGTTGTTCTTCCTGTCCAAGATGGAAAATTATTTCCATCCCAATTAAACACTTTTCTCCAATTATAATCGCTTAGTTTTCTTGATAAAATCACAGCCATGATATCAGCACAACCTTCATCAATTCCAATACGCTCTTCTCCATTTGTGGTATTTGGCGCAGCAAAATAATTTATCGCATGTGTGTATTCATGCCATATAACATCGGCATCTTCGGCATCAGGAATGTAATCTACAGCCAGTACAATGTAGGGATTGCTGCTGATATCAAAATCAAATTTCGATGCCTCGCCAAAAGCCCCGTGCGGGTCAAAAAGCAATGGCTGGTTACCATGAATGTTAAAACCCAATGATTTTAAATACTCGTTGTAAACCTGTGTGTGATACAAAACCATCTCTTGTTTAAACAAATTTGTTGCTCGAGTAACAATAAAATCCAAAGGATTTGAACTTGAAAAAATCGGAGTCGCAGGCGAATACAAATCTTTTAAAATTACATACTCGTTTTCCATCAAAAAATTTCCTTGAGTATCAATTTTCAATTTCATCATCAGCTCTTTTCGTTCAATATTAAGTGCAGGACTATCCACTCGATTGTAATTTAAATATGGCGCCTGATATGGACTGCGGGCAGTTGTCAGCGGGTCGGGGTTGAAGACTTTTACAAGCAGAATTGTGTCGGTTTTGCCCAAACCTAATTTTGTAAAGCGGGTAAAAATTAATTCATTAGTTGCCGAAAAAACTTCTTCTTTGCCATCCAAGTTTTTTAAAAACGATGCAGAAAGATTCTGTCCGTTAAATGCCCAAATTGCTTTTTTGTTTTGCGTTGAATTGGCAGGATGATATTGCTCTTTCCAGTTTCTTGCATCGCTTAAATCATTAAAAACCGAAAGCACATTTCCTTTTTTATCCAAATTTACTTTCAGGGTTGATTGGTAAACATCCGTGCCATTAAATGTTTGAATAAATAGTAAATGAATACCGATATTGCTTTCAACTTTGCTCAACAATCGCAAGCCGCAAAATGGATTTTGGAGTTCAGCAATCACAGCAAGTAAATATTTTTTAGCTGTTTCTTCAATGCTTTCTTTGCTACCATTAACATTTGAAGTTTGAATTGTATTTGCGTTTTCAACGCTCAAATCCAATTTCGCTTTTTTGTTTTGCAAGTAATTTGCAAATTGATTTTGCTGTGCAATCAAAACTTGAAAACAAAAAGTAAAAAGGCCAATTAAAAGTATTTTCTTCATAAAGTATTTAAAAATTTTGTTTGACGAATACCCGTTTCATGCAACTTCTTTAAAAGCTCATCCGCAAGGCTTTTTCGTATTTCAAAAGTAAAACAATTTTCGTCAGCAGTTGCATTATTAATCAGTTTTAATCCATAGGTTTTACCTATTCTGTACAATTCATTGTGCAAGGCGTAATCACATATTACTTTATAGCATTCCATTACAAATTTTTTTTCAATTGTGGCTTTGTTCAAAGCATCGGTTGTTGCTGTGCCGTAGGCATTAATCAAACCCGGCACACCCAGCAGTTTTCCGCCAAAATATCTGATAACAACAACCAATACATCAGTTAAGTCTTTTGATAAAACACTTCGCAAAATGGGTTTGCCTGCGGTATTGTTCGGTTCTCGGTCGTCATTGCTTTTTTGAAATTCCTTGCCCGCACCCAGCACCAAAGCCCAGCAATGATGGCTGGCATCGAAATATTCTTTTTTCAATTGCTTTAGAATTTCTTTTGCTTCTTCCTCGGTTTTTACCGGGTAAGCAAAGGAAATAAACTTGCTGCTTCGCTCTTTAAATTCTCCCGAAGAAGGCTTTGAAATGGTTTGATAGGTGTCGGTGAACATGACAATTTAGAGAAAACTAAGTTTACAATAAACAAGTATTAGAAAATTTTTTTGCTTTTAGCAAATAATAGGTTTTATTTTTACAGAAAAAATTAACTTAGTTTCTCAAATACTGCATCATCTTCACCCCGTCAATTTCATCCTGCAAAATAATTTTACCCGAAATATGCGGTGCTTTTACGCCATCAGCTATAATTTTAGGCGAGTTGAAAACAATGGCTTCATCCCAGAGATTGCTTTTAATAAAACTTTCTAAAAGCTGCGTTCCTCCTTCTACAATTAGCGATTGAATATTGCGATGATAAAGTTGATCAAGAATGTTTGAAATTAGAGAATCATCAAAAATTACTTGAATAAATTCTAAGTTCACACTTGAATCTTTTTCTTTTTCAGTAAACACAATTGTGGGAATTGAATGGTCAAATAATTTCAAATTAATTGGCAAGCGTAAATCTCTGTCAAGTACTATTCGTGTTGGGTTTTTACCTTTCCATTCTCGCGCATTCAAAGTTGGATTGTCAATTAAGGCAGTATTGGTTCCAATCATTATTGCGTCTTCTTCGGTTCGCCATTTGTGTACCAATTTCTGAATTGTTTTTCCTGTAATATGTCTTTGCTTTTCAAATTCCTCATCGCTCAACTTATTTTTATTGGGCGAAATAAATCCATCTAAAGATTGTGCCCATTTTAATAGTACATAGGGTTTTTTCTTAGAATAAAATTTTATAAATCTTCTATTTAAAAATCTGCATTTGTCTTCCAAAATTCCAACACTTGTTTCAATTCCAAATTCGTTAAGTTGTTTAATTCCATTTCCAGAAACTTTTTCATGTGGATCAATCATTCCAAGCACAACTTTTTTAATTTTATGTTGCAAAATCAAATCTGTACAAGGAGGCGTTTTCCCTTGATGGCTACAGGGTTCAAGATTTACAAAAAGTGTGGCGTTATGTAATTGCGATTTGTCTTTTACCGAATTGATTGCATTCACTTCAGCGTGTTCCATTCCAAACTTTTGATGCCAACCTTCGCCAATTATTTTTCCGTCATTTACAATTACACACCCTACCAGCGGATTGGGCGAAACATTTCCGGCTCCGTTTTTGGCCAGTTCAATACAGCGTTGCATGAAAAATTCATTGTTCATTCAGCTTGCAAAATAATTTTTAAAATAGATTATTTCCACTCAAGTGTATTGAGCATATGCAAAATATCTTTCTTCAAAAATGCGAGAACTGGTGCTATTGAATCTCCGTTTGTTCTTGATTCAAAATACAAGGATCCTCTTAAAAAATGGTTTGCACTATCCGTTATATAAAACTGTGCGTTGGTTGCAGTGTTTCCATTTAATTCATAAAAAATGCCATGAAATTTTTCATTTGACAAATAATTTTCAACAATATCATCCGCTTTAATGATGTGTTTATAAACCATAGTTCGGCTGTCGTCAAAAAATTTAAAAAGCGTATCGCGATTAATAACTGGCTTATAACTCAAATGTAAAATTGCATTGAATTGAGGAAATCTTAAATTGTACCAACAAGGTTCGGCTGTGTAATAATGGTTTCTTTCTATGCTTGAATATACTGGAATTTCCATTGCGTAATGACAAGGATTTTCATAATGAACATATTCTTTTTTCGGAAAATCAATTCTTTGGTAGCCATGTGGTTTTGGTGTAAATGCTTGCTGCCCGCATGATGAAAAAATGAGAAATGAGAAATGAGAAATGAGAAATAAAAAAACCGAAACTTTAAACTTTAAACCTTGAACAAAGCTATTTTGCATTTGCTTCCCTTTCAATTATTACTTTAACGCGTTTTATTCTTCTTTTATCTACCGATTCAATAATAAATACAAATGGATGAAAAACTATTTCCTGGTTTTGTTTTGGCATGTTTTCATTTAACTCCAACATCAATCCTGCAAGCGTGTCTGAGTCATTTCTTACTTCATCAAATATCTCAAGTTCAACATCCATTAATTTACAAACATCGTTCAAAAGCATCTTGGCTTCAAACACAAATGTATTGTCATCTAATTTCGAATAAATAGTTTCGTCATCATCAAATTCATCGTTAATCTCGCCAAAAATTTCTTCCAAAATATCTTCCATTGTGATGAGACCACTTGTGCCTCCAAACTCATCAACAACAATTGCCATGTGTGTTCGTTTGCTTTGAAAATCTTTGAGCAATGCATCAATCTTTTTGCTTTCAGGAACAAAAAATGGTTTTCGTATAAGTTCTATCCAATTGTAATTTTTCTCTTCGTTAATTTTTGGCAACACATCTTTTACTGATAGTACTCCAATTATTTTATCAATATTATTATCATAAATCGGCAATCTAGAATATCCCAATTCATCAATTAAATTCAACAATTCGAAAAAATCTGTTTCATGCTCAATAGCCGTAATGTCTGGCCTTTGACGCATAATTTCTTTTACGTTTGTATTTCCAAAATTTACAATTCCTTTTAAAATAGATTTTTCTTGTTTGGGCGAATCTTCATCTGTTGTAATATCAATTGCATGACTGAGTTCATTTACGGATAAAATATGTCCTCGTTTGGTTACTCGTTTATCAATAATAGAAGTTGAATTTTCTAAAATATAAACCAAAGGTTGCATCATTTTATAAGCATAGAATATAGGCAAGGCAACCCATCCCGTTACTTTTTCGTTGTTTTGAACAGAATACATTTTTGGGACAACCTCACCAAATAGAACAATAATAAATGTGATAAAAATAACTTCAATTAAAAATCCAATCAAAGGAAATTGCTCGAAATCAAAAATTGTGGCAATCATTAACGAAGAAACCATTACGATGGCAACATTTACAAACGTGTTCCAGATAAGTATAGTTCCTAAAAGTTTTTTGGGATGTTTGAGTAAAAAATAAACTGCTTTTGAATTGGCTGATTTCTCACTTTGAGTTAGCTCTTCAATTTGTGATTGTTTTAATGAAAACATTGCATTTTCAGAACCCGAAAAAACAGCGGCAAGCAATATCAGAAATACAATGGCTAAAGATCCAAAAAGCAAATTAGCGGTATCGGCAATTACAAAATTTGGATTGAAAACAGAAAGAGAAATAAAGCACAAATTGACCGGAGGTTCGTTCATTTATTTTTATAAAATGGTATGCTGCGAATATAGTTTTTTTTAATACTATCAACGGCAAACCAATCCTATTCAATATTTACTTACCCAATTTGCTGGTATCAACTCCGCGTTTTTTAGCCATGTCTTCCAATTTTTGCTGGAATTTTGATTTCTTTATCGGCTTTTTCTTGTTTTCCTGAATTTGTGCGTGCAATGCCTTGTCATCAACAAAAGCTTTAATGGTAAGCTGCTGCGCAATGGTTGCCAAATTGGATAAAAAATAATAATAATTTAAGCCCGCTGCAAAACTGTTTAATGTAAGCAAAAACGCCACTGGCATAATTATACTAATCCATTTCATTTGGCCAGTCAATCCAGTTGATTGAACATTATACAGCGCATAAAATAAAGACGAAATTGTCATCAACAATGCAAACAAACTAACATGGCTGCCATAAATAGGAACGCTAAATGGAAGTGCTAAAACTGAATCGTAGGTTGAAAGATCATCAGCCCATAAAAAACCTTGTTGCCTCAATTCAAATGCCGAAGGAAAAAACTGAAACATGGCAAACAAAATAGGCAATTGTAAAAGTGCCGGAATACATCCTCCAAAAGGATTTACACCTGCTTTTCGATACAATTTCATGTTTTCTTGCTGTACTTTAGTCATGTCGTTTCCGTGCTTTTCTTTAATTTCATCAATCTCAGGTTTCAGCACTTTCATTTTGGCAGCAGACATATAACTTTTATAAACCAAGGGGAACAAAGCCGTTTTGATTAAAATAGTTAGCAGTAAAATAATGATTCCAAAACTGGTGATGTATTGATTTAAAAATGCAAAAACATTTACCACCACATATTTATTAACCCAACGAAAAATCCCCCAACCCATGGTTACAATTCGTTCCATTTGAAGATCAAATTTTTCAAGCGTTTTATAATGGTTTGGACCAAAATAAAAAGTCATATCGTAGCTTTCAGAAGCTTCGTGATTGTAAACAAAACTGAGCTTAGCACTTGTGATTTTTACATATTTTTTATCTGGATCGTTCTTGGTTTCAAGCTCTGAATAGGTAAATCCTTTGTCTGCAATAATTGTTTGATTAAAATATTGCTGCTTAAAACTAACCCAATTCATTTTGCTTTTAATTTTCTCGACCGCTTCAGTTCCTTCGCTTAAGTAGCTTGGCTCTTCTCCATCTATTCTGTAATAAATTGTTGAAACTCGCTCTTCTGCATCGTGTGTTTTTTCTTGTGGCAACAAATGGCTTTTCCAAAAAATGTCAATATCACCGCTGTTTTGAGCAATTACATTGTTCATTCCCTCAAGCTTCAGTTTGTATTTTAATACATTGGTGTTTGCATCAAAACTATATTTCTGTTCAATGAATTGACCATCATTAAGTTTCACAAACATGCTGATGGATTTTTTGTTTTCGCTAATTACAGGAGTAAAATAAAGATCTTTGGTATTAATAACTTTACTTTCATTGCTTGCAAATGAAAATCCCATTTCGTTTTCTTGCCCTTCAGCTAAAAATAAAGGACTTTGAGTGTAGTTTTTATATTTTTTTAATTGAATGCGGTAAATTCTACCACCTTTGTTTGAAAACGTAATTCGCAAATTTTCATTTTCAATTGTGCTGAATTCTTCTGTTCCGTTTGCAAATGGCGCAAAAATTCCAAATGCATCGTTTTTTGCTGAAGTATCAACAGTTCTAATACTATCGGTTTTAATTTGATTAATTGAAAGTACATTTTGCAAACTATCATCTTGTTTTTCAAGTAGTTTTAATGAGTCCTGAGCGTTACTATAAGTTTGCAACTCTTGCGGAGTTGGTTGATTTAGATAAGCAAAACCAATCATTATACCTAAGATTAGTACTAAACCAATTATTGAATTTTTATCGAACATAAATTTTTAAAAAAAAGTGCTGGCAAATGTAATCGAATTGAGCAAAACTATGCGAGTTTAAATTTTACTATTTGAAATTTATATTAGTTAATACGCAGTAATTGGTTCTTAGAAAAAGGAAATCAGCTATCTTGCGGCACTTTAAAAATGAACTCTTCAAAAAAGAAAATAATAAATGATCCCATCTATGGATTTGTAACTATTCCTAGCGGGTTAATTTTTGAGTTAATTGAACATCCCTATTTTCAACGATTAAGGAGAATTAAGCAGCTTGGATTATCTAATTTGGTTTATCCTGGCGCTTTACACACACGGTTTCAGCACGTAATTGGTGCCATGTGGCTTTGTTCTCAATCCATTGAAATATTAAAAAGTAAAGGCATAGAAATATCAGATGATGAAGAAACTGCGGTTTGTGCTGCGGTATTGTTACACGACATGGGGCATGGTCCATTTAGCCACACTTTAGAAGGAATGTTAGTGAGCAATGTTTCTCACGAAAAAATTTCAATTCATTTTATGCATTTGCTGAATGAACAACTGAATGGGAAATTGGATTTATGCATTAAAATATTTTCAAATCAATACCACAAAAAGTTTTTACATCAGTTGGTCAGTAGCCAATTAGATATGGACAGACTTGATTACCTCAGAAGAGATAGTTTTTTTACCGGTGTTCAAGAGGGTGTAATTGGTCACGACAGAATTATTAATATGTTAAATGTTTCCAACGATGAATTGGTGATTGAAGAAAAAGGAATTTATTCGGTCGAAAAATTTTTGATTGCTCGAAGGTTGATGTATTGGCAAGTTTATTTACACAAAACAGTAATTGCAGCAGAAACGCTTTTGGTAAAAATAATAACTCGTGCAAAGGAATTAGCCGATCAAAAAAATGAATTATTTGCAACACCCGCTTTTGCTTTTTTTTTATACAACAAAGTAGACGAAAACACTTTCTTTACTAACAAAAAATGCATTGAAAATTACAGCATGCTTGACGATTCAGACATACTTACATCGGTAAAAGTATGGCAAAACCACAGCGATGAAATTTTAAGTACACTTTGCTCAATGTTGTGCAACAGAAATTTACCAAAAATTGAAATTTCGAATACAAAATTTGATTCTGAAAGAATAAATATATTGCAATCAAAACTAAAAAATAAAAACGATTCGGAATATTTAGTTTATACCGATTCGGTGAAAAATGAAGCGTATAGCAACGATGATTTTCACATAAATATTTTGTATAAAAACGGTACATTATTGGACATTACTCAGGCAAGTGATCAATACAATATTGAAGCGTTGAGCAAAACGGTAACTAAGTATTTTTTATGTTATCCAAAGAATTTATAATTTGCAACCTTTAGTCAAACAAGAATAAAAAAATAAGAATGCAGATTTCTGTAGCTGAAATAGCAAAACTTTTAAATGCTGAAGTGCTTGGCAATTCAAGCGCGTTGGTACATACTGTTGCCAAAATTGAAGATGGATTTGAAGGTGCACTTTCTTTTCTATCCAACATGAAATACGAGAATTTTTTGTACGAAACAAAATCAAGTGCTGTTTTAGTTAATAATGATTTCGTACCCGCTCAGCCAGTAAAAACCACGATGATAAAAGTTGAAAATGCATACACTGCATTTACCTTTTTACTTGAAAAATTTGCAAGTCAAGCAATAGCAAAATCAGGTATTGAAAGCAACTCTTTTATTGCCACCAATGCACAACTTGGCGAAGATGTTTATGTTGCTGGATTTGCTTACATATCTAATTTTGCAATTGTTGGCAAAGGCACAAAATTATTTCCTCAAGTATTTCTAGGAGAAAATGTAAAAGTTGGAAATAATTGCATAATTTATTCAGGCGTTAAAATTTATAACGATTGCGAAATAGGTGATAATTGCATTATTCATTCAGGGACAATTATTGGAAGTGATGGATTTGGATTTGCTCCTCAAGCAGACAAATCGTACAAAAAAATACCACAAACAGGAAATGTGAAAATTGAAAACGATGTTGAGATTGGCGCAAATTGCACCATCGATAGAGCAACAATGGGTTCAACAATAATCAGAAAAGGCGTTAAACTTGATAATTTGATTCAGATTGCACACAATGTAGAAATTGGAGAGCATACAGTTATTGCTGCTCAAACAGGAATTTCGGGAAGCACAAAAATTGGAAAAAATTGCATTCTTGCTGGACAGGTTGGTGTTGCTGGGCATATTAGCATTGCTGACGGAACAATTGTTGGAGGACAAACGGGCGTTACAAATTCCATCAAAGAGGGAAATAAAAAATGGTATAGCACACCCGCATTCGAATTAAATGATGCATTGAGATCGGCATTGTTTTATAAAAGATTGCCTGAAATGTTTAAGAGAATTGAAGAATTAGAAAAAAAATTAAAAAGTTGAAAACAGATTACAACTTAAAACAAATTGCAAAAAACTAAAATGAAACAAACAACTATAAAAAAATCGGTGAGTTTAAGCGGAGTAGGGTTACATACTGGACAAGAGGTAACAATGACTTTCAATCCCGCACTCGAAAATCACGGAATAAAATTTCAACGAATTGATTTGCCTGGACAGCCAATAATTGATGCCGATGTTGACAATGTTACAGACCTTTCAAGAGGAACAACACTGGAACAAAATGGCGGAAAAGTTTGCACTGTCGAACATGTAATGGCAGCAGTAGCAGGCTTAGAAATAGATAATTGCTTGGTGCAAGTAAATGCTGCCGAAACTCCAATTATGGATGGAAGTTCGCAGTTTTTTATTAAAGCATTGAAAAGTGCTGGAATAATTGAGCAAGAAATTGATCGCGAATATTTTGTAATTCCACAAAATATTTATTACCACGAAAACGACCGCTCGATTGAAATGATTGCTATGCCTTTGGACGATTACAGATTGACCGTAATGGTTGATTACAACTCGCCCGTTTTGGGAAGCCAACATGCTTCGATATCAAGTTTGAAAGAATTTGAAAAAGAGATTTCAAGTTGTCGCACTTTTTGTTTTTTGCACGAATTGGAAATGTTATACAACAACAATTTAATTCGTGGAGGAGATTTGAACAATGCAATTGTAATTGTTGACAGAGTAGTAAAAGAAGAAGAGTTGGATGGCCTTGCAAAAATGTTTAACAAACCTAAAGTAGAAGTAAAAAAAGAAGGTATTTTGAACAATGTTGAACTTCATTTTCACAACGAACCTGCTCGACACAAACTTTTGGATTTGATTGGAGATTTGGCTTTGATTGGCACCCCAATTAAAGCACAAATTATGGCAGCCAGACCTGGACATGCTGCCAACATTGCTTTCGGAAAAAAAATAAAGGCATTGATCAAAAAAACTCGCAATCAAGTAAATATTCCAAAGTACGATCCAAACCAAACGCCACTCTATAACACGCAAGACATTGCAAAAATATTGCCTCATCGATCACCATTTTTATTGGTTGACAAGGTAATGGAGATGGAAAAATCACACATGATTGCTATTAAAAATGTAACCTATAACGAACCGTTTTTCCCAGGTCATTTTCCTGGAAATCCTGTAATGCCAGGTGTGTTAATTATTGAAGCAATGGCACAAGCAGGAGGAGTTTTGGTTTTATCACAAGTTGAAGATCCTGAAAATTACAACACCTATTTTATGAAAATTGACAATGCAAAGTTCAAAGAAAAAGTATTGCCAGGAGACACTTTGGTTTTCAGACTTGACATGATTGGTCCGCCACGAAGAGGAATCTGTATAATGAAAGGTTCGGCTTTTGTTGGTGATAAGTTAGTGTGCGAAGCAGAATTAATGGCACAAATTTCAAAGAAATAAAAATACAATTTTAAAATTACATGATTTCAAATTTAGCACAGATAGATACAAGAGCAAAACTAGGCTCAAACGTAATTGTAGGCCCATTTACAACCATTTATGAGAATGTAGAAATTGGAACAGGAACTGAAATAAGTTCCAATGTTACAATTTACCCAGGCTCGCGAATTGGCAAAAACTGTAAAATTTTTCCAGGAGCAGTTATTGGTGCAGTACCTCAAGATTTAAAATTTGATGGCGAAGAAACCTTTGCAGTAATTGGCGACAATACAACAATTCGCGAATGTGTTACCATTAACCGAGGCACAATTGATAAATACAAAACCGAAGTTGGAAGCAATTGTTTGATTATGGCATACACACATTTAGCGCACGATTGCATTATTGGAAACAATGTAATTATTGCAAATGGAGTGCAGTGCGCAGGACATGTAGAAATTGACAATTTTGCTCGTATTGGAGGATTGTCTGCTGTGCATCAATTTGTAAAAATTGGCAAACATGTAATGATTGAAGGAGGAAGCATGGTTAGTAAAGATGTCCCTCATTATGTAATTGCCGGAAGATATCCAATTAGCTACGAAGGCGTAAATTCAATTGGTTTGAAAAGAAATGGATTAACGCAAGAACAGATAAATGAAATTCAGGATATCTATCGAATTATATTTATTCATAACAACAACGTAAGCAAAGGAATTGCTCAAGTTGAAGATGCTATCAAATCTTCCATTTATAGAGATGAAATAATTGAATTCATTCGAAGCTCAGAAAGAGGAGTAATGAAGGGATTTAATAAAGGTCGTTAACATGTCTCAATCTGCAGGATACATTGCCGCAATACTAACAATTCTCTGTTGGACATTCGGAACATTTGCCTTTACAAAAGCAAGCCGATTAGTTGCACCGGCTACAGTAAATCGAGTTCGATTGTTGTTAGCATTAATTTGGCTAACTATCATCACTTGTTTGTACGAAAGAATTTCTCCTATTCAACTTTTTACTTTATTAAATCAGCAACAAATTTTTTGGTTTGGACTGTCCGGAATAGTTGGTTTAACTATTGGGGATCATTATTCTTTTACTGCATTTAAAATTCTTGGAAGCCGCAGAGCAACTTTATTTAATTGCTTTGCTCCTGCATCTGCATTAATAGCCGGAATATTTTTATTAGACGAAACTTTATCAGCTGTCGGAATCTTTGGAATGATAATTTCGGCAAGCGGAGTGCTGATGTTAAGTTTATCGCAACACGAAAAAAATCAAGTAATAAACGAAGGACATGGACATTATGCCGAAGGTATTTTTGCAGGATTTATGTCAGCCATCGGCCAAGGTGTTGGATTGGCTTTAGCGCGTCAGGGATTTTTAACCGAAAGCGATTTTGTTGCTCCAGCAATTCACGCCACTTGGATGCGAATGTTGGCTGCATCGGTTTGTATTTATGCATTCGGGGCTTTTAAAACCAATGTTGTTAAAGAATTTGTCGATACGGTTAAGAATAAAAAATATTTCTCTCCCATATTTTTAGGCAGTATTTTAGGTCCAACTATGGGCGTTTCATTTTCACTGTACGCTACAAGTATTCTTGAAGTATCGGTTGCACAAACAATTTTATCTTTAGTTCCTGTTGTTGTAATGTTTGTTTCGGTTATTTTTTTCAAAGAAAAAATTAAACTGTTTTCATATTTAGCCGCATTGGTAAGCATCATTGGAGTTCTG
The DNA here is from genome assembly GCA_945861965.1 of Chitinophaga pinensis. Lineage (GTDB taxonomy): Bacteria > Bacteroidota > Bacteroidia > UKL13-3 > UKL13-3 > CAMAWM01. Next base: position 3,203 of record CAMAWM010000027.1, on the reverse strand, counting down.
ATATTAGTTTGGCGAAATGGTTTTTAATTCCGTGATTTTTCAAACTATTGCTGCCTATTTTTCTAATTTAGTAGCAATTATTAAAAATAAACATACATTTGTCTTACACTAGTTTAATAAAATAACTATGTTACACATTACAATTTGTATTACGTTGCTAACTCTAATTGCTGCAATGCATTTGTTAGCTAAAACTCAAAAAGAAGGTCTTGGATCATTTTTCAAATGGACATCGTACTTAATAATCACCATTGCTGCACTTGTGCTTATATGCCAAATTTGCTGCAGTTGTGGAAGAATGTGTGGTAGCAAAGAAATGAAATGTGAAGTTAGAATTGAAAGAGGATGCAGCGATATGAAGATGGGTGAATCATGTGATGACGATAAAGAATGCAAAGACAAAAAAGGTTGTGAAGAAGATGATGATGATGACGTTAAAGATTCTACAAAAGTAGAAGCCGCAAAACCTGAATAACAAGTAGAATTTTCATTTAGAATATGTATGTATTCTATTTCATCAAAGCCATTGCAAGTAAATTGCGATGGCTTTTTTTGTTGAATTCAATTGATTAATAAAACTCAAGAGCAGAAACAAAATTTGCAATATATTTGCATGAAATTTAAACCCATCAAATGCCAGTAATTCCTAGAAAACGATTCACTATTAATTCAAAAGATAAATTGAATGATAGAAAACCACCAATTGACTATGAAGAGGAATCATTGAAAAATGAAGTGCTTACAGTAAAAGAATTAGATATAGTCGAAATGTATGTTTTAAGAATTTCTGATTTGGGATATGTGATGGATATTAACGACAAACACATCGGACTTTTGCATTACAACGAAGTTTTTAAACGCTTGGAAATTGGAGATAAAATTACAGGATTCATAAAAAAAATAAAAGAGGGAAACAAACTAGATGTAATGATTGGAAAACCCGGCCACCAGCGTGTGGTTGATGAAACTCAAAAAATACTACAACTGCTAAAAGACAACAATGGATTTTTGCCTTTTCATGACAAATCTGATCCCGAAGAAATTTATACGTTTTTTGGCATGAGCAAAAAAACATTTAAAATGACCATTGGAAATTTGTACCGATTGAAGAAAATTTCGATTAACGAAAAAGGAATTGCGATTTATGTTAAAAAATAAAAAAAGTTTGCCAATAGAAAACATTTCGTTACTTTTGTACTGTGTTTAACATAATTGCCCGAAAAACACTTCTTGAATATTGCATCACCTATGCTGAAGCAAGAAATGCTTTGCTGGAATGGTATCATGAATTGCTAAATTCTGATTTTAAAAACTTCAATGAGTTAAAAAACAAGTTTGGCAATGCCAGCATTGTGGCTGATGACAGAGTGGTGTTTAACATTATGGGAAATAAATACCGCTTGGTTGTTAGGATGGCTTTTAAGTATAAAACAATTCAGGTAAAGTGGTTTGGAACACATAAGGAATATGATAACATATCGGTTAAACAGGTTAAATTTAAAAAGAAATGAAACTAAAAACAATAAAAACAAAGCAAGAATATAAAACCCTGCTTGCATGGGTAGATGAGCAATTTGATAAAAAAATTGCGCCCAAAAGCGAAGAGGGGGAAGAACTGCAAATAGCACTGTTGCTTATAAAATCATACGAAGATGCACAATACCCTATGCCATTGCCAGACCCCATTGAAACAATTAAACTAAAAATGCTAGAGAAGGGTTTGAAAAATAAAGACATGGTGGGCAAAATTGGCAATAAAAGCTATGTATCAGCTATCTTGAATAAACGCAAACCGCTTACCTTAGAATTAGCCAAACTTTTTCACCGCGAATTAGGCATACCTGCGCAGGTGCTTTTGGCTTGAATACAATGGAACGCGCCTGCCTGCCGAAACGAAGTGTAGGCAGGGATAACACAGATGAGAGGAATTTGCACTATTATAAGGCACGAGCGAGACGCTCGCGATAGTGGAAAATTTGTATCACAAAAACTCTTGAATGGCAAAGGAATAACTGACCTTGAAAAGGTCAAATGTTTATAGCAATCAAAATTTGTTGTTTTGTTCATTATTTTCTATAAATATTTGACTCCTCTGGAGTCATTTTATAGGATTAATAATATTGCTAATAGCTACTGAAAACCAACTACAGTCTTTATGCTTCTAAATCTTTTAGTAATTCTGAAATATCTATTTCTAAACCTTTGCAAATTTCTAGTAAATACAAGTAAGAAGGATTAATACCACCTGCTTCTAATCTGTAAATTGATTGGTGGTCTTTACCAATTGAATATGCCAATTCCTGTAAAGTTAATTTTTTATCTTTTCTAATAGATTTAACTTTTAAACCCAAAGTTTTTAGCTTTTGTTTTTGTGAATTACTTAATGGCATTATATAAAACCAATAGTAACCTTAGCAGTTAAAAAATAATTAAACGGATACGTTTAATTAAATAAAAAATCAATTTCTTATCATCGTTGAAACATTTAAAACGAAACAATCATGAAAAAAATCTATTTAATTTTAGCATTAGTTTCAAGCACAGTAATTGTTAATGCACAAACAGCAAAAAACAAAATGAGAATTATGGTCGGTTATGGATTACCTAATATTCCAGCAGCTATAATAGGTGATGTGGACACAAAAACAGGTCCATATGAAATTGGATATAAAGTATTTTTAAGCGATAAGTTTAGCATTGGATTAATGTATAATTACGCTTCAGCAAGTACCAAAACAGCATTAGATTATGATCCTAATGGAAATGCTTATTCATATAATTTTGATGTGAGTTTTAGTACGTTTTTAACTCAATTAGATTATGCTTGGGTGAATAAAACCTCTCATAATTGGTATTCGGGTTTAAGTTTAGGTTACGCAAATGTAACAGCTAATTTAAATGTTATAACTGGTTCAAGTAACCCTACTTTTACTGCTGCAAATAGTGGTTTTGCTTATCATTTAACCTTAGTTGGATACCATGGCACATTAGGAAAAGGTTTTGGAGTATATAGTGAGCTTGGATATGGGGTTAATGGTATATTTAACGCAGGTTTAAGTTACTCATTTAACTAAAATATTAATCCGCAAAAAAGCTGCTCAATCCGAACTGCCCCCAAAAGTTAGACACTATTTGGGAGCATGTTCCATTGTTAAATACTAGTTGGTATTTTATCATAAAAAAAGCCAAGAGCAATTAAACTC
>CAMAWM010000026.1 GCA_945861965.1 Chitinophaga pinensis | reverse complement strand
GCGATGAATACATTTTGAAAATTGCTGATGGATCAACAACAAATTTTGATGGTTACGATATTCAAAAACTAGAAAATCCGGGTGTCAATATTTCATCGTTTGGATTGGACAACAAAAACCTAACTGCAAGTTGTATTCCTACAATTGCCTCTAACGATATTGTTCCATTAACTACAAATGCAGCTGTTGAAGGTGTTTTTAAAATGCACTTTTCTGGCGTTGATAATTTTGGAAGAGAAATTTATTTGTTCGATAAATTTACCAATACAAAAGTTTTGCTTACTGAAAACTACAAACTAACTTTTGCCATGAACAGCACCATTGGAACTTATGGAAATAGGTTTGAATTGCATTTTAAAAACTCGGTAAGTGGTTTAGATAAACCATTGCACAACGAAGCTCGATTGTTGGCATATCCCAATCCCGTAAAAGACTTGCTGAATGTGTATATCAGCAATACCAATGCGAAGTCATACGATTGGAAAATTTACAACTTAGCCGGACAAATTATTTTGTTGGGCAACAACAGCGAAGCCAATTTTTCAATCAACACTACCGACTTGGCAAATGGAGTTTATTTCATCGAGATGAAAAACAACAGCACAAGGCAAATAAGCAAGTTTGTGAAATAAATTACAATTTAGGCAGAAATATAAAGCAAGCTACGCATATCGCTATGATAGCTGCAAACAATACCGAAGCCGCTGCAATATCTTTAATCAAACCAGCTTTTGGATGCTTTTCGGGACTTACTAAATCTACTAATTTTTCAATAGCAGAATTTACAATTTCAAGCGAAATAACCAATCCGATTGTTAAGGCAGTTAAACACCATTCGTTTGTATTAATCTGAAAATAAAATCCAGCAGCAACAACAACAAGTGTTGCAATCAAATGAATTTTTAAATTGGTTTCGTTTTTTAAAACATAGCACAATCCATTAATTGCATAGCTAAATGAACGGATTCTGTTTTTAATAAAGTTGCACATTTTTATTTTTCTCAAACCTCATTTTCCCACTTTGCAATTACATAAGTTGCAAGGCAGTTTCCGATAACATTTACTGATGTTCGTCCCATATCCATCAATGCATCAACAGCCAATATGACAAATGCTTTTTGAGGGTCTAATCCAAGCGACTGAACGGTGGCAATCAGAATTAAAAAGCTTGCGCCACGAACTCCTGCAACACCTTTGCTGGTTAGCATCAACACAAAACACATGTAAATTTGTTGCGACAGAGTTAAATCTATTCCACATGCCTGAGCCACAAAAACCGAAGCCAAACTTAAATACAAAGTTGTTCCGTCTAAATTAAAACTGTAACCCGTTGGCAATACAAACGCAACTACTTTTCGCGGAATTCCCATGGCTTCCATATTCTCCATCGCTTTAGGCAATGCCGCTTCAGAGCTTGCTGTAGCAAATGCTAACGACACAGGTTCAGAGATTGCATTTATAAATTTTTTGAAAGGAAGTTTGACTAAATACCCAATGGGAACAAAAACTAACGCTACAAAAACTACAAGCGCAACGTACAAAGTCAGCACCAATTGAAACAAATCTTGCAAAACTCCCAAGCCCATATTTGCTACTGAATATGCCATAGCACCACCAACAGCCAAGGGTGCGAAATACATAATGATATTAGTAAATTTGAACATCACTTCGCTCAGGCCTTCAGCAAATTTTAAGACAGGGCGTTTTTTGTTTTCGTCTTTTATCAACGCCAAAGAAATACCAAACAAAATACTGAAAACTACAATTTGCAAAACTTGATTTTCGCTTATTGCTTTTGCAAAATTTTCTGGAAAAATATCCAATACTACATCGTGCGTTTGTTTTTGCGATAAAAGTATTTGCGCTTTTTCTTCGTGTATTTTTTCGGTTTGAACAGACATGCCAACTCCCGCTTTCGATATATTGATAGCTGCCAATCCGATGAATAATGCAAGGGTAGTTACTACTTCAAAATACAACAATGCTTTTAATCCCATTCGTCCAACTTGTTTCAGATTTGAATGGCTTGCAATGCCCACTACAAGTGTTGAAAATAGCAATGGCGCAATGATAGTTTTAATCAACCGAAGAAAAATATCGCTAAGTGTTTTTAATGGTTTTCCAAGGGTTGGAAAATCATAGCCCAATTCAATTCCCCAAAACATGCAAACTAAAATAGCTGCAGTTAAGGATCGAAAACTAAAAACATAAAATGCACAAGCAATTAGAAAAACATAGCGCATTGAAAGCTTTAGCGTTTCGTTTATCGCAAACAAATTAGCATGAACAATTGCCACAGCAAAAAGCAATGCGGCAATAACAAGCAATAGGTTTTTCTTTTTCATGACCATTCAATACTAAATAAATACCGTGCAAAAACAAATTATTTTTACTGATGAAGAACTGCCGACTCGTTTCTAAAATTCAATAAGCGACTAACAAGTTTGTTGCAATCGTCATCAAACAATAAAATATTTTTTTGCGATTCTCGTAAAAATTTATGCTGCACCATGTTGTTTAATAAATCATCCAACAAATTATAAAACCCATTTACATTAAGCACACCGCAGGGTTTGTGATGAAAACCTAACTGCGTCCAAGTAAAAGCTTCAAAAATTTCTTCCATTGTTCCGATACCGCCTGGCATGGCAATGCAGGCATCGCTCAATTCAAAAATTTTATTCTTGCGTTCGTGCATTGTATCTACTACAATCAGTTTTGAAATTCCGTGATGAGCTACCTCTCTATCAACAAGTCGTTGTGGAATTACACCAATAACTTCCGATCCAAGTTGCATCATTTCATCTGCAATTATACCCATCAAACCAATGTTTCCACCGCCATAAACCAATCCTAAATTGTGTTGATGCAAAACATGAGCAAGCCGTTTTGCTTGTGATGTATATATTTCATCGTCTCCAACACTCGATCCACAATAAACCGCAATTCTTTTCATTTATATTTTTTACAATTAATACGTTTTAACCAATTTTAAATTTCCCTCATTGCTTATTTTTTCAATATTTTTTGATTCATCCATTTGATGTTTTACTAAATATTTTTTTTCGTTTTCGATATAAAAATCCAAGGGTTTTGTTTCTTCCAATATTACAAATCCAAGTTTTATGAAACTTTTCCCTTCGCTCCATTCTTTGTCTATGTAAGTCATTATGTCTCCAGGGGTTTTTAGCTCAACAAAATGATTCAATAATTTACTCAAACCGCCAACCACAATCGTAAAATTTTTATTTGCAAATCGCACCAATTCAAATGATTTTTTATCGCTAGGCAATCTGTTCATTTTTCTGCCTTTGCTAAATGTTGCTACAGCCATCAATTCGTCTTTAAAATACAGTCCAAACTTATGATAGGAATTAGCGAACCCCAATAAATGATTTTGATTTAAAAATTCTTCTGCTTGCTTTTTGTCTATTGATTTTATTGTGCAATTCCTTCCGTGAATTTTATTTGTTTTGCCTAACAATGCAGAAATTTTGGATAGAATTATTTTATTTTTTTGCGACCAATCAACATTCCAAAACTTAACAGAAAACGCATCTGTTGAAATTAATATTTTGGAATCTGAAAGTTCAACATCAAAATTTGTATCCTCAAAATTATCTTGAAGTTTATTTTTAATTAATGCTGAATTAATAGCGCTCATTAACTTTTTTCACTCATCCGTATCAATGCAAAAACTGAATAGTTAATCATGTCCGAAAAATTGCTTTCCATTCCTTCACTTGCAATTGTTTTTCCATCGTTTTCTAAAATTTGCCTCATTCTATGAATTCGCATAAGCAACATGTCGGTAAACGTGCTTACTTGCATTTCGCGCCACACTTCGCCATAATCGTGATTTTTTTCGAGCATCAAATTTTTGGTTTGCAAAATATTTTTATCGTACAACTCCAATATTTTTGAAGTGTTGAGTTCCAAATCAATATTGCATTCTATTTGTATTAACGCCATCAAACTATAATTAATTATTCCAATCAATTCAGACTCTACACCTTCATCTATTTTCATTTCGCCTTTTTCTTCAATGGTACGAATACGAGTAGCTTTAATAAATATTTGATCAAGTATGGAAGACAATCTCATGATGCGCCACGAGGTTCCGTAATCGTTGTTTTTTTTCTCAAAAATCTCACGGCATTTTTTTATACTATTATCGTATTGTTTTATTGTTTTTTCGCTCATTGTGTGTCGATAAATGTTTGCTGATTTTGCAAGTTAAATTTGTAAAAATTTAAGCTATTCAATATAGCTATTATATTGCGCAAAAATAATCGCAAGCTTCAAATTGCAAACAAAAAAACTTATAAACTGCAAAGGCAAATTAATTAGTGTCGAAAAACCAGTAGTAATGGGAATATTGAACATTACTCCAGATAGCTTTTTTGATGGTGGAAAATTTAATTCCATCGATTCTGCACTTTTTCAAACCGAAAAAATGCTTTCTGACGGTGCAACTTTTATTGATATTGGTGGACATTCAACACGACCAGGAGCAAATGAGGTTGAGTTAAATGTTGAATTAAATCGGACAATTCCTGTAATTGAAAACATCCTTAAAAAATTTCCTGATGCAATCATATCAATCGATACTTTCAGATCCAAAGTTGCCGATGAAGCAATAGCTGCAGGGGCTGCAATAATTAACGATGTATCGGCTGGAGATGCAGATGAACAAATGTTTGAAACAGTTGTTAAATATAATGCGCCTTATATTTTAATGCACAAAAATGGTACGTTCAAAACGATGCAACAAAAACCAACTTACAACGATGTTGTGCTTGATATCATAGATTATTTTACCCCTAAAATTAATTTTTTGCGAAGCAAAGGAGTATCCGATTTAATACTAGATCCTGGTTTTGGTTTCGGAAAAACATGGGAACATAATTTTGAACTATTGAACCGATTAGAGGGTTTTAAAGTTTTCGAGTTGCCTTTATTGATAGGTGTCTCTAGAAAAAAAATGATTCAACAAACAACCAATACTGATGCCTCGTCTTCGTTGAACGGAACTACTGCAACACATATGATTGCTTTGATGAAAGGAGCAAACATTTTACGCGTTCACGATGTAAAAGAAGCGGTAGAGTGTGTAAATATTTACAATCAACTAAAGCCATTTAATTCATAAATATTTAGTATCCTCGCAATATAAACATGCGTTTATTTACACTAGGATATTACAATTTTACCCTTATTAACATTATAGATTTAGTGTTATTACTGGTAATTTTTTGGCAACTTTTCAAAAGATTAAAAGGAAGTCTTGCCTTTAATATTCTGATTGGGCTTATTACTATCTATTTATTTTGGTTGCTGGTTAAATACTTTGAAATGCCTTTGTTAGAATGGTTTTTGGGGGGATTTACACAAGTCGGAATAATTGCGGTATTGGTTGTTTTTCAGCAAGAAATCAGAAAATTTTTATTGTTGATTGGTCGCAATTCTTTCTTGGGCGAAAATCGTGGATGGTGGAGCGTTTTTCCTTGGAAGTGGAAAATAGAAGCGGGTTTTGCTACTAATTTTGATGAGATAGTTGAAGCTTGTGTAATATTTACCGAAAACAAAACTGGCGCTACAATCATTTTTCCAAAAACGAGCGAAATGAAATTTATTGCTGCAAGTGGCGAAACAATTGATGCAGTAATCAGCAAACGATTAATACTTTCAGTATTCACTAAATCTTCGCCCTTGCACGATGGCGCAATGATTATTTCTAAAGGAAAAATTAAAGCCGCTAATTGTATTTTGCCAGTTAGCGACAATCCTGAAATGATACAAAAATATGGACTAAGACATCTTTCGGCACTTGGAATTACCGAACAAACCGATGCTGTATGTTTGGTTGTTAGCGAAGAAAAAGGAACAATTAATTTTGTGAAAGAAGGCAAAATAGAATCCAATCTTTCAGCTTTCCAATTGGTGGAAAAACTCAATCATGAATTTTCAAAACAAATGATTGGAATTTAATCCTTTTCTAAATGCTCTTTATTAAATCCATTAATTATTTCTTCAGGTGTTTTCCCAATGTTTTCAATTGCAAGTTTTACATCCATAGTCATGTTGCTTTTTGGATATTTTTTTAAAAACATTTCGTAAGTTTCTTTTGCTTTTTCAAATTCTTTCAATTCGTTTTCATACATATAACCCATTGTCAATAAAGCATCTTCGCAATAATTCGAGTTTGGATAATCGACCAAAATTTTCTCCAATAATTTTACGCCTTCATTTGCTTTGCTAAGCAAATGGCTTCGTTGTGCTGCCTTAAATAAAAAATGTGGCGTTTGTCCATCATCCGGAAATTTTTCCGCAAAATCAACATAGGCAGCATACAAATCTTGCATTTCATTCAAATTAAAAATGCTATCGCTGTTTTCTAATCTATTTATTTGTGATAGGGATTTTTCTTTTGGAGATTCACATGAAACTGCAATAAAAAACAAAGCCAACACGTAAACTATTTTTTTCATAATATTCTATTTTTTGATTGAATTGATTCTGGTTAATATTGTCCCGTTCTAAGCATTACCAAAGTGCAGGCTTCCATTGCTTCAATTTGGTTTTGTTGTAATAAATTCTTGAATTCTGCATTCTCAGTTCCTGGATTAAAAATAACTCGCTTGGGTTTTAAGTTGATAATAAATTCATAAAAATCAGTCTGTAATTTTGGATTTACATACAATGTAACTGTATCAAAATCTTTTTCGATAGGAAGTTCAACTGAAATCAAAGTTCCTGAAATTTCTCCTTTTCTATTTCCATACAAAACAATATCATGATTGAATTCTTTCAACATATTTGTTGCTATAAATGAGTATCGTTCGGGGTTTGAGCTTGCACCAAATACCAATGTTTTTTTATTCACGCATCAAAGATACTAGTAGTTTGAATTTTATATGCACAATAGAAATTATAAAAAGTTATATGTTGATTTACTACACTAAGTATAATTGTATTTATTATTTTCGCTGCGCAAACTTTAAAAAATGAAAATCTCATTCAACTGGCTAAAAGATATTATTCCAATTCAAAATACACCTCAGCAAGTAGCTGAAATGCTTACCGATTGCGGACTTGAAGTAGAATATTTTGAAAAACACGAAAGTATTAAAGGCGGTCTGCAAGGTGTTGTTGTTGGATTGGTTACTGAAAAAACAAAACATCCAAATGCTGACAAACTCAGTATTTGCAAAGTGAATATTGGTGATGGTATTGAAAAACAAATTGTATGCGGAGCAAGCAATGTGGCTGTTGGGCAAAAAGTATTAGTTGCTACTGTAGGTTCAGTTTTATATCCTAGCAAAGGGGATTCATTCACAATAAACAAATCAAAAATTCGTGGCGAACTTAGCGAAGGAATGATATGTGCTGAAGACGAATTAAATTTAGGGAATAGTCACGATGGAATTATGGTATTGCCAGACGAATACGAAATCGGAAAAAATGCTTCTGATTATTTTGCTAATTACGAAGATTGGATTTTTGATATTGGATTAACAGCAAATCGTGGAGATGCTGCCAGTCATTTAGGAGTAGCAAGAGATTTGAAGGCAATTACTAAATGTGATTTGCACTTAAAAACACAAAAAATTAAAACTGCTGAACTAGCAAATTCATCGTTTGAAGTTGAAATACGAGATGCCATTTCCTGTCCTCGATACAGTGGAATAAGTATTAACAATGTACACGTTAATGAATCGCCAGATTGGATAAAGAATCGTTTGAAAGCAATTGGAATTAACCCAATAAATAACATAGTAGATGCAACAAATTATGTTTTGCACGAATTGGGTCAGCCCATTCATGCATTTGATGCGGATCAAATTATTGGCAAAAAAATCACAGTAAAAAATCTTCCTGCAGGAACAAAATTTAGGACACTAGATAAAATTGAACGGACATTAACTGGTGTGGAATGTATGATTTGTGATTCCGAAAAACCTTTGGCCATTGCAGGTGTTTTTGGAGGAATAGATTCTGGAATAAATTCAGGGACAAAAAATATTTTTATTGAAAGCGCCTACTTTGATTCTAGGTCGGTTCGTAAAACTGCAAAACAACATGGATTGAGTACTGATGCAAGTTTCAGATACGAAAGAGGAACAGATCCAAACATCACAGTTACGGCTTTAACTCGCGCAGCTAATTTAATTATTGAACTTGCAGGAGGAGAAATTTCTTCAAGTATTGTTGATATTTATCCAAAAGAAATAAAGCATTTCGAAATTGATTTCTCAATTTCAAAATCAAATAAATTAATAGGAAAAGATATTTCAAAAGAGGAAATTATACGCATATTAACTGCGCTTGAAATTGAAATAAAAGAAAACAATGGAGATAAATTAATGTTGTCTGTTCCACCTTACAGATCTGATGTAACAAGGGATATAGATGTTACAGAAGAAATATTACGGATTTACGGATTGAATAATATTGAAATCGGAAATAGTTACAAATCGATTGTAACATTTAGTGAAACCGAGAATAAAATAAAGTTAAAAAACTCGCTCGCTGATTTTTTAAGCAACAATGGATTTTATGAAATAGCTACAAATAGTTTAACAAAATCATCGTATTACAACAATGACGAATTAAAAAATGCGGTGAAAATAATAAACCCACTTAGCAGCGATTTGGATTGTATGCGAATGCATTTTTTGCCTTCATTTTTAGAAGCAATTTCATACAATCACAACCGTAAAAATTACGATTTGAAATTCTACGAATTCGGAAAAACATATTTTGTTGAAGACAAAAATCAGAGCACTGGAGTTAATGTATTAGCTGGTTTTGCCGAAAAATCGCATTTGACAATGGCCATTTGTGGCAGAAAAGAAGCAGAGAATTGGAATACAAAAAACGAATCGCTGAATTATTATAACATAAAAAGTTTTGTTGTAAGTGTTTTGCAAAAATCAAAGTTGAAAAGCTTAGATTTTACATTTGAAGAAAATTCTAATCTTGATGATTACACAAGCATTTCATACAACAATAAATCAGTAGCAAGTTTTGGATTAGTAAATGAAGAATGGTTGAAGATGTTTGATATTGATTCGGATGTATATTTTGCAGATATTAATTTTGATACATTGCTTGAACTTAGTAAAAATGAATCTTTCAAATTAAAGTCAGTTCCCTCTTATCCTTCTGTTCGTAGGGATTTGGCCTTGTTGATAGATGAATCTGTAAATTATGATCAACTTGAAAAGATTGCATACAAATCGAATAATTCATTGCTAAAACAAGTGAATGTATTTGATGTGTATCAAGGCGATAAAATTGAGAAAGGAAAAAAATCCTATGCGCTAAGTTTTATTTTACAAGACGAAAATAAAACATTAACCGATGAAGAAATAGATTCGGTAATACAAAGTTTAATTTTGAATTTTGAAAAAGAAGCGGGTGCGATTTTAAGAGCTTAAATAAAAAATTTAATCGAAATTTTTTGCTTCTTCTATCAGTCTGTTTTTATTTATAGGCACCACTCCAACTTCTTCGCAAACTAACCCGCCTGCAAGGTTCGACAACATCGCAATTTCTTTTATTGGCAATCCCAAAGCAAGGCATAATGCAGCAACACTTATAACAGTATCTCCAGCTCCACTTACATCAGCAATTTTACGAAAATGCGCAGGAATGTATTCAAATTTTTTTCCGTCCGTTATCATTACACCATGCTCGCTCATGGTTACAAAAAGATTTTTGAGCTTCATTTCATCCATCAAATCGCTACACACTTTTTCAAATTCTTTTTTATTATTAATATCTATTTCTCTCTTAAATCCTTCTTTTAATTCCTTTAAATTTGGCTTGAATAACATTGCATTTTTGTAATTCAAAAAGTTTCTTTTCTTTGGATCAACAGCTACCGGAACCTTTAATTTATTGGCTTCTGCAATGATTGTTTGAATTACTTTTGGTGTAATTATTCCTTTGTCGTAATCCTGAAAAATTAATACATCTGCTTTGCGCAATAATTTTTTTACTGAGTTCTCTAGTTTTTTCGAATCGGCTTGATCCAATGGATTTGTAATTTCGCTATCAACCCTCAACATTTGATGGCTTTGCGAAATTACTCTTGTTTTTACGGTAGTAATTCTGTTATTCGATTTTATAATTCCGGCAGCACTTATTTTATTTTTCTGAAGCAATTTTATTAAATTATTTGCCTCTGAATCATTTCCAACCACCGAGCAAAGAATTGGTTTTGCGCCAAGCGCCACTAAATTCATCGCAACATTTGCCGCTCCACCCAATCTGCTTTCTTTTTTATTAATAGACACAATCGGCACAGGCGCTTCAGGCGAAATCCTCTCTACTTTTCCTATTAAGTAAGTATCGATCATCACATCGCCCAAAACCAATACGTTTAAATTTTTAAACTTCTTTATTATTTCCTTATTCAATGTAGTTTAATTATTTTTTTTTAAAATTATTTCAGTTTTAGCAATATATTTTTAATTCTTGTCATCGCTTCTATTAGTTTTTCATCGCTTGTAGCATAGCTCAGCCGAATACATTCTGGCGCACCAAAACTATCTCCTCCAACCAAACTTACCATTGCATTGTTTAAAATATACATACAAAAATCTTCGCAATTTTCGATTGTTTTTTCTCCATCTGATTTGCCAAAATAGAAACTAATATCCGGAAAAACATAAAACGCACCACCGGGTTCATTTATTATAAAACCAGGAATTTCACGCATCAATTGTAAAACCAAATCGCGTCTTCTTTTGTAAGCCAATGACATGTCGCGAGTTGCTTTCATATCGCTTGTAAGTGCTGCCAAAGCGGCTCGTTGCGTTACTGCATTTGTTCCGCTTGTAAATTGCCCTTGCAATTTATCGCATGCTTGCGCAATTTCCCTGGGAGCGCCAATGTATCCGAGCCTCCAACCGGTCATCGCAAAACTTTTGCTCATTCCGTTTATAGTAACAACTCGATCTTTAATAAAATCAAATTGCCCAATGCTTTCGTGTTTTCCAATAAAATTTATGTGCTCGTAAATTTCATCGCTGATGATGATAATTTTTGGATGATTTTCAAAAACTTTAGCAATTGCAAACAATTCGTCTTTTGTAAAAACTGATCCCGATGGATTGCAAGGTGAGGAAAATATAAATGCTTTTGTTTTGGATGTTATTGCGGCCTCAATTTGTTTTGCTGAAGGTTTGTAATCTTGCTCAACTGTAGATTTGACATACACTGGAATGCCTTCACTTAGTTTCACCATTTCAGAATAACTAACCCAAAACGGTGTTGGAATTATTACTTCATCACCAGTATTTAATAAACTAAGAAGTACATTTATGATTGATTGTTTTGCTCCTGTTGAAACTACAATTTGATCGGCTGCATAATCCAATCCATTATCGTTTTTAAATTTTGCACTTATGGCTTGTCTTAAATCCAGAAAACCAACAACAGGAGTGTAAAAACTATAATTGTCATCTATGGCTTTTTTAGCTGCTTCTTTTACGTGTTGAGGAGTAAAAAAATCAGGTTCGCCTAAACTTAAATTAATGACATCTTTGCCTTGAGCTGCAAGCTCTCGGCTTAGCTTAGCCATTCGAAGCGTATTGCTTTCAACAATTCTATTCAGCCTATTTGCTAATTCAATCATTTAAATTTTATAGTGCGGCAAATATAATTGTAATTACGAATTACAAATTATCAAATCAAAATTGTATCCACACCCAAAACCGACATTTAATTTAATAAAATTGATCGCTTGTTTTGTTTTCGGTTTATATTCTATCTTCGTTTTTATAATTTTATTTTGTTGGTAATTTTTGTTGATATATTTAGTAGATTTAAATGAATTTCGATAGCGAGTTTTCACTCTGGTATTTTCCGCTTTGTATTATAATTGCTGCTTGTTGCTCATGGTTATTATATCGCAACAATCCACTCAAATCAGATAATACATATGTGATTGCAAGTGTGTATGTTTTCAGATTTTTTAGCGTATTAATGCTATTGGTTTTACTGCTTGGTATTTTAATAAAATCGTATAACCGAAAAATTGAAAAGCCAATTCTTGTTCTTGCAATAGACAATAGCGAATCGATTTTAGCCAATCAATTTTCGGTCTATTATCAATCCAAGTATCCACAAAAACTTGAAGAGTTGATTTCAAAACTGAAAATCAATCACGATTTAAAAATTTATTCTTTTGGTAAACATTTGAAGGAAGGAAAATTTACAGATTTTTCAGAAAAACAAACTGACATTTCTGGAGTTTTTAATGAACTAGAAAACAGATATAGCAATTTAAATTTAGGTGCTGTAATACTTGCTAGCGATGGAATTTATAATCAAAACAACAACCCTTTTTACGAAAGCAAAAAACTAAATGTTCCTGTATTTACAATTGCATTAGGCGATAGCAATCAACAACGCGATGCGCTAGTTAAAAATATTCGTCATAATCAAATTGTTTTTGCCGGAAATAGCTTTGAATCTCAAATAGATTTAAGTGCATTCGATTGCCAAAATGAAAACTTGAATCTAACAATTGAACACAACGGAACTGTCGTTTTTTCTAAATCAATTTCAATAAATGCAGCTTCTTTTTTTAATACAATTCCGATAACTCTACTATCAAATATTGAAGGAACACAACATTATAAAGTAAAAATTAATCGATTGGAAAATGAAATTAGTTATGCTAATAATTCGTTTGATTTTTTTGTAGATGTTATCAAAGCAAAACAGAAAGTTTTATTGCTTGCTCAAGTTCCTCATCCTGATTTAAGCGCATTGAAAAATGGAATTGAAAACAATCAAAATTATAGTTGTAATATTAAATTGATAAATGAATTTAAGAACGAAGATTTAAATTTATTTGATGTAGTGATTTTGCATCAACTGCCTGGTTGGAAATCTGAAGGAATGAACATCATTCAGCAATTAAAAAATAAAAAAAAATCCTTGCTTTATGTGCTAGGAACACAAACCAATTTAAACCAACTTTCACAACTCGGACCTTCACTAAACATTACTGGAAATCGTGGTTCGTACAACGAAGCATCTGCATTGTTTAATCAAAACACAACTTCGTTTAATTTAGACGAAAACAATGTTATTCAAATTTCAAAATTCCCACCATTAATTTCGCCTTATGGCAACTATATTATTAATGCAGATGCAGATATTATTTTCAAACAGCAAATTGGATATATCGCTACAAACTATCCATTAATTTTTGTTTCAAAAAACAATTCAGGAAATGTTGGATTTATTTGCGGTGAAGGTTTTTGGAAATGGCGATTAGCCGATTTTGAAAAAAACAAAACACATCAAATTAGTGATGATTTACTTTCAAAAGTATTACAAACTATAGCGCTACGCGAAGACAAAAGTTTGTTTAGGGTTAATCCCGAAAAACGCAAGTTTAATGAAAATGAAATTATTGGTTTTGATGCAGAGCTTTATAACGAAAGTTTTGAGTTGCAAAACAACACAGATGTGTTTTTGCAAATCACTAATTCAAGCGGAAAAAATTTCAATTTTACTTTTAGTAAAACAGAAAAATCTTACCATTTAAATGTTGGAATTTTGCCCATTGGAAATTATTCATACAAAGCAAGCGTTAGTCGTGGAAACAAATTAGATGAACGAAAAGGTGTGTTTAGTATCGTTGCATTGCAAGATGAATTTTTGGAAACAAAAGCCAATCATCAATTGTTGAACAGCATTGCAAAAGAGAGTGGTGCTGAAATGTTTTTTCCTGAAAACATGAATGAACTAGTTGAAAAAATAAAACTCAATGAAAAAATAAAACCAATAATTTACAAACAAACAGAAGTAAAAGATTTATTAAATTTAAAATGGTTGTTTTTCGTTTTACTTACTTTTCTAAGTGTTGAATGGTTTATCAGAAAATGGCAGGGATTTATTTGATTAAAAATTAGCCGACAAATTAATTTACTCCGGTTTGTAGGTTCCGTTGTTAATGTCTTTTTCCCGTTTTTTTTCAGTGTCTTTTGCTGGTCCGCCAAAAACAGAAACATTGATATACCTTCCTGGATAACGTTGAATATCTTTTAGTAATGCATTCAATTCTTTGGTGCTTTTGTTCAAGTTTTCGTAAAGCTTTTCGTCATTAGCTAATAACCCTAAAGTGCCTTCGCCTTTATTAATCTTACTCGACATTAATGATAATTCAGCAACCAAAATACTCAAATTATTAATGGCCATTTTTAAATTTGAATTTGCAAGCGAGTCGCTTATTAAACTCACATTTTTCAGCGTTTTATTTATTTCATTATTGCTTTGTGCAAGATTTGCAGTAATGCTTTGCATATTGTTAATTGTATTGCTTAGCTGTCCACCTTCTTTCGATACAATCTGGTTCAAATTTTCAGCAGTAAGTCTCAACGAATGAATTGTTGCGCTAAAATCCACCACGCTGTTGCTTAAATTTACTGTGCCTTTTTCATTAAAAACTTCTCTTAATGAGCCCAATACTTTATCAAGTGTAATTAATACTTGTTCGCTTTTATTTCGTATCGGTGCAACCATATTGTTTATGGTTGTGGTAATATCCAAATCTCTAATGCCGTGCAAATAAGTTGCCTCTTCTTTAAACTCACCCGAATCAATGTTTTCGATGCTAATAATATTTCCCTCCAAAAAACTTGGTTTTGCAACTCTTGCAATTGCACCAGTTCCAATCTTAATTTTTTTGTTAATGAAAAGGGTAATTAAAATGCTATCGGTTTTTGAATAATCGGGTAATGTTACCGATTCAACTTGTCCATGCTTCACACCATTAATATAAACAGGCGTTGAGTTTACAAGACCATCTGCATCGTTGTAAATTATATAGTATGTTTTGTATGCAGAAAAAAACTTTTTGCCTCGCAAAAAATTGTAACCAAAATAAAGCAGGCTTATTGATATAGCTGCAAATAATCCAACTCTTGCTTCTTTACTAATTTTCAATTTTAAAATTATTTTGAAGCAAAAATAAATTTTTTATTTAAAGTGCCGCATTTATTTATTATTAAGGGTATCAGAATTCGGTAGTTTTATTAGAAATCTGCTACCGAATTTGCAATAGCATTTACTATTTTATCAACACCACTTTTGCTTGTCAGCAAGATTCTGTCTTGTTTATTTGAAAGAAATCCAGTTTCAATAAGTACACTTGGCATTTTTGTTTTCCAAAGCACTAAAAATCCAGCTTGTTTAACTCCACGACTTGTTCGGTTATTAATTTGCGAAAATTGTTTTTCAATCAAGGAAGCAAAAGTGATACTTTTTTCTAAATATGCATTCTGATGAAGCGAAAGAATGATGTGTGTTTCTGGTGAGTTTGGATCAAATCCATCATACCTTTCAATGTATTGCTCCTCCATTAAAATTACATCGTTTTCGCGTTTTGCGATATCTAAATTTCCTTCGGCTTTGTGTAATCCCATTGCAAAAGTTTCTGTTCCATAAACTGTATTTTTCTTGTTTGCATTGCAATGAATTGAAATAAATAAATCGGCATGCGCTTTATTGGCAATTTCCGCTCTGTCCCAAAGTTTCACGAATTCGTCCGTTTTTCGAGTATAAAAAACTTTTATCTCAGGAAATTTATCATTTATTTTTTTCCCGAGTTCCAATGCAATTTTGAGCGTAACATCTTTTTCTTTAACTCCACCATACTGACATCCAGAGTCATGGCCTCCATGTCCGGCATCAATTACAATTGTTTTCACTAAACTTTTAGTAAGTGTTGGAAGAGTGGCACAAGTAAATATCAACAGGGCAAGTACTGGCACGAAATTTTCAAACCTCATGATTTTGCCAAGTTTAATTAGTTTTGCCATTGTTGAAAATCCCTTTTTCATATAATCCATTTTACAATCTCGGACGCGGTTATTTTTTAATCTCTCTAATGATGCTATCTGCTTTTTATTCTATTGCACAGCAAAATAAATTAAAAATTTCGGACACGTTAACAATTAAAAAAAATATTACTCTCGATAGTAAATTAAATTCTTCAAAATCAGACACCATAAATTTCAATTCAATAGTTTCGAAAAAAAAAATAATTCCATCTGATAGTAGCATTACTATAGTTGATAGCACAAACTATTTGCCACGAACAAGTGCTGCAATGCATTCTAAGGTCAAATATTCTGCCAACGATTCAATTGTGTATGACGAGTATGCCAAACTGGTTGATTTATTTGGCGATGCGAAGGTTTATTACGAAGACCTAAGCAATCAATCTGATCACATAATTATCAACTTAAATAAAAATACCATCAGCAGTTTGGGAAGATTGGATAGCATGGGAAATTTGCAAGGCACTCCTGAATTTAAACAAGGAAGCAATGATTATAAAGCTGTAAAAATCACATACAATTACGTTACAAAAAAAGGTTATTTAAGCGAATTTAAAACCACCGAAGGCGAAGGACATATTAAAGGCGCTAAAGTAAAACGCGATCCCGATAATAATTTTTATCTTGAAGGAGCTTATTACACAACCTGCGATGCTGACGAACCGCATTTTATGATCATTGCCGAAAAATTAAAAGTAATTCCAAACAGAAAAGTAATAACAGGTCCGGCCAATTTAATGATTGAAGGTTTACGAACTCCCTTGTTTGTCCCGTTCGGAATATTTCCATTAAAACGCGGACAGCAATCGGGTGTAATTATTCCGCAATGGGGTGGTGAATATGGAGGAGGAACTGCAACACGAGGATATTTTTTGCGCGATGGAGGATATTATTTTGGCTTGGGCGAAAAATACGATTTAACACTTCGTGCTTCTGTTTGGGCAAACGCATCGTACGAACTAAAATCAAAATTTAATTATGCCGCTCGATATCGATTTTTAGGCGGATTGAATTTAGAGTATTTAATGTACAACAACGGAAGTTCTGATGATCCAAATTTCAACACTACCAAAAATTACAAAATTCAGTGGAACCATAGAATGGATCAAAAGGCAAGGCCGGGTGTAAATTTTAATGCAGATGTAAATTTGATGAGTTCAACTTATTTTTCTCAAAGTATAAATCCAGCAACTGCAAATAGTTATTCATCCACATCACAATCCAGCATAGCGTTTTCAAAATCGCTAAGTCAGAATAAAATTTTCTTTACAAGCAATGCGCGAATTAGTCAAAATTTACAAAAGCGTACTTTAGGAGTTAGTTTCCCAAATGCTGCTATAAATGTAACTTCGTTTAATCCATTAAAATCTAAAAACAAACCAACTGCAGAATTTTGGTACGAAAATATTAATCTTAGTTATAGTGGA
This sequence comes from Chitinophaga pinensis, assembly GCA_945861965.1. GTDB lineage: Bacteria > Bacteroidota > Bacteroidia > UKL13-3 > UKL13-3 > CAMAWM01. The sequence goes on along the minus strand of CAMAWM010000026.1, from coordinate 13,650 downwards.
TCATTTAGCAATTCTGTAAACACGACCGATACCACACTTTTTAGAAATAGAACACAAAGCGAATGGCTTAAATACATTGACTCTGCATTTAGCTATGGATTTCAACATAATGTTCCAATAAATACATCCTTCAAGCTTTTAAAATATTATCAACTATCCATTGGCATCAATTATAATGAAACATGGGCTCCAAATACCATTCGAAAAGTTTATATGAATACAAGCGAACAAAAAGGCGTGATTAAACAACGAGTTAGTGGTTTTGAAAGATGGTTTAGCTATTATTCAAATGCAAGCATTAGTACAAAATGGTATGGACAGAAAAATTTTGCAAAAGGAAAAATTGCAGCAATCCGACATGTAGTTGATCCAAGTATTGGATTTGTATACCAACCTGATTTCAGCGATGAAAGTTGGGGGTTTTACAAGTCGTATCAGGTTGACAGTACAGGAAAAACAGGCAAGTACAGCATTTTTGAAAATAGCTACGGAGGTTCGCCATCACAAGGAAAACAGGGAAATATAACTTTTGGAGTTAACAACAATTTAGAAATGAAAGTGCGGGTGAAAAACGATACATCTTGGAGTTTAGAAAAAGTGAAAATCTTAGAAAGTTTCAGTGTTTCTGGGCACTACAACATTTTTGCAGATAGTATGAAATTTAGTATTATTAATTTAAGAGCAAGAACCACTGTGTTTAAATCTATTAATATAAATAGTAATTTGAATATTGATCCTTATAAAAATAGTATTGTTACCAATGGGTCTTCAAAATCAATTTCACGAATAAATAAATTTTATTTTGAAGACGGTGTTTTGGGGAAAATAAATTATGCAGATCTTGGACTTTCGTATAGTATAAATTCAGAAACTTTATCTGGAAATAAAAACAAAAAAGAAGCTGTTAAAAAAGAAATGATTGCATTAGGATACACACCATTTTCGCTACCTTGGAATATCTCTTTAAACTATAATATTAACTATGTCGCAAACAAAACCGATCTTTATTTAACCAATAGCAATTATGTGCAAACACTTGGTTTTGGCGGTAGTTTGAGTCCAACTGCAGGTTGGTCTGTAAATTATAATAGTGGTTGGGATTTTGTAAACAATAAAATAAGTAGTCTAAATATAAACTTAAAAAGAGATTTGCATTGTTGGGTTTTTACCTTTGATTGGTCTCCAATTACTCCGTTTGGATATCAGTTTTTTTTCTTTCAAATAAATGTAAAATCTTCGGTGCTTCAAGAACTAAAATATCCTAAACAAAAAAACTGGCTCGACAACAGAAATCTATAAAATCAAACATGGTTTTAATTTCGATTTTACATTGAATTATCCATTTCACAATTTCAATTATCTTCGCAATCAAAAAAAATTATCTAAAAATGAAACTTGTTGCCTTAAATGATTTGCACGTATCGCTTGGTGCGAAAATGATAGAATTTGCCGGATATAATATGCCTGTTCTTTATACAAATCTTATCAAAGAACATTTAGCTGTTCGAAATTCTGTTGGAGTATTTGATGTTAGCCACATGGGCGAATTTTATTTAAAAGGCGAACACGCTTTGGATTTAATTCAATATGTAACTTCAAACGATGCTTCCAAATTGACTGATGGAAAGATACAATACAGTTGTTTGCCAAACGACAAGGGTGGAATTGTAGATGATTTATTGGTTTATAAAGTAAAAGATAACGAATATATGCTGGTGGTAAATGCTAGCAATATTGAAAAAGATTGGAATTGGATTTCAAAACATAATACGTTTGGAGTAGAAATGACTAATTATAGCGACTATCTTTCATTGCTTGCTGTTCAAGGGCCTAATGCAATAAATACTCTTCAAAAAATAACAGATGTCGATTTGTCGAGTATAGAATATTACAGTTTTAAAATTGGTGCAATGGGTGCTTTGTCTGAAGTTTGGATTAGCAATACGGGTTATACTGGCTCGGGCGGTTTTGAATTGTATTGTCAAAATGAAGATGCTCGAAAATTATGGGATGCCGTATTTGAAGCGGGAAAAGAATTTAACATTACGCCTACAGGGCTTGGAGCAAGAGACACCTTACGATTGGAAAAAGGATTTTGCCTTTATGGAAACGATATCAATGACGAAACTTCGCCCATTGAAGCCGGTTTAGGTTGGATAACTAAATTCACAAAAAACTTTATCAATTCTGAATATCACTCAAACTTAAAAACGAATGGTGTTTCTAAAAAATTAGTAGGATTTGAATTAATTGATCGTGGTATTCCTCGCCATTATTATAAAATAAAAGATGTATCCGGAAATGAAATTGGCGAAGTTACCTCAGGTACTCAATCGCCATCCATGAATAAAGGAATCGGAATGGGATATGTTAAAACAGAACACTCAAAAATTGGTTCAGAAATTTTTATTGAAATTCGGGAGAAATTATTGAAAGCTGTAGTTGTTAAAATTCCATTCTTATAGAAAAAATTTAGGCTCTTTTATCTATACATTGCTTCTTTTACTGCAACAACAATTTGTTTTACGCTTGGCAAAAAAGCTTCAACAAAATTAGTTGAATATCCAAGTGGAGCATCTGCTGTTGTAATTCTTCTAATTGGAGCATCTAAATAATCAAATGCATTTTTCTGAACCATATAAGTTATTTCAGTACTTATGGATGCAAGCGGCCAAGCTTCTTCAACAATTATTAGTCGATTTGTTTTCTTTACCGATTCAATAACTGTTGCATAATCAATTGGGCGAACAGAACGCAAATCAATAATTTCACAGCTAATATTTTCTTTGGCCAATTCGTCAGCGGCCGCATAAGCTACTTTTATAATTTTACCGAACGATACGATTGTAACATCTTCGCCAACTCTTTTAATATCGGCTTTACCGATCGGAATTAAATATTCCCCTTCAGGAACTTCTCCTTTGTCGCCATACATTTGTTCGCTTTCCATAAAAATTACAGGATCGTTATCTCGTATTGCAGTTTTCAATAATCCTTTTGCATCGGCTGGGTTTGAAGGAACAACCACTTTTAAACCAGGACAGTTTGCATACCAATTTTCAAACGCTTGCGAATGCTGTGCACCCAATTGTCCGGCACTTCCTGTTGGTCCACGAAAAACCATTGGAATATTAAATTGCCCGCCACTCATTTGGTACATTTTAGCTGCAGAATTTATTACCTGATCAATTGCAACCAATGAAAAATTAAACGTCATAAACTCAACCACTGGTCTCAATCCATTCATTGCTGCGCCAATTGCAATTCCGGCAAAACCAAGTTCGGCAATTGGAGTATCAATTACACGTTTTTCGCCAAATTCATCCAACATTCCCTGACTGACTTTATATGCACCGTTGTATTCTGCAACTTCTTCGCCAATCAAAAAAACATTTGAGTCTCTTCGCATTTCTTCTGTTAATGCTTCACGTAGGGCTTCTCGAAATTGTATAGTTCTCATTAAAATCTTTGCTTTTTAAAAATTTTGAGTGGCGAAAATAAAACTATTATACTGGTAAAAAAATTGGGTGTGTGTTTGTCTGAGAATTTATCAATTATAGATTGAAATTTCATCGGACGATTTTAAATTCCCAAGTTTGTAAATAAAATAAGTCTGATTTTCATTCCCGTAAGGATTTAACCAATGCATAATTTTATCCAAATAGCTTGGCTGAATAGTTGTTTCAAAAGTTACATCGTTGAAATGTTTTTGAATTTTTGCTAATCGATTTTCAAGATTTTCTGATTCTCCAAAAACAATATAATTCGGATGTTCTGAAATTGATTTAGTTATTAAATTTCGAGCGAATGTATCGAGCGAATCGCTTTTTTTCAGCGAATAAAAATTTATCCATTTTTTAAGATAAAAACGAGGCATTAATATAGTTTCATCGCTATTGCTCGTTTCAAGAATAAAATTTTTTAAATCAACTTTTGCAGAAAGATAATTCATTGCATCTACCCTACTTATTTTTGTTGATGAAGGTGTTAAAATTAAAAGCACAACAATATTTAATACCCAAAACCAAACCCAAATATTTTGCAAAGTTTTCTTCCTTTTTATCCAAAAATTAGATTGCTCTGCAAAACTATTCCACCCACTTATTCCAGCTATTATCAAAAAAGGAATTATGGGAAGTATAAATCGTTCTTGCTTGTTTGGAAATGCGCTGTGAAAAATCAAAAACAACAAGGAAGGCAACACCACCACAAGCATTTTTCTCCAATTTATTATGTTTCCAAAAACGATAAAAAAACTAATGGGCGGAATTAAAATTCCGGCAATTAAAAGCAAGTAATTATACCAATCGCCAACAATGTAATCGTTGGCATGTTGCATATTGTAAAGCGTATATTCTTCGAACTCGGCAAATGGTTTTCCCCAAATCAAAAAATCGATTCCGCCTTGAATTAAACATACTGAAATTATTGCGCCAATTCCGAACAATACGCTTTCAAAATATTTTTTGTTTAGCAAAATTGCCAAACCCATTCCAGCTATAAAAGTTGAAGTTTGAAATCGAATCGAAAATGCTAATCCTGCAATCAAACCTGCAAGCAGAAATATTTTTTTCTTGTCTTCATGCCAATATTTTACTATCAACCACATTGAAAAAATAAGTGGTGGAATGCACACCATTTCAACCAAATTTCTAACACTTAACATTGGAAAACACCACAACAAAGCAAGTAGCCAAGCAACAACTTTTGCATTTTTTTCGCTTGATAATTTCGCTGTAATTTTATATCCGTAAACGATTGTAATAAGTGAATATAATGCGTGAATTAATCGAATGAAATACATTTTGAAATTGGGATCGTTTAATCCAATTTGTTTAAAAAATAACAATAAATAATAATGCAAGCCAGTATAAAACAAGCTGTGTCCACAGGGTTTTGCATTCGGATTATGTAAACCGGGCAACCAATTATTTACATCCAAGCCATCAACCCAACTTTGCGGCACTTCAATAATTAAAAAATGGTCATCACTCATACCATAACCTTTTGAAAATAGAACCGCAATCAATCGAAAAATAAATCCCACAAACAAAATAGTTGCAAGCGGTTTGTCTTTATAAATTTGTTTTAACATACGTAAAAGTTGTAGTATAAATTTTACTGTTTTCTATTGTTTATTTACTTGGCCCTTTTGGTTGCAATGGACGAATTTCCAGATTTACAGTATGAAAGTTTTCCGGCATTTCAATCGCCTGAACAATCGTTATAGCAACATCTTGAGGCATCAACATAAAATCGTGTGCTTGAATATTTGGGCTATTTTTAAAAAAATCCGTTTTGGTTGAACCAGGATAAATACACGTTACTTTAATCTTAAAATCGCGCACTTCGCGAAACAAGGCTTCGCTTAATCCTTTAACTGCCCATTTGCTGCTACAATATGCAGATGCTTGCGGATACCCTTCAAGTGCGGCTATTGAAGCGATGTTGATGATGTGACCATGTTCGTTTTTTTTCATTGATGGCAAGGCATTTTTACAACAATAAAAAATTGCATCAACATTTGTATTCATCATTTGGCGCCATTCATCAACACTTGTTTGTTCTAAAAAACCGAAATAGCCAAGCCCAGCATTGTTTACTAAAATATCAATCTTTGAATTTGTAAGTGAAAATATTTTTGAAAAGGCATCGCAAACTTCCTCGTAATTTTGGACGTCACATTTTATGAAACAATAATTTTCATTTATTAGGTCATTGTTATTTCTACCCAATCCAAATACTTTGGCCCCTTTTTCCAATAATTGTTTAACCACTTCAAATCCAATTCCTTTACTTACACCTGTAACAACTGCAACTTTATTATCAATTTTCATGTTGGCAAATGTAGCGGAATAAAAAAAAGAGGCATCAATTTTTTAAAAAGATGCCTCGATTTGAAAACGGATAGAGGTTTTGTTTCATAGGCAACCAAACCCTTATTACCTAAATCTTATTTCTATTGCATATTTCTTAAAATAATCTTAACAAATTAAGATTATTATCTGTATTGTCTTTAATTTAATTTAAATGGCGTATTAAATGATTTTAATAGCTGTTATATTTTTGGCTGATTAGTGCAAATGAAGAAAAATTGACTGCTTTTTACAAGAATTTAGTTTCCATAAAGCGGAAATTCAGCCATCCATTGATTAATTTTATTTTTAATTTCTGCAAGTTTTTTCTCGTTTTCTATACTCATCAGAACTTCATCTACGAAGTCAACAATTTGTTCCATTTCCTTTTCTTTCATTCCTCTCGTAGTAACTGCAGCCGTTCCAACACGAATACCACTTGTTACAAAAGGTGATTTATCGTCAAATGGAACCATGTTTTTATTTATGGTGATATCAGTTTTTATCAACGTGTTTTCGGCTAATTTTCCTGAAATATTTTTATTTCTCAAATCAATTAACATTAAATGATTATCGGTTCCGCCTGAAATAATTTTATAGCCCCCACTAATAAAAGCAGTTGCCATTGCTTTAGAATTTGATACTACTTGCTTGCAATAGCTTTTGTATTCATCCGTTTGCGCTTCAGCAAATGCAATTGCTTTTCCTGCAATTACATGTTCAAGCGGTCCGCCTTGAGTGCCCGGAAAAACAGCAGAATCTAAAATTGCGCTCATCATTTTCAACTCGCCTTTTGGAGTTTTTTGACCATACGGATTTTCAAAATCTTTTCCCATCATTATTACTCCACCTCTTGGTCCGCGCAATGTTTTATGAGTGGTTGAGCTAACAATGTGACAATGCTGCATCGGATCATTCAATAATTTTGACGCTATCAAACCTGCAGGGTGCGAAATGTCAGCTAAAAGCAAAGCACCAACCGAATCGGCAACTTCGCGAAGCTTTTCATAATTCCAATCGCGGCTATAAGCTGAAGCACCGCAAATAATCAGTTTTGGCAATTCTCGTTTGGCTATGCTTTCAATTTTATTCCAATCTATAGTTCCAGTATTTTCTTCAACCCCATAAAAACTTGGACAATATAATTTTCCTGAAAAATTTACAGGCGATCCATGAGTTAAATGCCCACCGTGCGAAAGGTCAAATCCTAAAATTTTATCTCCGGCATTCAAACATCCAAGCATAACTGCAGCATTGGCTTGCGCTCCACTATGCGGTTGCACATTGGCCCATTGCGCTCCAAAAAGTTTTTTCAATCGCTCAATGGCTAAATTCTCTACTTCATCTACAACTTCGCATCCACCGTAATATCTCCTTCCTGGCAATCCTTCAGCATATTTATTTGTAAGTACGCTTCCCATAGCTTCCATCACTTGTCGACTAGTAAAATTTTCAGAGGCAATTAGTTCAATGCCTTGCTCCTGACGCTTTTGTTCTTTTTTTATTAAATCAAAAATTGCTGTATCTCGTTGCATGATTTGGGTGTTGGACATTTCTGTAAATATTTTATGTTTCGCAACTTATAAAAATATTTGTACCCAACATAAAAATAATGTTGCGCTTGCTTGGCAAATTCTTATTTTTGATACTGAAACATTTCTTAATTTATAATGAAAGCAATTATTCCCGTAGCTGGAATTGGCACTAGATTGCGTCCGCATACGCATACCCAACCAAAAGCGCTAATACCAATTGCCGGCAAGCCCATTTTGGCTCACATTACTGAAAGTTTGATTGATGCAGGAGTCAATGAATTTGTTTTTATAATTGGTTATTTGGGCGATAAAATTGAAGAATATATATGCAAACACTATCCAAAAATTAAATGCAGTTTTGTAATTCAAACAACTGGTAAAGGTGTTGGACATGCCATTTGGTTAGCCAAAGATTTGGTTAAAAAAAATGAGACTCTTTTAGTAGTTTTTGGAGATACAATTACGGACTTTGATCTGAAGAAAATATTGCAGAAACCCGGAAATTATTTAGGTGTAAAAGCTGTTGAGGATCCAAGAATGTTTGGAGTTGCTGAAGTTGATAAAAATGGTATGATAAAACGAGTAATCGAAAAACCTGCGATACCTAAATCAAATCTTGCTTTGGTTGGAATTTATAAATTTAATAACAGCCAAGAATTAATGGATTCATTGGATGAAAATATTTCAAAAAAACGAACTACGCACAACGAAATTACATTAACAGACGCCTTAATGCGTATGATTGAAAAAGGGATACAATTTAAAAGTTTCAATGTTGACAATTGGTTTGATTGCGGTAAAAAAGAAATACTGCTTGAAACAAATTCTCTGTTACTTAAACGAATTAATTACAATTCAAAAAAATATAATTTCGAACACACAATCATTATTCCGCCCGTTTTTATTGGTAAGGGATGTAAAATAACAAATTCAATTATTGGTCCAAATGTTTCGATTGGTGAAAATGCAATTCTAAATTACGGAGTGATTAAAGACAGCATCATCGGACCATTTGCTCAGATTGAGTATGCTATTTTAGAGCATTCATTAATTGGCAACGATGCAGTGCTTAAAGGGAACAAGCAAAGTTTAAACATTGGCGATAGCACCGAGATAGATTTTGGTTAGTTTTCGTAACAAACTAAATCTGATAATTGCTATTTTTTTATTTTAAATTCTAAACTCTATTTTGCAAAAAATTATAAAACGACAAACATGAATTTTCCAGAAAACTTAAAGTACACCAAAGACCACGAATGGGTTAGAATTGAAGGCGATATTTGCTACGTTGGCGTTACAGATTTTGCTCAAAGCGAGTTAGGCGATATTGTGTTTGTTGATATTACAAGTCAAGGCAAAACTATAAAGCAACACGATGTATTTGGAACTGTAGAAGCTGTAAAAACAGTATCGGATTTGTTTATGCCCTTAAGTGGCGAAGTGTTAGAGGTAAATTCCGCACTTGAAAACACTCCAGATTCATTAAACAACGATCCTTATGGAAATGGTTGGATGATAAAAGCTTCTATTTCTAATCCCAACGAAGTTGCCGATTTATTGGATGTAGGGGCATACAAAACATTGATAAATGTTTAGCTCTTTTTAATTGAACAAATAAACATTATGAAAAAACTTCTGCTTTGTTTGGCTTCAGTTTTATTCAGTCCATTTTATTTATTTTCACAAGACACCTTTTCAATCGTTGCTGTTGATTCAGTAAGTGGTGAAATTGGAAGTGCTGGAGCATCTTGCATAGGTATTATTTTACCTATTGCGCCTCATGGAGCACAAATAATAAGCGATGTAATTCCAGGCAAAGGTGCTATTCATACGCAAGCGCAATACGATGGCCTTAATCAACAAAGCGCACGAACACGCATGTTGGCTGGCGATTCGCCACAACAAATTATTGCTTGGTTAAAAGCAAACGATGCTTGGGGAGATTCCTCAGTTCGTCAATACGGAATTGTGGATTTCAATGCTGGCCATCCTCGCAGTTCTGGTTTTACTGGAAGCGGCTGTATGAATTATAAAAAACATGTGCTTGGAAAAAATTATGCAATACAAGGAAATATTTTACTCGGACAAAAAATTTTAGATTCTATCGAAAGTCGTTTTTTAAATAGCAATGGAACTTTAGCCGACAAATTAATGGAAGCATTACAAGGTGCAAATATTGTAGGCGCAGATACTCGATGTTCATCACATAACACATCGTCATTATCATCTTTCATTCGCGTAGCAAAACCTACTGATACAATAGATAAGTATTCACTTGACCTTTATATGTCGTATGAAAACAATGTAGTTGGAAACATCAAAGTTGACCCTATTGATTCTTTACAAACGCTTTATAATATTTGGAAATCATCAAACGGAATAGCTGAATTTGAATCATCAAAGCTGAAAGTAAAACTATTTTATGACGATGAAATGAATCCGATTTTTGAGTTTGAAAAGTTCGAACAAAACGAAAATTACAGAGTATCAATTATTGATTTGTTCGGAAAAAATATTCTTACTGAAAACATAAATCAAAAGAAGTTTTCGCCTTCAGTTTCCGGCTTTGCAAAAGGAATTTACTTTTATCAATTGAGCAATAACTCCCAAATGTTTTCAATTGGCAAGCTATTTTTGAAATAAATTTGTGAAATTATTTTCAAATAAATCTATTTTTTTTCTATGTGTATTTGCCTTTTTATTTTATACAAATTCAGCACAAAACATTTCACCCAAAACGGGTAAAAGATTTACATTGTCATTATTCGAACAAGGCCAGGTAAAAACCAAATTTAGGGACTCTTTGCAATTTGATTTTTCACAAAAAACATTTAGTTATAGATCTCCGCTGTATCAAAAAATTACAGAAAAAGATAATTCGATTTCATCTGCAGGAATTTATTTATCGCCTAATTTAAATGTAAGCAAACTTGACTTAGGCGATTCGGTTTTCAGTCGCACGCTTATTAATGCTTCTTTGGGAATTTCTTGTTTTTATCATCCCGAAGGAAAAAATATCTATTCGTTTTCAGTTGTTCCATCAGCAAACGAGGACGAATTTACAATCAACGATTTCTATGTTCGATATGCTTCATCGTTTGTATTTATGAGAAGAGTGTCCAATAAATTTTTATATCATTTTGGAATTACTTACACCTTTGTTTTTGGTGATGGATTAGTAATTCCTGTGTTGGGTTCAAGAATTAAATTATCTGAAAAATCAACACTAAATATCAACTTACCTTTCAGTTTTAATTATACAAAATTGGTGAATGAAAAATTTAATTGCAATTTTTTTGTTCGTGCAACTGGTGGTATAAATAGATATCAAAATAAACTTAATGTAGATAATACAAATTCAATTTATTTATTTAGAAGGCGAAATTTTACAGTTGGCGGACAGTTAAATTATAAATTCAATCACTCGTTTTGGCTAAGCACTCAAATTGGATTAGTCGCAAATCAGCACATAAGTGTTGTTGATGAAAACAGAAAAGTGATAAATAACTTTAATTACAATTTGAATAATGTTGGGTTTGTTCGTTTATCACTTATTTGGAATTTTAATTCATCTAAAAATTACGACAACGAAAAAAAATACGAAGAAGAATTAATGGACGATACTTGGTCAATTTTTTAGTTGTAATTTTTTTACCTGTTCTAATCAATTAATTTTTAGATTTGCCATAATCAATGCACATTATTAAAAAAATACTATTTGTACTTTTAGTTTTAACAAGTACAATTTCTTTCTCTCAAATAGACGGAATAGATAGTACGCTTGAGGCGTCAGACGAAGAAACACCTATATTGGCAGAACCCGATAAAACGTACAAATTTGGAATAAAATTAGGCACACAATTCAGCACATTACTTGGCGAGGAAAATAAAAATTCCACTTTCCGATTTGGATTAAATGGCGGTTTGTATGTTAGAAGAAAATTTGAAACAAGTCGATTTGCGCTGCAGCTTGAAACCAATATCAGTTTGAGAGGTAGCAATTTTAATAATAACGATACCGGCTACAGCATCATAAAATTATATTATATTGATATGCCTTTTTATTTATTGTATAATCTAAGCAAAGACGGAGATAATAAAGCCGGAATAGGATTTCAAGCATCGTATATTATGGGCTCAACTATGTTTAAAGGAAAAGATCTAATTGCGGTTGCTACCAATTTAAATGTTAAAAATTTTGATGTTGCTTTGTGTGCAGTTTATCAATTACGAATTGAAAGAATTGCATTTCAGTTTGCAGGAAAATATGGTTTGTTAGACATAAATAATGGTTTAGCTGAAAACATGCATCCACCTAATTCAGGGAAAAACATGCAGAATTTTTTGATTGAATTAAATATGCTTTTTTAAATTTTACTAAATTGACACGACAAGAATTAATACACCAAATTCGAATTAAGAAATCTTTTCTAAGTATAGGTTTAGATACCGATATTAAAAAAATTCCAACTCATTTGTTAGAAGATGAAGATCCAATTTTAAGTTTTAATAAAGCCATTATTGATGCAACAAAACAATATTGTGTTGCCTATAAAATAAATACAGCATTTTACGAAGCCAATGGACCAAAAGGATGGCAAAGCATGTTGGATACTTTAAAATTAATACCAGAAAATATTTTAACTATTGCTGATGCAAAACGTGGCGATATTGGAAACACAAGTGAAATGTATGCACATGCTTTCTTTGATCAAATGAATTTTGATGCTATCACACTAGCACCTTATATGGGTAGAGATTCCATTGCACCATTTTTTAAGTTTAAAAACAAGTGGGGAATTGTACTTGCATTGACATCAAATAAAGGAAGTGCAGATTACGAACAACAAAAAATTGGTGACGAATTTTTATTTGAAAAAGTTATTAAAACGACTTGCAAAATTGGCGATGAAAATAATTTAATGTTTGTTGTAGGAGCAACGAAGGCAGAAGATTTATTGTTGATTAGAAAACACGCAGCGAAACATTTTTTATTAGTTCCAGGAATTGGTGCACAAGGAGGAAATTTAGATGAAGTTGTTCAATTTGGAATGAATGAAGACGTAGGATTATTGATTAATTCATCGCGTAATATAATTTACGCATCAAATGAAAAAGATTTTGCAGATGTTGCTGCAATTGAAGCAAAAAAAATCGCAAAACAAATGAATAGTTATTTGTAAATTGGAACTCAGCAAGTTTTCCATTCGATGTTCTAACTTCTAATAATTTCTTAGAATATCCAAGTTCTGTTTCCTCTTGTATGCTTCGTATAATTCCACCCTTGTATATTTTTTGTAATTTATTATAGACCACCATAATGTCTTTTTTATTAAAGACGATTATATTAGCCCTTGCCCCATCACCCAGCCAATTTGCCTTACCTTTATACCACCGCATTATCTTAATAGCAGCCCTAAATACTTTCTTAATAGGGAATTTAGACAAAAATCCTAATTTGCCAATGACTTTATCCGCTACATCCTCTAATTCTTTTTTAGCGTCATCGTAATCATCTTCCGCATTCTTTATTGTTTCCGATACAGATGGAATCAATATATTATATAATTCCGTCAACCTCTTAATATCGGCATCGGGTAATTTCATACCCTTGTTTGCCCACGCCTCTTCTTTCGCTTTTAAAAGTCCGTATTCCTTTCTCTCATTCTTAAGACCTTGTTGTCTTATTAATTCTTCGTTTCGTTTCTGCCCTTCTTGAATGGCATCACGAAGGTTTTGCCCGCCTCGCTGAAGTCCCACTCCCCTCCCAATATTTCCTGTATCCTCTCCCTACGCCTCTTCCATTCCTCTAAGGATGTCGTTTCTTTTCCATTCGCTTTCTTTATCTTCTCCTGATTCGATGTATCTTGATTCGATTGCTCTTTTTTTGTTTTCATAATTTATTCCTTTCTTTTTTAGTTTATGTGTTAATAATTTTAATTTTTCTTTAAAAGAGTTTGACTGTTCATCAGTAAACCATTTAAAATATATTAATTCTATAACCCCCCTCTTTATATCAACCGTATGGTCGAATCCTATTGATTGGGCTATTTTATCAGCTTCCTCAATATTATCTACCTTTATAGTATGAAGGGTCGCGTTATGTCTTTCTGAATCGACTTCATCGCTATCCAATATCTGTGCCGCAATTGTAGACTCTTGAGTTTCAGGTGCAAGAGCACCCATCAAAGTTGCAAACTCTGTTGCTTTGTCTAAATCTGTATTTTATATTGACAGCAAAATTTTCTATTTATTTTCTT